>PUNK01000011.1 GCA_003552585.1 Thermoplasmata archaeon | reverse complement strand
TCATCAGGTACTGTCCACGTATATGATCCGGTATCGTCCAATCCTTCTTCTATGTTTGTCCATGTAGCTCCACCGTCAGTGCTGTAGTCAAGATCGATACCGACGATATCTTCTCCACCGGAATAACTATCCCATGTGATCTCCTGGTCGGATCCGATCTGCCAGACCTCTCCGCCTATCGGAGAATTTAAGATTATATCTAGCTCTAATCCGGGTTCCGGTACAGCTATCTCATTCTGTTCTTCGACTCCGTCTTCTGATACTGCTCTTACTATGTACCAGTGTATAGTGGGATCCGCTCCACCTCTGTCTTCGTCTACATATGTGTAGCTTTCAGAAGCATCAGCATCTACCTCTGCAATGAACTCGAATGGTCCTCCTTCGTCCTCTGCTCTATAGATGTTATAATGTGTAACTATCTTCGTATCTCCTACCATGACTATTACTTCATCTACATTGTCCTCACTAGAGACCTGTAGGCTGTAAATACCCAAATGCTCATCATCAGTTTGCCATACAAACTCGTCTTCGTACTCTTGGTCAGGATCAAGGGTCACATCTTCAACAGTATCTTCCAGTATACCTTCTACTCTGAATTCTATATCCTGTGTGCCTTCTTCTCCACCTATATTAGTTATGGTGTAATCGACAGTTACCTGATCTCCTGGTTCGACCTCTTCGTCATAGTCATTTATATCCACAACGAAGAAGGGATCATCAGGTGAGGTAATCCTTGCTTCGATCCCATATGCACCTCTTGCTGGATAATCGTCATTCCAGCTGGCAGGATCGTGAGGATCTGCATCTAGTTCGGATATGAAAGATGAATACTCAACAGCCGGGTCTTCAGGATCGGCATCATCGTCATGTACAAACCCTTGTGGGAAATGTCCATCTCCAAGGTCTTCCAACTCCATCACTATCCAGTAGTCTTCGTTGGGATCAATATCGACCGGTTCGTCAAGTTCAAGCTCAATCCAACCTTCATCGTCACCATCGTAGGTTTCTGAACTCGATAAGAAGGGTTCTGCAGGAGCTCCATCGTCGTCGATCCCTATATGCGCAACAGCGGAAGCCACATTGGGACCATCGATTAGAGGTGTGTCATAATAGGCCACATCTGTGATTAGACCAGCATGATCTGATAGATCTAAAATCATACCAGAGTACCATGTACCTGCATCCGGCCCCCAGCCTACTGCATTGCCCATATCATATCTCCATTCCACATCGTTATCTTCTGTTTCAACGTGCCCGTATAGTGAGTACCAGTCATCATCGTGTTCCACTGGAGCATTACTCATGAGATCATTTTCCTGTGATCTTGTATTCTCTGTTTCGTACAGGCTTTGGGCTTTGCTTGATGGATATTGTAACTCTTCGTGATTTTGTGAATCGATCAGGTCGTCGGGTAAATCTCCCGGACTAGCATCCCATGTCAGTAAGTTGTGATCGGTTCCCGTGGGAGTCTCTTCAAGCAGGATTATGTCGTCTACACGCCAACCTGCACCTTCAAGACCTTCCCAGGCCTCTGTACCTGCATCCCATCGGAGATGTATAGATTCACCGGCATGATCACTCAGATCGAACGTGGCAGTTTCCCAGTCATGTACTCCTCCCCATGCTTGTTGTCCACCGAGAGGATTGCCCCATCCAGTAGGCACTTCTCCATCGTAACCTTCTTCTGGAACGATCAAATTCCACGGACCATCTACACCGTCTGTTGATATCTTCAGATTACCTGCATCATAAAGGAAGTCGTCTCCGAAGTCTCTCCAGTGCTCAAATGTAAGCTCTACATTTTCAGCCGTTCCTGGTACTTCGATCTCTGGTGATATCAACCAACTGAGCATACCTTCATCAGAATCTTTGTTGAACTGTCCGTCACCCCAATCCCATGATTGGTCTCCAACAGATGAGCCGTGATCTCGTATATCCCAATCACTGGCCTCTGCGTGTGATTCGTCGGTAGTATAACCTTTATCTTCCGATACATCGTCTTCAAAGAATATGTCCTGTTCTAAACTCCAGTGATCCACTTCAAGGTTCTCAGGAGGTTCAGGCGGATATCCTATAAGGTCGAAGTAATCATCACTCACGTCGTCACCAGAGGTATCGCCGGCACAGTTGACCCATACTCGTACTAGAGCCTCAGAAGTGGTAACATCTGGGATCTCCCAAGAGTAGGATCCGGTGTCATCGGTCCCTTCGACGATCGTTTCCCAAGTAATTCCACCGTCAGGGGTATATTCGATATCCACCCCGACTATCGGTTCGTCTCCTTCTGTAGAGCTCCATAGGATCTCTTCAACCTCGCCAGCATGCCATTCTTCTCCGCCAACAGGAGAATCCAAGTCGACATCAGGTGGGGTAACATCCGTGATAGTGAACTCACCACTTGTATCTGTACCCTCTTCGGTATCATCCTCATCGTCGTGTACGGTAGCTCGGATCACAGCCTCGTCGGTCGTTTCGTCTGGAACCAACCATGAGTAAGATCCTGTATCATCGTGTCCTTCTACTATGTATTCCCATGAATCTCCTCCGTCAGTGCTGTACTCGAGGTCAACATCCGTGATCTGACCTGCTCCTTCGCTCGTTTCCCAGATTATGTCTTCCTCAGCACCTACTTCCCAGTACTCTCCGCCAAGGGGCCGTTCAAGCTCGATCGTTGGACCTGCAGCAGCGTTTTGCACGACCAGGGCATAATCTTGGTTAGCAGTTCCATCGTTGTTCGCATCCTCTGGTACTTCCGTACCGTGAACATATATCGTGTATGTACCCGCTTCAACGTCATCAGGAGGTATGTAAACATTCTGAACGTTGTTCACATCATCCCAACCATCCTCGTTGAAGTCGAAGTCGGCCATAACTTCAGCGTCGGGATAAGTGTATCCATCATCACTTTCACCATCTTCTGATAGGTCGAAGGCATTTCCTCGTATGATCTCTCCGCCTGGTGTCTCGACTTCTAGGTCTAGGTTGTTCTTCAGTGTGGGAGTACCGCCCTCACTATCTCCATCCATAGCATTCTCATCAGTCCACGTCAATGAGATCTTGAAGGGCTCATCAACATCTTGAGGTGCAAGGATGTATTCATCCTCATCTCCTGTCTCTAAGAGTGAAGATTGATCCTCTACTATAAAATCAACCGATGAATCTACCAGGTCTGGAAGGTTGACCATACCCCAGCCCTCATCCTGATTTGGTATGTAGCCTCTACTATCTCCTTCGTTTGGATCCATATCATATGCAGTGTTGATAAGCAGGGCTTTTACCATGGCAGGGCTAGGTCTGTAACCATATGTTTCCTCATACCATTCGATAACCACAGCTGCAGCACCTGCAACTGCAGGGTTAGACATAGATGTACCTGACATGATATCATAACCTCCACCAGGCATGGTGGAATATATACCATCACCAGGGGCTTGTACATCGGGTTTCACACGGTTGTCTTCAGTCCAACCTCTTGAACTGAATCCTGCGATGTTCTCGGGATTATCTAGTCCTTGATTAGGATTGTAGTTCTCTGATGCACCTACAGTGATCACATTTTTAGAGTTACCAGGACTTCCAGTTTCCTGTTCGAAATCTCCTCTGCCTCCGTCGTTACCTGCTGAGACGGTTATCACCATAGGAACGTTATCGTCAGTGTCCCTATCTGCATCTCTGACTGCTTGGTCAAATACCTCGTCAGTGTCACTGTAAGAGCCCATCGTTCCTGCACCCCATGAATTAGTGTGTACATATGAATCGGAGCGTTGTGCAGGTTCCTCGACTATCGGATAGTACTCAGTCGGGATAAATCCGCCACCATCGTCGAATATCTTTACAGCGAAAAGTTCTGACAGGGGAGCCGATCCTTGGGCTGCATAATAATCTTCGTAATATTCTGTTCCTGTCCCTTCATAGGTATCTCCAGCGGCTGAACCTGTACAATGTGTTCCATGACCGTGCCCATCAGACCAGACATCATCCTCTCCAAAACCGTATCCACCTACAACACGGCCAGTAAAATCATCATGGCCTGCGTCTCCTTCCGTACCATCACCTATGCCCGTATCGGCGACTGCGATTGTCACACCGTCTCCCGTGTAACCAAGCTGGTTTGCTAATGATCCGGCTTCCCCAGCATACGGGGGTTCACCACCGGTGTCCATTCTGAAAGCACTGTCAGGATCTTCGTCAGGATCCCATATCCAGAGACCTCCGCCTATTATCTGCGTGGCCATCTCATCGTGAAGTACCGGTTCGACATATGGAGAGATGTAGTAGACGTCGTTCATCATCGCAAGGTCTTTAAGATCACTTTCTGAGTCTATTTCGACTATAAGTCTGTAGCCGTTCTCTCGGAAATCTTCTCCACCGATCACGTTAAAATTCGAAGCTATATGTTGTAGAGTTTCCACTTCATAACCAGGTCTAAGCCTTACATTAACAAGTCCCACTCCGGCATCTGGGTTGAGCTTGTATGCTGGCTGATATATACCTACCCAATCAACGAAGAAAAGGTCCTCTACCACTTCAGCCTGCTCTGGAGTCATGCTCACTTCGTAAGCAAAGTTGCGAACGTAGTTGATGATGTTCACACCTTCGTCTTCCAAAGCTAGTCTCCACTGGGAATTAACAGGACCGAGCATCTGTACTATGTACAGCCCTTCTTCACCAGGTTCATATCCATCGATGGTAAGGTCGGATGGAATATCCGGGATACCCTCCCGGCGGTCGAAATCGTGTCCTTTTACATGGAGTTCAAAACGTCGCTCCAATCGGTCTATGCTATATTCTTTCTCTAGTTCATAGACTGTATGTTCAGGGGTTCTTAATAGAACATATCTTCCGTAATGATCGATCACTTCTCCGAATTCACTCAGATAGATCAAATCATCGGGTTCATCTATGTGTACAAGTACCACCGTGTCTTCTTCTGCTGATATGACCATCGCAGAAGAAATAGTTGCAGTCACAAGTATCAAAGCTAGAAAAAATATAGCGAATTCCTTCGCAATTTTCATGTTATCTAATTTCTCCTGTGATGATGGAGAAGGAGGGGAGAGTATTTATATTTTATTATGATTTAGAATTATAGGTTGGGTAAAAATATTTTGCATGTTCAAAAATGTTAATATTTAAGAAATCAGGAAGCGAGTATGGATATATCCTGCACGGTTATTGAATACAGTTATTTAGTGGATCTTTACATAACTACAGCTGAGATGATGGCACTATTTTACATATCTAGTGAGATCATATCACCTGACTATTTAAGATTCCCATACCGGTTTTCCCAATGACGACATAGTTTTTTGAACCATTGTGTTGATGAGTATCGCGCCTGTATCCTAGAGTGAAAGGCAAGATGTGTACAGTAAAAACACTCCTCCTATCCATGTGTTCACACCCTATATATAATGAGCTATCAATATAGGGAGCACGATATCTGCCGATATGATTATGGAGAACATCTACCTTTATTATCACTGTTTCTTCGGAGCTCACCCTTCGAATTTTTTCTTATACTCCTCAAGTTCTGGATGCACGATCGCCCCTCTCTCTAGCAATTTGATGTCGTCCAACCAAACAGTTGAATTCAAACAGATCCCGTCGGTATGCGATGGTGCCTCGATACCGTGGGGAGGGGCGTTCTGAGAACTCAAATACCCTAAACCCCATTCTGTACACCCCCATACTCGTTCATCTTCCAGAATATTTCCAGATAATTTAGCTCCGGGATTGAATCCATAGCTGATGTGAGCTAGTCGTTTCATATTGGGGTGGTCAAAGCTGTTCAGCCATCTCTCGAATTCTGCAGCCTCCCTACCCCCTTCGATATCGATGACTTTTCCCTCATCTATGGTCATCTTAATGGGTTCATCCAACAAACCGATAGGAGGTTCTACCGAACCATCGAATACCAGTCTTCCCTCTATACTTTCTAGATCAGGAGCCCAGGCTATCTGTCCCGCAAGAAAGTGCATCCCTGGTTGGCTTGCATCCCCTGCATCACAGTCGACAGGATATCTTGGATGGTTGTCAAATTCGAGATCCGTTCCAGCAGGGGTGGTAACCCGCATATGATCAGCCCCTTTAGTAAGATCAGCTACCTTAATCATGAACTCCTCTAACTCTTCTCTTTCAACCCTGCCTATGGTCCTCACCATCATGTCTTCGTCAAGTCCGACCAGGCAGAGGTACCTCAGTTTTGGATTTTCCTCCATAGCTCTTTCGAAGGGAGTTGAATACAACAGCCATTTATTGTTGAACTCCACCCATGCATCGGCTTCTTTGAGTAATGCAGTGAGTGCATCTAACGGTAACATGGAATCTGCATCCTTCCCTACTCCGAGGGGCGATGGGATCCACACGACCATCGGTTTTGCCCCGATTTCAAAAGCCTTTCTTGCGGTCGCATCGACGACCCTCTCATTACTTTCCGTATCTGCAGTTATAACTAAGGTCTCATCCATCTTGAGATCGAGAGAATCTTTGACCAATCTTACTGCAGCTTTACCCAACTCATATTCGTAGAGTTCAGTCATGGTTACCACTGTCAGATGAAAGCTTTCTGATATATAAATTCACTACCTTACATTGTGATCATGACAAAATTTATTATTGGAGTTTTATCATCTTTAACTAAGTCAATCAAAGTCGTGAAGGATGGAGGATCTGAATATATATATCATCCCTCTTTGGAAACAAGTCCCTCCTTCCTGGCCTTACTCCAACTTTTTATCTCGGCTTCCCGCTTCAGTGCGGAACTCATGTCTCGGTGCTCTTCCTTGTAAACCAGATCACAGGGCAGCCTGCTCCGGACGTATTTACTGCCTTCCCCTGACCTGTGTTCATCTAGACGCCTATCTATATCTGTTGTGACCCCGGTATAGAGGGATCCGTCATCCATACGGAGTATGTACAGGTACCACATGGAGAGAACATATGTTCGGAGTTATTAAAACTTATTTTAGAATATTCATGGCGGAAATATTTGTCATCCTGATGCGAGTTCGATTCATCCCACCATACCCGAAGAGATCATGATGAATATGGCTATCACCAACCCAGCTATATTGACGAAGTGTGGCAGGATGGTTTTCGTGAGCTTTTTGATGTAGATGGACATATCCTTGTAAAGTGGTTCTGTATTATCGAAGGAGTATCCCATCGCTATGGTGGCACTTGATGACAAACCGAGGATGACACTGCCCCACAGATAAGAGTTCGCGGCGTCCATACCAAAGGTCGCTGTGCCCTCGCCGGCGATACCTGAGAAGACGAGTCCAACTTGAGCGAACATGAGGCCCAGGATGATGCCGGTCTCAGGTAATACCAGAAAGATCATATACCGTCCAAAGTTTCCTAGACTTCCTTCGCCCTTTTCGTCCAGACCATCGAAGATCTCCTCGTAGAACAAACTCCTACCTATATTTCCAAAAAATGCACTCAAACCGACTGCCAAAACGGCACCTATGGCGATCTTGTGTTGAACATCGGTCAGTTCTCCAGCCATGATTATCAGTACCGATACCAAAAAACAATAGGTCACCCCTGTGGTCGGGAGGATCGACATGATCAAAGATTGAGATGAGAAGCTCATCTCCTGTTCCTCCTCCTCATCTATAAGTTTGTCCGTTGCATAAGGGTCCATACGAGATATTATCTCATTTCTCTTTCTAAAAGCGGACAGAAAGGCGATCAACGTTCCTATCATACCTAAGCCTATCGAAACTCCAGCCCAGAATAATATCGAACTCATAGATCCGCATCTGGTTATCGATTTAAAAATGTTAGTATGGTTTCAATCAGTATGTCCGCACCACCTGTCGTCTCGCCCTCTTCGAGAGATATGGAGGGAATCTTGATTCCTGCTCATAGTTCGTCATTCAGACCGAGTTCCAGCAACCCACAAAACAAGTTTTGTTCCTCTCGTTTTAGACTGATAAAACCTTATCTGACGCAATGTGTTTCATGATCTATCACATCATCTGTTAAGAAACCTTTTCATATGGGTTTTAGTATCATGGGATCCATGAACATATTGGGTATCCTAGTGGGTAAAGCAGAGGGGCATGCTGCTAAGATATGCGGCCTTTTCGATGATTGTCCCTACAGTGTGATGAACGTGGTGAAGGGGGATATGTTGGTGTTACTCTTCTCCATACCTGAAGACCACAGATGGTGGCTTGAAGGAATCGAGAAGGAACCGGAGAAGACACTTGGACTATCAGAAGTAGATGTTTTCTTCTCGGAACACTTTGGTATGTCGAGAGAAGTCGTAGAAAGAGATGAACCTCCATGTGGCACCGATTGTGAGAGATGTGATCATCATTCAGTAGAATGTAAAGGATGCCCTAGTGTTTACGGCAGTTAAGAACAACTTCATCGATAAACGTCTTCCACTGCGTTCTTGATACGCTGTAGACCTTCATTCAAGGTATCTCTAGGGCAGGCGAAGTTGAGTCTCATGAATCCTTCTCCTCCGGACCCGAACTTTTTACCTTCGATAAGAGCTACCTTGGCTTCGTCAAGGATGAGCTCGTTGAGCTTGTCAGGGTCAAGGTCCAGTTCGTTGAAATCTATCCACAGCAGGAAGGTCCCTTCTGGTTCGACGGCGCTTACCTTCGGTATGTTATTTTCGATAAAATCTAAGGCAAATCTCTTATTTTCGTCAAGATATTCTAGCTGGGAGTCGATCCATGTATCTCCGTGCTCGTATGCAGCCTTTAGAGCCGTAAGAGCTAAGATATTCGGTTGTTTTACTAATAGTTCTTTAGCATCCTCGAACCTTTTTCTATGGTTTGGATTTGGAATTATGGCTATAGCCATCTTCAAACCCGCAATATTGAAGCTCTTGGCCGGGGTTATCAAGGTCATGGAATCCTCAGCTATCTCTTTGGATATGGAAGAAAAAGGAGTGTGGTCATCTTTGTAGATGTAATCGGAGAATATCTCGTCTGATACGACCATGACATCGTTTTCTAAAGCCAACTCGGCAACTCTGTTCAACTCTTCTTTGCTCCAAACCCTACCTACGGGATTGTGTGGATTGCAGAGTATCATCATACTGGTTCTATCCCTTTCTTCGTCATCGGGTGAGAACTTCTGTTGAAGATCCTCGAAGTCCATCCTGTATCTTCCACCATCATACTTCAACTGGTTCTTTAGAACCTGACATCCGCTGTTTTTGATCAGTGAGAAGAATGGGAAATAAACCGGAGGTTGGATGACAACTGAATCACCCATATCAGCGAAGGTCCTGACAGCCACGCTGAGACTCGAAGTGATACTGTTAGTGTAAACGATCCATTCGGGATCGATCTTCCAGCCGTACCTTCTTTCAACCCAATCTACCACGGCTCGATGGTGTTTTTCACAGGGTTTGGAGTAACCGAAGGCACCGTGCTTCACTCTCTCCTTTAACGCTTCTATAACGGGCTCACAGGTCTTCCAGTCGGAATCCGCTACCCACATGGGCAGTACGTCGTCTCTGCCGAAGTACTCTTCGAGGAAGTCCCATTTCGCACAGGATGTGCCTTTCCGATCCAGTCCCTTATCGAAGTCCATCTTTATCGGTCAGGGATTTGACAAGAGGTTATTAGAATTTTTGTGTGTGCTCTATGGGAGCTATCTCTATACATGATATAACTCCCTGTGTTTACTTACAGGTTCAAGGTCATTTGATTCTATGCCCTAATAACTTTTTCATTATGGAGAGGTAGCTAATACCCTTTGTATCATGTTTATAGAAAGATATTTATCGTAGTTAGTTCTATATGTTAATTTATGAGGGTGTATCATCACTGCAGTATATGTGACAGGACAGTCAATGGTAAAGATGTAGATATGATATACGATAGGTTTCACAGCAACTTAAAGGTTAGAAATATCGATCATGGTGGAAAAATAATCGATCGTGTGGTCGCACTTACATTTCCTAAAGGACCCAGTTGGTCACCTATCGTGAGCAGAGAAAGATCAGGACTCTACTGTCATGGCTTATGGTTATGTCCGACCGATCCAAAGGACCCAAGGGGTAGGGGCTTTAAAGGAGGTTTAAGACATACAGGATATCATTCTGGTGAAAGTCTTCCTCCAGACTATTTTAAGTGGCACGAACCGATAAAGATGATAAGAACTACAGTAGATTTCCCTACAAATTATTACGTATTTGGCGGTATGTCAGCGGTCATTGGATTGTCTGCGATGATAGCCTTCATATATATGCTGGGAGGTGTATATGCAAATCAGATATACATCGGTGGATCTTTTGTTATCTTTATAGCTGGATTGGCATCCATTCTTTATGGTTATAATATATTGAATAAACGTATAAAGGATGCTATAGAAGTTGAGAAGGCATATGGATCCAAAAAGGTCCAAGATGGTACCGAATACTATAAAGAACTATCTTATGGTTGGATAGAGGATATCGATCTAAAAGATAAAGTTTTGAGTAAACATAAGATAACGGAGGCTTTGAGTGAATGTATAAAGTTCGGGGTCATAAGTTTCATTTTCGGGATGATCGGAGTTTCTGGGATAATGTTTATACTTCAATCTCAGGAAATCATATTAACATCACTCTTTTTAGTTTTGATCGCTATAGGGTTCACTCCTATCTTGATATCTATAATAAATATATTAAAGAAGATCGATGATGACAATAAAATCAAATATTTTATGTCTATGGTTTTAGGTCTAGCGTTGGCATCTTTAATTATCGGATATCTCTTCTTAATCGAATCTATCCTTTAATAGCAGTATTCTATGATCGATCGATGTTATTTTAGCATCCCTGAACGGTCGTATTAAATAACCTTGTAAATCTTTGTTTTGGAGAAAAACAGAGAAAAAGAAGGAAGTGGTCTTAGGAAGGGAAGATAAGAAATTTTTTTCACTTTTTTTAGATGAAAGATGGTTATCACTTTCCCTGACGAAGGGAAAATGAATTGATTGAATACCTACTCAAACTTTCTCGCATCGTTAACTTGTAATTATTTCGCCCTGCTTCATCTATGTGGTAACGAAGATGAATTAGAATCTATGATTCTGATAATCATCCCTATTGGCATTATCGATGATGGTACCATATTGCTGACATGTGTTGATCATTTTTTACTTACTACTCCCTTGTATTCTGACCTTGGAGGGCAAGTTAGATTCTCATCATCATCCATTACTATAGTGACAGGCGGAGTCCTCGGTTCTTTAGATACGAGTCCGAAACCAGATTCAGATGTGTAATGAACTGGTAACTCATAAGGTGTTGCCCTTATTGTTCCAGTCGGATCAGTTTTCATAATCTTTCTTATAGTAGAGGTCATCCCGAATATCATCACATCTCCTCCAGCGCCCAATAATTTTGATCCAGTTTGTTCTCTAACCGCATATGAACACACCCTATTCACTCCATATTTGCTCACCTTGATCAACCGATAAAATGAGTGTAGATTATTAATATAATCAATCATAATAGACCTTTTTTCATCTAGATCTTCATTTGAACTAAGTAATATTGCACTCAACATCAATGCATTTCCCCCAATAACTTTCATAACTTTTGATTCAATATATATCTGTGCAATTTCATCCTTTCTTCCGGGTACTTTTAAAAATCTCCCCATAGGATTACTTATATTATCAGCAATGTATTCATCTTTTTCCAATGGTGATAAAATTGAATGTATATTTTTATACCATGTTTCAGATTTATTTGATAAATATTCTTTTCTTTCTTTTTGTATCTTATTAGTACTTTTACGTTCGCCAGAGAAAAGCATCAAATACGAATTCTCTTTGAAAAAGAACTTTTCTAGGTTTTTAATAGTTATCCTTAGTTTATCTAAGTCGTTTAAATATCTATGTTCGACAAGACTTTGAAAGTTCTGGCAATAAATCGGACAACTATATTTGAAATTATTTTGATCGTTATTATATTCCTCTTGTTCGCCACATACCTTACAAACTGAACCACATAGTTCATCACCATCGATACAAAAGTGATCATCATCCTTTTTTGGAGGATGGAACATAGGCGCATAGAATAATGGAAATCCATTGGGATTTCCGACCATCGAAGCAATAATTTGTGCACCGCTTGATAGAGATGAATGATAGATATTCTCGAGTCTGATTGCAAGGTTTTTGATTGAATGAAAGACCTTTTCCAGATCTTTATTATTTTTTAATCCCTCAATTAATCCTTCATCCTGGTATATCCAGCAATCGTCTGACCACGAACATAGATACCTTTCAAATTCATTTAGTTCTTTTATTGTTAAACATTTATCTCCATTTTTCTTCTCAAATAATCTGTGTAGAGAGAGAGACAATGTAATACCACATGCAGCAGATCCCCCCAATCCGGTCGAGCTAGGTATAGATGAAACCACCATCTGAGCGAAAGGTTCATACACACCCTCACCAAATACTTCGTCAAAATGTTTCTTTACGATTTTATCTACTTCCCTCATAACATCCTGGTTGATCACCTTTACAGCTTTAAGGGGGGGAGTTAGTTTAGGTTTGATTTTTTCAATGTCCTTTTTAGGTTTGATTAGACCTGTAAAACGATCACCATCTCCATCCACATCGATTATATCGATTTGACTATCGTATTTATCTTTTTTCTCAATTTTTTTTACTCCCGTAAACGTGTACAAAGGTATGGGGATCATTATCGCCGGTTGCCCGTGGACAACTGCATGCTCGGAGAATAAGAATGTACTCCCAGGTGCTCTCGAACATATTTGGATACCCTGTTCCTCGAAGATTTCTCGGAGGACCTTTTTATGCTTTTCTCTTTGTTTTGGGTGCATTTGAGGAGCTACTACCCATTGATTATTTCCTTCAGAAAATCCCCGCTTATAGGTCGTTAGGAGACCTCCTTTAGAGATACCAGGTAGGTTTGATGCTACATTCCTATTGAATAGTTGATTGAATTTTTCTTCCTTTTCGTCCTCATTCAAGTTACTGAATAGTTTACTCTTTTCGATTTCCTTCTTGTTTTTTACTTCTTCTTTTACTTCTGTAGCCGACCTCCAGATTATCGGTGTTGTTCGCTCCTCCAGCCTTTCCTTAAAAACATTATAAAGAACGTCAAACCAGCTGGGATCGTGTTGGAGATCCTCTATATCTGGGAAAGACTCTCCATAAGGGAATTTCAGTATCGACATTTTTCTACCTCTATACCTTTATAGTCAAAAGCGTTAATATAGTTTTTTCCTAGATCAATATAAAAATCATCTAGTTGATTTTTTATGTGCAAATAGTTTATATTTAGTATGATTGACGATTCAACACAAAAGATTATCACATTTTTCACAATTTTTTTCTTTACATCTAACATCGTTTGACCCCCCTCCTAATGAGATGTTTTTGATTTCTCCTATATCAACTTTTAGGGGACCCTCTTTTGACCCTCTTTTTTTTAAACACGCCTTCATTTTTTCACATTATACAAAATGTAGATTGAAGTATAGGTTATTTATGATAACGAAAAAAATCACGTTTTAGTAGGTCATCCACTAACGAAAAGATATTTAGATGGCTTTTTAGAGGAATTCGTAGAGAGTTATAACGAAGTCACCCAGAGTTATGAATAAAGATCAATTTTTGCCATCATGGATTTTTCTGGATAATCTCGTAGTGTTGAGATCCTTTAGTTTCGTAATAGGTTTGGAAATAGGATTTAATGAACAATTTTATATGACAAAGACAAAAATAACCACGAGTTTATCGACAACACTCGAATCTCGTTAGCGTTAGTATTGTTATTTGTTTGTATTTATAGAAAAACATCAAAATGATGATTGATATAGGGATAAAGTAGCGATCATACGACCCAAGTAACGAAGGGCTTTTTAAAAAATTCCCTGCCAGTGTTTCTAATTTTCTCCATTTTCGAAAACGTTGTAAATACGAAATTCAGTCGATCATTTTTACCTACGAGAAGACCAGATCATGGATTTAGTGTTTAGATATCACCTCAATTTTCACGATATTTTCACTTTCCAGAACGGCCGTTATAAGTTCAAGGAGATCCAATATACGTAATGGAAAATACCTCATCCTTTAAGTGCCTTAAGTTTTATAGATAAGATGATCCGAAAAACCGCGAAAACGAATGTAAAGTGCCATGAAATATCTACTCGTATCTGCCTGTTAATGGATCCAGACAAATGTTTAGCTAGGGATAAATGTGGATCGAATGATCAGTGCAAAGGTGATTACGATGGATAGGATCTCCATCATTTCTTACCCTGGCGAGTACAATGAGATCCAATCTTGTATTCAGGAGACATCTGTAGATGAAATCATGATCGAGATAATTCCATCGACGACTCATTTTCTAGAAGATCCAAAAATCCTCAAAAAAGTAGATACGGTCGTATTTTCCCCACTTGAGATTTATAGTGAGTTGAAATGCGCACGAATCGGTCTTCCAGAGGAGAATGTACCAGACCGTAAATACAATGATTTATGTCCCTCTAGTTTATTGATGGATGATAGTCTAACCCAGATAGAACGAATATTAGATATTCTGGGAAACAATGGAATTGAGACAATAATACTTTCTTACCGTATGATTCAACCGATCGGAACATCTCCCCAGCAGCTCACTTGTGTATGTGAAAATTGCCTACAAGATATCGAAGATAGACTAGGGATTGATGATATTAAGAAAGAGATACAGGATGCAGTAGTTGGGACTTCCCAGACATCTTATGATTCGATTACTAAAGAATTGGATGATCTAGCTCCCTCTGAAATAATAGGTATCCAAGAAAGTTATGAAGAGACGTTCAAAGAGAGAAAGCATGTCTATAATAAGTTAAGACATTCTTTTATTAAAGGAATTGGGGATATGATTAGAGATTTCAACAATGAGATATTATCTCGAATCGTAAGAAGGGGAAATAACGTAAGAGTCTTACCAGGTATTTTGGATTGCTACATATTGGAAGACAAAGGACCACGTGAGTATGCTCTACTTTTAGGATTTGATGAAGGTCTTGTTGAAGATTTGGCCGATGTTTTCTATGATCGATCTGAACAGAATGGTGGAGGCTTGGCAAAGTTCTTTGACCCCTCTAAGATATTTAGAGGCGCTTATTTTTATACAGGAAATGACGAACCATTAGGTCAAAGGTTTGTCCAGTGTGATATCGATGAGATTTTGATATTACCTAAAGATATCGAGGATATCCCGGAGGTGTTGAAGAATATCAACATATGGAGTGATATGATATGAAGAAAGCAAAGCGTGTTGAAGTAAAAAATACTGGTTCACTTTCCGATGAGAATATTAGGAAGGAACTGAAAGAAAACCGTCTCCTCCCGATCTGGGAGGAAAATAAAGAAGAATGGATGGACTTGCCCAGCGGTAGAGTAATGATCACATCAATCGTGCCTCCAGATGGTAGAGTAACCACCCCTAACACGAAGATAGTTATCAAAGAGGACCGAACTATTAAGAAAAAAAGCTCCGTAAGATTGGAGAAGAGTCTTATTCCAGGTGATGAGGCGTGTGAGATGATAAATCTACTGTTCAAGCGATTGGAAGGAGATATGGAAAATCTAGAGATTTTTCCTTCTGTCATCTTGATCACAGGTCCTTCTGGTGTAGGGAAAACTCAAGTTTTGAGAAAGGCCAAGGAAGTGGCAGAGGGAAACGGATTTCAGACTACATATTTCACAGGAGATGAGTTGTGCTTACGATATGTTGGTACGACAAGCGATTTAATCAAAAAACACAAAGAGTCAATAAAAGACTCCAATCATTTGTTCATAGTAGACGAGGTCGACATTATAGGTTCTTCTAGGTTAAAATACAATCAAAATACCCACATGCTCGAAAGTAACGTATCTTTGAATACCCTGCTTGACAAAATAGATGAATTAAATGCTGTGGCTCTTTTGACCTCAAATCTCTCGGATAATCTAGATCATAGCATCAAAGATAGATGCTTTGAAATAAAGTTTAAAAAACCTACGGAAAGGCAGATAAGAAGATCAGTAGAATTATGGGGAAAACAATATGGACTAAAAGAGAGGGATATTCAAGAATTAAAACAAATGGAATTCAATTCTTATCGTGAGTCGAAGAAATTCTGCAGGTTGAAGGCTTTAGGGATCTTAAAAGAATTAGATGTCAAAGAATTGGAGGTTAAAAGATGCTATACTTACATCAGATAATTGTAGGAATCGAAGGGGTTGTTTCATGGTTTTTGCGATATTTCCAGGATAATCCTGGACAACTTATCGGCATGGTGGTATCGGTGGTTGCAACGTTGACATTATTCTGGAGATTGAAGGTGCGTCTTAGAAAGTACAAAGGAGGTATCATAGAAGCTTTTAGAGATGCTTTGAAGAGTGCACAGGATAAGAAGAAAGGAAAACACAGGAAAATAAAGGATTACTCTATCCTGCTAGCAGGTATAGGTGGCTCGGGTAAAACCACGACCATCCGGACGTTAATTGAAGCTTTTAGTTTATTAGATGTAAACAATGTAAAAGAGATCACTGATTCTGAAGATAGAGTGATGGATGGCAAAACTCCACCAGATACCGTGCTGGTTAGGTCTTTACAGTTTGAAGGCCGGACTGGCAGGAGCAAAACCCGTTTACACTTTCTCGATCCAGCCGGGGAGCTCCTTGAGCCCCTAAGTTCAGGTTCTGGAGGTTCTAGAAGCCATAGGATCAGAAGACTGTTGAACTCAGTAGATCTAGTTCTGTTCACAGTCAAAATAAGTAAAGACCTACGAAAACAAAAATTGATGTTTGAAAGGTTGATCTCTCAGGAGTCTGATAATCCCATCGGAGTGAGAGCTCATATAGTCGTTACATTTCTTGATAAGGTCTCCCTCGACAATCCCTCAGAATTCATCCTTGAACGTTGGGCTAGCCTTCTTCAAAGCCTTGAGAATTCTGATAAAGTCAAGGTTATACCAACCAATCCACAGCTTTTCAAGAGATACCAAAATAGTCCAAAAATTTCAGTGAGAGATAAGATCGGTGATCTGAACGTAGACGAGTTACTAGAAACATTGAAAGAAGAGATTGGACTGAGCAGAAGGGGTGGTAGGTTATGAGTCGATACGTAATATTCCATGATGATGGTTCACAGAGAGAAGACGCAAATGTTGGGTTTAAAAATAGTAAGATCAAGAATATCATAAGGTCAATCCAGGATAAGATGAGAGTAAATAAAACCCATCGATGGTTCTATGCATCCACATCAAAATATTCGATTCTAGGTATACCTAAGACAGAGGAAGGACGTTTAGTGTTCGACTTTATTACAGTTGATTACTGGTTATCATACCCTGGCCTATACATAGCTTATAAGAAATATATGAAGATGAATGGTGTTGAGCCCGCTGATCCTCCCTTGACGATAAAAAGAACGTTTAGTGAGAGAGGGATTCAACATTCGAGGAGGGTGATCCAAGGTCTTCTGACCTTATATTGGGAGGGAGGGAACCTCTCTTTCTCACTACCTATAGATGCTTTCAGACATTATCCTGTACAGATGATGTTGATGCTGTTGAATATAGATATCTCAAACACAGATGAATTCAAAACCCGCATCAAAGTCATAGATGATGAAAGGACCGTCTTAGATCTGAACCGCTTTTCAAACATCGCCCGTTCATTTCTATTAGATGATGGAAAGATAAATAGCACTCTGATAGAATTGATGAAGCAGAAAAGGGATGGTAAATGGATCACTGGTGCAAAAGTAGATGAAACGATTCAGGCCATGGCTGATATATCTTTTCTTACTGATGACCCCGAACTCATCTGGAAAGCTCTGATCGATACAACGATCGCTAAGTATAGACCCTACTCAACTCTAAAATGGAATGCATCTAGGTCTTCCGATCCAGTATGCTATATCGAAGATCTGCTAGATATAAAAGATCATCAAGGATTGATAATAGAACTTAACAGACTTTTCCCTACTTTTCCCTACCTTCAGATGCTTAAATTGATACTCGATATGTCTTTTAACAGATCGGAATCTGACCAGGAGGTGATATAAAATATGAGTATAAGAGAAGCTATCTTTGGCGAAGACAAAAGTATTGAAGATATCGAGGAACTACAGATAAAACAAGAAGAGATGAGCCAAACTTTCCAGTTTTTCCTAGATCAGACGGAGTCCGAGATATCAGGATTAGAGACGAAGATCCAGCAGCTTCTTCGGAGCGGGAATCCCGAACAAGCCATGACGCTGGCAACAATAATATCTGAACTCGAGGATTTCCAAGGATTGATCAGGGGGAACTATGGTACGATCTTGAGATCTTTGTATACAGCAAGATTAGCCTGGTATTCAAACGAGATAGAGCAATACGTGGAAGAGACACTTGAGACTATCCAACAAGAGGATCTACTTGACAACGAACATCAGAAAGAACTTCGCAAAAATGTCCGGAAGCTCAGAAAGAAGCTAGAGAACAGAAAACAGCAGATGGCAACTCCCAAGAACAATGAACGTGCTGAAGCCATCCTCGAAAGGATTGCTGCAGAATCAAGTGAAGAAGCATCGTTCCTCGAAGAAGATATTGTTGAAGAAGAGGTGGCCACAACATGAGTGGTCACTTCCCTCTTCTATTTTATTTTTCTCTCTTTTTGATGCTTACCATGGGTTATCAAAAATGGATGTCCAAGGGCCAGGGTTACCTAAACAATGCAAGAGGGAAAGAAGGAGAACAAAGGATCGGCCTACTAAAACGCTCTATGAAGTGCTATCGAAGGGCATTATCTAAGTCACCACCTGATACAAAGAACTTCATAAGGACGAGGATCCGATCTATCAAAGGTCAGATAGACTATTTAAAATATAAGAAAAAGAAGACACATAGTTCGAACAATGAAGAAAATGATATGGATCAGTTTATTGTTAAAGATAAAACGAATGTATCATTCAAAGATATAGGAGGCCTCCAGCATGCAAAGCAGTATCTCCGGGACAGGTTGATTGCTCCTTTGGATCACCCTAGTCTAGCTAAAAAGTTTGGAAAAAGACCGGTTAACGGTCTACTGGCATATGGTCCGCCTGGCACAGGAAAGACCATGTTGGCAAAGGCCGCTGCTACGGAGAGTAAAGAAGCTTCCCTTATCCAGATCACCCCTTCAGATATTTTGAATAAATTCCTAGGCGAGTCAGAAGATAAAGTCAGAAAGATATTTGAATTGGCTATAGATAAAGCTCCTTCTATAATCATCTTTGACGAACTGGAGTCTATAGCTACTGACAGGAACCTTGCCTCTGCGAACAAACGTTCTATAGTCAACCAGCTGTTGACCGAAATATCTGAGTTGAATTCTCATGGGAAGGATCAACTACCGGTTCTGCTGATAGGGACAACTAACAACCCGATCTTATTAGACAGTGCTTTATTAAGATCTGGCCGGTTGTCAGACAGGCTATATATAGGACCTCCAGGTCGAGAAGGTAGAAGGGAAATAATCCAACAAGGATTAGAACAAAAGAAAGAAGTCTTGAAAGGGAATATCGATATCGATACGCTTTTAGATCTGACAGCAGGATACACAGGGGCAGAAGTCGTTGGAGATATGGATAGGGTTTTCAATCGAGGTTTCAGGAATTCAGTAGAAAATGATGGAAATGTAAGAAAGGTTGGTATGGATGATTTTTTAGAGGTTTTCAAAAGAGATAGGACTCTAGCAGTAGATATCTGGCGATCTGAGATGAAAGCTAATTTGGATAATAATCCAAAAGATTACCCATGGCTAAGGGAGGTGATCTAAGGATGAAACGAAAAAGGATAGGGGACGAAAGTAATTTCTTACGGGAAAAAGATGTTCCAAGATATCTTCCGCTGTCACATGCAGAGGCTACATTAGAAAATATGATAGGACCCGAAGAGTTCAATGAGACTCTGAGTAAAATGTTGAGGAAGAAGAATATTTGTAACATAGGTGAGTGTTGATGATGGATAAACGAGAATTGATAGACAAGATAGATAGATGTTTGACTGGATTACCAGATCGAAAAAAGATCAATAGATTGACAAGGTATGCACGGTATGCTGGAGAGACTTATCCTGATGATAAGGAGGTATTTCGGAAAGTTAGGTTTCTTGCAGATCTGTTCGAGGATAAAATTTTTCATCGATCACTCACCAATTTCGATCATTTTTTTGGTGAAGATCATCCTCGAATTCGATTCGATTTTGTTATCCATTTTAAAGAAGAAAATGAAAACTCGAAAGGAGGTGATAAAGGATGAGTACAGAAAAAGTCAAAACAGTTGAGGCTAAAGTGGTAGGTAGAGACGAAGAAGAATACAATGGGAAAATAGATGTGATACCAGGGATCACGGTCAAGGATCTCAAAGAGAAGATAGCTGAAAAGCTCGGATCTGGTATCTCAGTCCCACCATATAGGCTATCGCTCATGAAAAACGGTGATGAACTAGTTGGAGAAGTCTTTGACCAGGTGTCACATGGTGACGAGATAGAGGTCTCTCCAAAACCTGATATAGCTACCTACCACCAAACCCTTTCCCCTCCTTTTATCCGATCAGGAGGTGGTTTTCCATGAATATATTGAAAAAAATTAAAGGATGGTTTAAAGGGACAAGCGATGGACCCAAAATATACGATCTTCATAAAGTGGATGGAGATCAATATGATTTCGAAATCGAATTAAGTGATCGAACAGCAGGATTTAAAAAGGCCAAGAAGACCGACCTTTTAGATGATTGGTTTATGATTGAAAAGGGTGTTTATCAAGGTCACTTCAAAGCAAATGGTTATAAGTGGCCTGGCTTTGCATACAAACAAGGACCGTATTGGGTAGTGTATATCAAAGATCTAGATGAGGAAATATTGGGATCAAAGCACGGAAAGTGCTTCTTCGAGACCACCGGAGAGGACAATATATGGAGGATACATGTAGAAGGGGATAATTCGATAGAAGGATATCCTATATCATTGGTAGGGTGTGTTAGAGAAGTAGAGAGATATTTGAAAAAGGTTGGAGGGGAAGTTAGATGAAAATATTGGATAGGATCAAAAAACACAAATCCAAAAATGTGAGTTCTAAAGCTACTACACAGAAGACAAGATACTTGCCGGTCTTACGAAAAAAGAGTGATATAGAAAAAGGATCTTCTCTGATCATACCTAGTTATTTTATAACTAAAGAGTGTGAAAAAATAGATGTTGAAGAAGAACTTATAGGGTTTGCAGTGAAACATTCTGGTGATTATGTATTATACCGAACAGCGAAACCAAAGATGGAAGAAAAGGGATTGACTTTCGGTAATACCGATCGAATGGATATCTATAAAAAATTGAAAACATCGGAAATATTCGGTGATCGTTTTGTGATTATGCTACATCGTCATCCTGGGGAGTGGTTAGAACCATCGATGACAGACAAAGAAACGTTTTCGCTGCTAAGAGGGCTTTATGGTAAGATCTGTGGCATAATATTGAATAAGAACAATACACGTATGAACGTATTCTATGTTAAGGGCTTTGACGACCTCAAAATGATAGGCAATGGCTTGAATAGAGGGGAAAGAGATGGATATTGGGAAATCAAAGGATGATTGGAAGGAGGTAGATTTACCCGCCGTGGAAACCGACATCTACAAGGTTATCGACACACAAATATCTTTAGATCCGGATAAGATAAACGATAGAGAAAATAGATTTTCAAAAAAAATATTTGACCCTTCAAAAGTCTACAACAAAAATGTAGTAGTGGTGGGAGTAGGTGCGTTAGGGAGCTTACTCTCATTCTACCTTGTCAAATTGGGAACTGACTTGATACTCGTCGATCATGATAAAATATCACCTTCTAATCTCAATAGATCATTGTTTTTACCAAAAGATCTCTGCAGGAGCAAAGTATTGGCCTTAACGGAGTTTTTAGAACCTTTCAGGACCACGAGGGATCAGAGGATCGCTGGATACGCACTTCCTTTTGATGAATTTTTGAACAGGTTCGAAAAGGTCGCTGAAAGTGCTGACCTTGTCATAGCGACGGTTGACAATAATAAGGCGGTATATCAGATCGTCAGGTACTGTAAAAATAGAGAGCTTCCTCATATCATATCTGGTGTCAGTGAGGATAGTAAGTTTCTCAAGGTCTTCTGGGATGCTCCTTGGGCCGAAGGAGGATGTTTTCGATGTTATCATCCAAGTGATTCTATGGATAAAGGCAGTGGCTCAGGATGCGATGATGTGATTCACCCTTCTATCTGTTTCCCACATGCGATAGCAGCGGGTTTGGTCACTTACCTTACGAAGGTAGTTTTGATGGAAGATTGTCTTGATTATAGAGAGTTGCTCATGAACATCGGATCAGGTGGGACCTACAAACGTAAGAAAGATGTAACTCGGAAGAAGAACTGTGAGATATGTGGTGGGGGTGAATGAGATCATATTTGATGAGAGATGTACAAACTGTAATAAAAATCTCCATGGGAGATATTACTGTGATCTTTGGGGACGGAAATACTGTGCCGGTTGTGGATCGATAGACGAATCATGTAGAACATGTGGTTCTCCGATCGTTACAGTTGAATACCCTGATCATAGGAGATATTGTCAGCGATGTGAGCATGAAAGTATAAAATCGAGCAGGAGGATCGATGGGGAGTTATTACAGACGATAAGAAGGGTGATGGAACGAAGAGGCTTCCACATCTATCCCGATGAGATAAAGATAAAATTGTATAAAGATAGAAGAAACTTATCTGACAAAACGCATGTTGTGGGGATAGCTTCACATCAAAGATTTTCAGACAAGATAGAGATCAAACTTCTAGTTGGGGGTAATCCATTAATTTCTACGATGAATACTTTATCTCATGAAGTAGGTCATTGTTGGGCTTACCAGCATTCTTCAGGAGAATATTTTGATCAACCTCTCTCCGAAGCAATTGCCGACTTCTTTTCTCTTACAGTATTATCAAACCTATCAAATATCCCTACATCCCAAGAAAAATTTGTAGATCATTCTATAGAAAGCCTCAAAGAAAATACTGATGCGAGTACGATTAAAAATATATTTATGGAAATGGGACATCCTACTCTTATAAACCTTCTTAAAAGAGAATTAAAAGGAAAAGCGTGGTGTGCTATCCCTTTAAAACATAATCGATCATCTGATAGGGTGAATGTGAGGATCAGAGAGATTGAAAGGTAAATATATGATAGATGGCTGCTGTGATCTTGTATTTTGGATGTCTGGGTGGAGAGAAGAGCGGACGAGTTTCATGATCGGGTGAAATTGGGGGCCGGAAACGTGTTTGCCGGCGGAATTTTAGGATCCTTTTAAACAATTTTAAGCTGTTTTCCAAACGTGTTTTGTGAGATCCGTAAAAGATCAAAGCGTGTTGGGGAATATTACAAAGTAAATACATGGGTTAAGTATTTAAAAAAAGTTGTCTGAGCATAGGTTAAACACTCTGTTGATTCTTTTTACCTTTTAATAACATCTATGACCTGTTCAGAGGTAGAGAACCCCACGGTTCTACGGTGGGGGTGAATACCGATAGTAAGTTATATATCCTCCCCATCGTATGTATATCTGTTAGTCGAGATGACCTCTCGGCGACTTGGTTCAAATTAGCGGTAGGTGTCCGCTTTAACAAAAG
>PUNK01000002.1 GCA_003552585.1 Thermoplasmata archaeon | reverse complement strand
TTCCATGTATTCGTCCATATCCTCTATTACCTTTTTTATGTTCCGTTTTCTTTTGTAAGTTCTCTTGGTTACCGCAATGTAAAAAATAATTGAAACAAATAAAAGTATCATCCATATAGAAGGAGGTGCTTTGATTATCCCAGTTATTAAAACTACCCATGCAGCGATGATGATCATAGTCCCGATAAGTTTTATTTTTGATCTCTTTTTCATCTGAAATGATGATTTTTTTGGTTTGATTTATATCTATTCCTTGTTGGTAGAATTTAATACCTGTGTTTTATATAATTATATTAAATATTATACTATATCTATATCTCAGAGGTGGAACAAATTTATATGTCATGATTCCTTAAATCATGTTGAAGGGAGCACTCACTTTAGCAAATCTTGTCAACTTAAGATATTTACAAAAAACATTAATATAACTATGTACCATCGTTTAGCGAATATTGAAGGAGATCGGTAATGGTCGGTAAAATGAAAAAAAAATTTTATGAGGAGACAAATTCTGGATATGAAAATGTTCCTCCTTTACACGTGTTTAGGTCTAATGCAGTTAAGAAAATAAGTTCTAAAAAACATTGTCAATATTCATATTTTAAACATAATAACCTTTTTAACAATTTTTTACAAGAAAGCAATAAATTAAATCATGGAGGATAAAATGCTGGAAAAATACATCAAAAGTAAAAGACAAAGGTTCATCATAAAAAGGATCATAAAGGCTATACCCGTAATTCTCTTAGCTACCATCATTGCATTCATGATGCTCAGAGTGGGAGGTGTAGACCCTGCGAGAAGACATCTCGGTCGTTATGCAACTCCAGAAACGATAGCTGCTTTTGAAGCACGGCATGGACTAGATGTTCCATTACATATGCAGTACATTAATTGGATACGAGGGCTTTTTACTGGAGATCTTGGTATATCGATCCGATACGGCACCCCAGTAATTGAGTTAATAGGTGCAAGGATCGGACTCACGTTCCAGTTGATGGGGTTAGCAGTTCTTATATCAGTCGTTATGGGGATCTCATCAGGGGTGATTGGTGCTTTAAAACATAACACTATAATAGATTACTTGACAACAATACAGGCTTTAATTTGGCAATCAACTCCAAGTTTTGTTCTCGCGATCATACTGATGCTAGTATTTTCATACCATTTAGGGTGGTTTCCGATCCGTGGTTACGAGGGGATTTATTGGTTAATCTTACCTGCATTCGCCATAGGTTTGAGGATGCAGGCAATAATCGCTAGACTGACCAGATCTAGCATGCTCAGCGTGATGAATAAAGACTATATAAAAACTGCAAAAACAAAAGGACTAAAAAAACACGTAGTCATCATGAAACATGCACTCAGGAATGCATTAATTCCGGTCATGACAGTCATAGCTATGAGATTGCCATGGATTTTTGGTGGTGCCATGATTACAGAACAGATCTTTAATATATCTGGTATGGGACGACTAATTTTACATGGTGCCCTAGCTAGAGATTTCATCCTGATACAGAGTTCGGTTATGCTTATCACGATAGTAGCCGTCACTGGGAATCTTTTAGCAGATATAGCATATACCTATGTGGATCCGAGAATTGACCTTGCAGAAACATCTCAGGAGGTGGAGCGCTAATGGATGATAAAGATGAAGGATCATTCTTTGGGACTGGTACAGAAACACTTTCTGAAGAGATCGAAGACCTAAAGAAAAAAGAGACAAGCCAAGCACAACTTGTTTGGAAGAGATTTAAAAGAAATAAGCTAGCATTAGTGGGAGCAGGGATACTAATCACTCTGATAATTATAGCTATTTTCGCGCCTTTCATCGCTCCACACGATCCCTATCGTACAAATACAGATAGAATTAGAGAAGATCCCTCCTGGGACCACCCGATGGGAACTGATCAGGTTGGAAGGGATACATTGTCACGTTTGATCTTTGGGACAAGGATCGCTCTTTTCATAGGTCTATTGATCGTAGCTGTCTCAGGGTCCATCGGGGTCACCTTAGGTTTGATAGCTGGTACATACGGCGGTTGGGTAGATGAAGTGATTATGCGAGTAGTAGATACTTTCCTATCATTTCCCGTACTGATCTTTGCTTTAGCTATATCTGTTGCATTAGGCACTGGGTTGTATCCAGTTATCATAGCTGTAGGCTTGATCATATGGACAGAATTTGCTAGAGTTACTAGAGGAGAGGTTTTATCTGTCAAACAGGAGACTTACATAGAAAGTGCTGAGGCCATCGGCGAAAACAAAAGGAACATCATATTGAGATATTTCTTACCCAATATCTTACCATCTATAGTAGTGGTAGCTACTATCCAGATGCCAGCAGCGTTGTTATATTCCGCTACCTTAAATTTCCTAGGTATCGGTGCACAACCACCAACCCCTAGTTGGGGGCAGATGGTAAGAAGAGGTTCCGAGTTTATGCAGTTCTATCCCTACTTAGCAATCTTTGCATCCTTGGCGATCGTGATAACAGTTCTAGGATTCAACTTCATGGGTGACGGTCTAAGAGATGCATTAGATCCAGTAAGAGGGGGTTCATAGATGGCAGAAAAAGTAGCAGTTGGTGAGCCTTTATTGGAGATAAAAGACCTAAAATTGGAGTTCATCACGGAAGAAGGAACTGTTGAAGCACTCGATGGGGTCAATTTAACCGTAAAGAAAGGAGAGATCCATGGATTGATAGGTGAAACAGGATGTGGAAAGTCGGTAACTAGCCTCGCTACTCTGGGTTTACTTGACAATAACGCACGAGTCCGAGGCGGTGAGATCCTTTACAAGGGCATAGATCTACTGGAATTGAAAGAAGAAGAGTTGAGAAAGGGGATAAGAGGTAACGAGATCAGTATGATCTTCCAGAACCCATCGACTTCTCTGAATCCGGTTTATGACGTTGGTAACCAAATACGGGAATCCATTCTTCTTTATCAAACTAAAGATAAAAAAGAAGCTTCGAGGCTAGTATTGAGCGAACTCGATAGAGTGAAGCTACCCGATCCTGAAGACATCTCCACCAAGTTCCCACACGAGTTGAGTGGCGGTATGAAACAGCGGGTGATGATCGCCATGATGTTGGCATGCCAATCTAATCTACTGATCGCAGACGAACCTACAACTGCATTGGATGTCTCTATACAAGCACAGTTCTTGAAAGTTCTAAAAGAACTGAAGGAACGAGAAGAACTTTCTATACTTTATATCACTCACGACATGGCAGTGGTTTCAGAGATCTGTGATGTCGTTACGGTCATGTACGGAGGTCAAATAGCTGAAACTGCCGATGTTCATACCCTTTTCAAGAATCCGTCTCATCCTTACGCCAAAGGATTGATCTACTCGGTTCCGGGTGTCATGCAGAGCATTGATGACTTCGAGACAATCCCAGGTACTGTCCCTAGATTGATAAGTCCACCTTCCGGCTGCAGGTTCCACCCAAGATGTGAGTATGCAAAGAAAATTTGCCAAAAAAAGAAACCCGAGCTAGAGGAGATAGAGAAGGACCATTATGTCGCCTGTTATTTTTGGGAGGAAGTCGAATGAACATCGTAGAAACCAAGAATCTTAAGAAATTCTTCGATTCAAAGAAGGGTACAGTCAAAGCAGTGAACGATGTATCTATCAACGTTTTAAAAGGTGAAACTCTCGGAGTAGTGGGAGAAAGCGGATGCGGAAAAACCACATTAGGTCGAACTATTTTAAGATTGATCGAACCTACATCAGGTAGTGTTTACTATAACGGCAGAGATATCACTAAACTCAAAGGCGAAAAACTAAGAAAACTCAGAAAGGAGATGAACATCGTATTCCAGGACCCTGAGGGAGCCTTGAACCCTCAGATGACTGTCTATGATCATCTCAACCGTCCACTGGTCATTCACAAAATTGTGGATTCTGAAGAGGAAAAACTACGACGGATGATAGATATATTGAATACCATGGGTTTGAAGGCCGAACATCTGATAAGGTTCCCACACGAATTGAGTGGAGGACAGAAGCAAAGAGTCTGTATAGCTAGAGCGTTATGTCTAGAACCTGACTTCATCGTTCTAGATGAACCTACATCTGCCCTGGATGTTTCAGTTCAATCCAAGATACTGAAATTACTTGATAAGGCAAAGAAAAAGTTCAATCTATCTTATATGTTTATCTCTCACAATATAAACCTGGTTAGAGCGATAAGTGATAGGATCGCAGTCATGTACCTCGGTAAAGTTATAGAAATAGGCGATACGAAAGAAATATTCCAAGAACCAAAACATCCATACACAAAAGCACTCTTCGAGTCAGTACCAGTTCCGGATCCTGATAAGAAAGTTAAAACACCTCTGACTGGAGACGTCCCAAGCCCTGTCGATCCTCCTGACCACTGTGCATTCGCCGGTAGATGTAAAGAGATGGATGAAGCTATTTGTAATAGAGAAAGTCCTGACTTGATTGAAAAATACGGAAGGAAGATCGCTTGCCATAAGTATAGGTGATCTGCCAAAAAACCATTTTTTTATCTTTATTTTCTTAATCCATAGAGGAATATATAGAAGAATTTTGCAACCGTAATGTCTTTGACTATAATTTTCAAAAAATAATTAAAAAAAAGAAAGGGTTTTGAAGCGGTTCTATTATTTAGTCAAATGACCATTGATGTACGTGCGTTATTGGACCATCGTTGAACGCTACTTTAGTGCGTTCTGGAATAGTCAATTCCTCTCTGTAAGCGAATGGTTCAGATTCCCACCATAGATTGAAGAGACCCATCTCTTCCTCTACGTTTACTCTCTGTGCTTCTCTGTATAAGTCCATTCTAGCATCGAAGTCTGGTTCTCTATTTGCAGAATTAACTAGATCTGTGTATTCAGGACTATCATAGTAAAGCGCCCATTGAATGTATGGATCGTCTTGGACCATCCATCCCATCATGTAGTCTGCGCTAGCGGCTCCTGGCCATCCAGTATACATCAAGTCTGGTTCAGCTGCTTCCTGAGCATCCATGAAAGCGCCCCATTCTAAGGTCGTGATACTAATATCTAAACCAATATCTCTGAGTTGATCTTGGAACAGAACCATCGGGTCTTGTGAACCTTCCCATGCGTACATGCTTAAGTCTAAACCATCTCCGTAACCTGCGTCATCTAGTAACTCCTGTGCCTTCTCTAGATCCTGTTCATACATATAAAGGTCTGCAGCTGCAGGATGTGAAGGATCCACCAGAGCACGAGTATCTGTAGCTAGTTCAGGAACTCTGACTGCGTCGATGATGGGTTGAACGTCTATTGCATAGGCGATGGCTTTTCTTACTCTAACATCGGTCGTAGGTCCTTCCATATGGTTAAATGCTATGTACATGCTTCCTCCTAGTTCATATGAATCTCTTATTACACCAGGTTCGTCTTCAAGATCTCTGTATTGAGATGGTTCAAGTCTACTTACGAAATCAACTTCTCCTGCTCTTAGTGCAGTTATCGCAGATGGTAGTTCGTCATAGAAATCAACAATTATTCGGTCTATATTTGCCTCAACATGGGAATCCTCAAATCTCTTGAATTCCATACTGTCTCCTCTTCGATACTCTACAAACTCATAAGGTCCAGTCCCTATTAGTTCTTCATCGAATTGGTCCCATCCATTTTCTTGGATATAATTTAAAGGAAGTATCCTCATGTTCTCGAAACCACTGGTAACTAGGAATTCTACGTTTAATTCTGCCATATATAGGTCTACTGTGTAATCGTCGACTACCTCGACATAGTCTGCGAAATCCTGCCAGTCTCCTTGTCGTGGTGATATCTGATTTCCATCGACATCCCATTTGTCCATATATTCGTCTGTTCTGTCTTCGCCCATCATCATGGTATCTATACTGAATGCAACGTCTTCAGCAGTCAGTTCATCTCCGTTATGGAATACTACGTCCTCTTTGATATGGAATCTGAATCTCATTCCATCGTCCAGTACTTCAAAATCTTCAGCTATCGATTTTTCTTCAGCAGTAGGTTCGCCTTCGTACCAACTGGCAAGTAATGGATCAAATATCTGAGCTAAAAATTGACCTGTTTCTGCTCCAGCTGTATATCGAACCGGATGGAAGTCACTGGGTTCCATGGCTATCGCTATACGTACGGTTTCTATATCGTCCTCGTCATCTTCGATACATCCCGTTAAGGAAAGTGTTCCTGCTATCAAGAATACAGCAACAAGGACGGGTAAAATTCTTTTATTATTCATATACTCTTAGCCTCCATTTGTGTGGTTTGATACACGGATTAACTGCTTTATATACTTTTAGGTCATTTTATAGAGGATGTCAACTTAATCACCTCGTAAAGTGGTACATACTTACAAACGATTCAAGCCAGTGTTGTGCTGTTTCAACACTAGCATTATGTGGCCATCGTTTGTAAAATAACTTTATTCTTT
>PUNK01000073.1 GCA_003552585.1 Thermoplasmata archaeon | reverse complement strand
TTTAGGATTTTGATAGTAATATCTTAGAGCCTCCAAAACCTCTTCGATATCGAGACTGTATTGATCAGCTATTTTCTCTAGACTCCAACCTAATTCTTGATAACTTTCGACAACATCAGATACTCTTACTCTAGTCCCCTCGACTCTAGGACTTCCACTGACGGTCCCCTCAGTACAGACGATCTCAACCTTTCTCTCGCTCATAAGTATCTATCCCTTTATTATTCTATATAAGGATATCCATTAGTATAAACTTTTTGTAAAAATCCAATGTCCTCATCCTGGGAGCCAAAATATCATTCTACACCTTCTGCCGCAATTATGAACTCCGGTCTTCCATCATCAATACCCGAATCCAAAGTTACTATTCGATCAACTTCCGATATCGACAAAGCTGAAACCGCATGAATCGAATGTGCGGATTATTCCAAAACTGATCTCTCGGAGGAGACAGGAATTTAAAGGAGTACGATCTACAGAAAATGGGATATCTTGGAAAAGTTTTCGATAATCAAGAAGACCCGTAAATATCAGAACACCCAGTTATACAAACTAGACATCCATTCTGCCGTGGTAAACGAGATAGGCCGTTTGAAACAGGAACTTGAAAGGGAGATCCAAACTAAAGAAGAAAAGCGAATCAAAGTCACGGTTTAAGAAATTCAACGATAATGTTCAGCTTTTTTTTGAGCTCTTTACTCAACCCCTATCTCAAGATCACAACAACAGACCATTCACTACCTTAACTCATACTACCATCTAAATTTACTTTCAAATCTCACGACCGTTTATCGTGATCCGATATGCGGTCGGTACTCCGATCATCTAGATACTCTATTTTCGCAAACGACATTAGGTATCTTCCGATTTTGTCTTATTTACCTATTTACAAAAACCCAAGATCGTCGATCAGTGCATAATGGTTATATGCTGCATATATCAATTATACTTATGATACGATGACCACAACTGTGCGGATAGATGAAGAAACGAGAGATAAATTGAAGAAATTCGGTCATAAAGGAGAAACTTACGATGAGATCATCAACAGGCTGATGAATTATTGTGAAGAATTGAATATAGAGGAGCTCATCAAAGCTAGATGGGAGAGACTTCAGGAAGAAAAAGATGAGTACGTAAGCCTGGATAAGATATGATGGAAGTGGTGATCCATCCTCGAGTCCGGAAGTACCTTGAAAATTGTAATGAAAAGGAGAGACTTATCGATCATCTAAAAAAATTGGGCGATGATCCTTATACTTCCCGGAGTGGTGCTGATATCAAAAAGTTGAAGGGAAAAGAACACGACATGTATCGATTGAGGGTAGGCGAACACCGGTTCGAATATTTTATCGATGAGGGAAAAGTTTGGATAGACGAAGCCTTCAAGAGAGATTATCGCTGATAGACTTGTAAGCATAGAAGTTACTAAGACAAGAGAACCATAAACCATGTCCGTTCAATCAACCATAACCGAATCGTGATGCACGAAATCGTCCAACTCCTTCCGACTGGAAGAGTAACGTTCCTGGTCGGGATAACCGAGCTGAAGTATATCGGGTATCTCCAGATGTTCGGGGATATCCAGCAGCTCTTTCAACTCTTTCTGTACCCTCTTGGGCTGGGTACCCCAGCTCAATCCGAGACCGAGCTCCGCAGCCATTAGCATCATGTTCTGGACCATGGATCCTACACTCGCGTAAACTATGAAATCAGCTGGCATCTCATCAGGATAGGAGTCTCTCACCCTGGTATCTATGCATACCGCTATCAATATAGGGGGAGTGGTGTAACGTTTCGACCTACCCTTCAAACCCATGGCCTCACTGTATATCTCAGCCACCTTATCTCTTTTCTCCCTATCCTTTATGATCACCAGCTCCCACGGCTGCTTGTTACCTCCCGAGGGTGCCCAGCGACCTGCCTCAAGTATCTTATCCAGCTCTTCCTCAGGCACGTCTCTGTCCAAAAACTTCCTAACGGTCCACCTTTCCTTCATCAATTCGAGGAGTTCATCATCGATCATACTACCGTAAAACAAAAGGGAACACAACTATAAAATCTCTGTCATAGCATACCGAATACCAGCGTCAACAATATCATCCCAAAAACACCGACTATGGTACCCTTGATCAACATGTCCTTCATATCCACTACCTCCTGACCATATGCGATGGCGTTCGGCGGTGTGCTCACTGGTAGTGCCATGGCCATGGAACAAGAGAGGGCTACTGCCGCCATTATGGATACCGTAGCCCCTAGATCTATCCCGACTATTATCACGATCGGGGCCATGACCGCTGCGGTCGCGGTATTGCTCATGAAGGTTGAAAGGACTATCGCCACACTGGTGAATACTAATATGATCATGATGATCCCTAGAGCGTTGTGATCTATCAAGGCCACCATCCACTCGGCCAGTCCCGTCGAACCTATCGCATTGCCCAGGGACAAGCCGCCGCCCATCAACAGCAGCACGTTCCAGTTGAGCTTCGCAAGGTCGTCCTTGTCGAGCAAACCGGTGCTGAAAAAAACGACGGCCGGGATCAAAGCGATGATACCTGCAGAACGGAACAGGTTATCGACCATGGATACTGAGGAAGTCAACCACAGCAGTACGGTTATGCTGAACACGACCAGCACGAAGAGCTGCTTTTTGGAGAAACCCTTTTTCCCTTCATGATCAAGCTCTATCTTCAACTCCTTCACAGAAGGCTTGTAAGAATAATACAGTAAAAAGTAGGTGAATATCAAAACTACAGCGGTCAAAGGTATGGCCAATATCATCCATTCCAAAAAGGAGATATTTACGGGGGCGAAACTGGCACGATCTCTTGCTAATTCATCTATTATGATCGCATTGGGAGGTGTTCCTATCGGTGTTGCCATCCCACCTATGTTAGCTGCAAAAGGTATGCCGAGCATCATCGCTTTGGTAAATTTCTCTTCCTTGGGTATCTGGGTGTAGATGGGTATAGCCAGAGCGATCATCAATGCAGCCGTGGCAGTGTTCGACATCCACATCGATAAGAAGGCCGTTATCCCCATCAGACCCAAGAGTACACCCTTGGGCGAGCGGCCGAACCTTTTAAGCATCTGCCTAGCCAGCTTGATATCGACGTTGTACCTCTGTAGTGCGGCCGCTAAAACGAACCCTCCGAAGAACAAGGCGATTATGTGATTGAAAAAAGGTGCTAGGGCATCATTAACGCTAACCACATCATCGCTTATGGACATGATCTGCAATAAGACGATCACCAAAGATGTAGCGTAGAGCGGGATCACCTCCGTTATCCAAAATAGGGCTGCCACCAGTAATATGCCCATCGCGGCCTTCATGTTGCCGTCGAGACCTTCGATGTTCAACATATAAGGTAACGCAAAAAGTACAGCAGCCAAGATGAATACTACTATCCGTTTGGTGTCCAACCACTTCACGTCGTCGACGAAAGGGAACCCGTTCTCATCGGTCATTTCTGCACCTGACTAGCATGCGCTATCAACAGGGTGTATTTATGTTTTGTTGAAATCTTCATCATCACCCATCGGACATGAAACCTTCCCACACGAAGGTATCTCGTTCCCGTGAGGACATACTTCTGGAGCACCCAGCCTTTCACACATCTCATCTATCATCTCTATGTCGAATATGTGCTCCATCTGGCATGCCTTATCATGCATGTCCTCCGGAGGCAGTGAAAAGTATCTGTCCAAGAACACCTCCAGCACCCTATGTGTTCTGACTATCCTCTTTCCGACCTCTCTCCCCTTGTCAGTCAACTTCACGCCGTAATAGGGTTTGTATTCTATGTAACCCTCTTCCTTCAGATTTTGAAGCACCTCGGTAACGGATGGAGGGGAGTATCCCATCTCCTTCGCGATCTCACCTGTACGCACTGAGTGCTCTTTCGATCCCCCTGATAGTTTGAATATCGCCTCTAGGTACTCCTCACGGGTCTCACGATTCATGGAGACAAAAGGATCCCTGATGTTTAAATATGTTTTGGCACTCCTAAAATATCACTTCAGAGTGTAACTGCCATCCTCGATCTTTATCCTTTTACCCTCAGTCAGCGCCTCGGCAATTTTTTTACGAGCGGACTTCAAGTCTTTCCACAGGGTTTTACGGGATACGCCCATCTCGGCAGCTGCCTCTTCCTGCGTAAGGTTGTGTAGATCCACCAACCGCAGGGCTTCCACCTTCTCAACTCTCAATCTGACCTCGAACTGAGTTTCTTCCCTAGGGCAAAAAGAGGTCTCGGTAGGGGTCCAGCCTACCCTCCTTTTTCCTCTTCTTCTGCCTCTCCTACCACCAGGCATGATGGTTAAATACCCTCACTGATTATAAGTACTTTTGGAAAAAAATAAGGAATGGGTTTTAGGATGTCACTTGTCCAGATGCACGTCCATCTGTGGGTAAGGTATATTCAATCCAGCTCCATCGTAGGCTTCCTTGAGTGCCTTCTGCAGGTCGAAGAAAACAGGCCAGTAATCCTCGGTTTTTACCCAAGGTCTTACAGTGAGTGCGACTGCTGAATCATCCATCGATTTGATGAATGTCTGGGGTGCTGGATCGTCGAGTACCTTGGGATGGGATCTCAGTACTTTCAGGGATGTCTTTATCGCCAGATCTAGATCGTCATCGTAGCCCACTCCTGTTTCGATGTCTATCCGCCTCACGGGATTATGAGTGTAGTTGATGATGTTGTTACCCCACACGTGCTTGTTGGGTATGATTATATGTTTATTATCTGGGGTATCCAACTCTGTGATGCTTATGCCCACTGTTTTTATGACTCCTTCCTCACCGTTCACGTTCACGTAATGACCGGAACGGAAGGGTCTCGTGATAGCGATCATGAAGCCTGCCGCTATGTTGCTCAGAGTATCTCCCAGTGCAAAACCCAGCACGAAACCAAGTACGACTGAAAGACTGATTAAAGCTGCGCCAACATGCACTCCGAGGAAGGACAAGGAAACACCTATGACGAAGACATAGAGTACTATCCTCATCAACCTAGTGACGAACTCCGTCAGTATCTTACGCATGTTCGCCCGCAGCATCTGCTTCTTTATCATCTTGGAAACGACTTTGACCAAGATTATACCAACGACAAGCGTTACCACGAACAATATCAGATTCCATAGACTGAAGCCGAGGTAGGGCAATTTGTCTTCTAGACCATATCCACCAATTTCCATAGGATCATCACCTGAGGGGTATTCGTTAGGTAGTATATAAAATAACAGTATAGAAATATCCTAGTCACCCCTCTCGGAACGACACCTTAGAGTATCCCATCTCTTTCAACTTTATCAAGGACTTGATCATCCCACGGGTATTGTACACTATCTCTTTACCCCCTTTACGCTGATAATACGACCGGCCTCTTTCATGTCTTTTGTAGAGCTTGATATTGTTGTGAAGATCTCTCATGTGCAGATGCAACTTCAACAGTTCGTCCACTACTTCGGGTTCAAGGTGTTCAGAGTACCTGGTGTTGAGCACCCTCCAGAGGTCTTCCGCTTGCTCGTGGAAGTAGTCCTTGTACTCATCTCTAAGGTAACCATCTTCCAGGAATTCAAGCATATCTTCGGGTGGTAAAGAGAGCAGTTCTCGAAAACGTTCATCCTTCTGTTTTCTTATCTCGCCTTCAGTGGAATCTACGCTGATATCACCGCCTATATCCGGTTTAAACGAGAACATGTTCCTCAAAACCTCGTCCCTCAATATGTTAATGCTCCTAGCCAGTATGTACTCCACCTCGTCCCTGACAAGGTTCCATCTTTTCCTTTTGGATTTTATGAGCAGTTCGTCTATGATGACAATGGTGATGATCGCTCCAAGAAGTTCTATGGTTATATCTATACTGAAATCTTCATGGATCCTCCAAAGGAGCCCGGTGGCTACAAAAGCTAGAACGATTATGATGTACAGCATCCAAGGCCTATCTTGCCATTTCATTCAAGTTCACCATTAAACCATATATACTTAGAAGTTAATAATCTTCCTGATATCAAATTACTATAGACCACAATGTTTTAAGTCTTAAATAACTATATTTCATATATGTATAAAAAAGTGATACTGCCTACGGATGGTTCCAAAGCATCCCTCGCGGGGGTTAAAGAAGGGCTAAGAGCAGCTAAAATGTTGGATATCCCGGCAGTTTCGATCTACGTGTTCAGACCCGATCTTTACTCCCAGGTCAGATTGGAGAGAGTGGACTTCACCGCCAGAGAACTCCTGATTAAGGATTTAAAAAAACTTGCCGAGCACAAACTGAATATGGTGGAAAAGATGGCTGATGAGATGGGGGTAAATATAGAGACCGAGATCGTAGAAGGTTTACCTCACGAAGAGATAACAAAATTTGCAGATAAGGGGGACATAATATACATGTCATCCCACGGAAGATCCGGCCTATCATCGGTATTTCTGGGA
>PUNK01000052.1 GCA_003552585.1 Thermoplasmata archaeon | reverse complement strand
GCCTCATACATTTCTTTAATAGCTCTCGGCAAATGTTTATAGCCCAAAGGATTACCAGTCATGGCGTGGTCGGCATCGCCTATAAAGTTTCTTATGTTGTACATAGGATAACTTCTTGGCCCGTGTAGAGTATAAACCTTCCAAGCCTTGTTCATAGTTTTTATTGCATTGCTTATATAGTCAGTAGGCATCTGAGACATTTCTTGTAATGTACGAATAACACGTTCATCAAGTATAAATGTCTTATACGGAGAGCCAACAGCGTGCATCTCTCTTGTGTCTGCTACACTAATAGGCACACTAGCAGATACCTGTTGTAATAAAGTATTTACTACCGTATCCGACAAAGCTCTAACAGAATACAGATAGTTACCTTGTACTGGTTGCCATGTATACCACCCGTCATACTCCTCAGAATTTATTATACTCTTCCATGTCTTAAACTTATATCTGGAAGTATCAAGAATGTCACGCATAGCTTTAATACGTAACCCGATATTCTTAAATATACCACGGGCTTGTATGCTTCCTGGCTCTTCTGAGTTTTCTACCCTCGCCAACTCGGAAAGATACTTCCATTGGTCGAGTTCTATGTCAGGAGCCTTATCACGAGCAGAATCTTCATCCATGTGGTGAGCATCGTCTTTGGTGGACTTTATAACTTCCTCGCTCTTAAAGGAATCAGCTACACGCTTATACTTGTCATTCTCGCCAGTCCATAACATATCTTCATCTGCTAATTCTTTGAGCTTTTCAAAGTGCATACCAATCATTTGCTTTATCCTGTTATAAGCCTGCTCACGTTCTCCCTCTACGATAACTTCTTCAACTTGCCCCGCTTGAGGACCTTTCTCTATCACATGCTCCTCAACACGTCTCTCATGCTCAAAAACTTTCTCGAGGTTACGCAAGTTAATCATCTTAGCCTCTTGCTTAATCTTAGAAATAGGAATGTTATAATCGGATTTATCTAACCACACAAGAAACTCAAGCTTCTTAACATCAGTAATCATCTGTAACAACACTTCCAAGTCGGCTATAACCCAGTCAGAAACTATATTTCCAGGCGAACCTTCTCTTGTCTTTAAGTATCCCCTAGACTTATACGAACCTAGATTAGTAGTTTTAGACACCATTCGATAATGCGATTCCTTCTCAGCAACTTTATCAATGATTAAATGTCTGTAGTAGTCATCCATATTAAAGGCACTCTTAAAATCTATACCCAAATCATCACCGAGTTCTATCATACGTGTTTGCAAATTCTTGTACAACTGTTTTCTATACCGGTATGCCTTCTGGATATTCTCGCTTTTGTCCACATGTTTTTTTAGTCTCTCAAGCTCTACTTCAGCGACTTGTGAAGGCGTAACATCATGTGGCAAGTTTTCGCTAAAGAATGGAATCTCCCTACCGCTTTTCGCTGTTTCTGCTAAGTCAAGAACCAGTATGTACCTATTAAATATTTCTTCTTCTGTGAATTTAAACTTCTCACCCGCAAAATCTTTATCGGTTATGCTGAAAGATTTAGCTTCTTTATCAAACATATCAATTATCTTACGAAGTTCCAAAGCGGCCACATCTGAAGCTATTTGAGGAAGTTTCAGAACATTGAGCAACCTCTGTCTAAAGTAGTCATACTTCTCTCCCCTAGGCAAATGCCCGAACGCTCCTCTAGTAAACAAATAAGCAAACTGTTCTTGAATATCTTCTAGCCCAAACTTAGACAGCGGTAGTTTCTTAGCCTGCCAATACTTCTTCTCGTGTTCCTCAATAAGAAAGCCGTCATACTCTTTATCACGTGCATCTCGTGCTCTTTTAAGTATGTCAGTACCTTCGAGTTCCTCTAGCACCTCCATGTCACGGCCTAGAAGCTGTCTCATTTTCTCAAGACTTAACACCTTATAGAATTTAACTTCTACTGGATTCACAAACGGCAACTCTGTCAACGCAAAGCCCTCTGGCAACTTGGTAACTATACCGCCTCTATCCATAATCCAGTTATCAAATTCATCATTACGCTTAGCATAAGCACCAGGCATAATAAATACTATCTTAGAATTAAGCGAAGCCCTATTGTACACAGATTTGAACAATTCTATTGCTTCATGTCTTGAATAAGGAGCTTCAACTACAATCAAATCTGTATCCTTCCAGTTAACCTCGTCTAATTCTTCAGCACTAATATTTTGTGGTGAGCCACCTATTTTCATATGATATTCTGAAACGAATCCCATATCTTCAGCTATCTCAACCAGTTTAGTTTCTTTCTTCAAGTGCAATCTACTCAAGTAATCACGCCTACGAGCCTCCTCGGCCTTACGAGATTTAAACTTGGCTTGTCCATCGTAAATTACAGACTCTTTCATGGAGGGTGTAATGTCTAATACACGCACAGCCCATAAGTCCCTCGCTTTATACCGTGTCTCAAGTTCATCCCACTCAGCTTGCTTTTGTTTGAGCCACTCGTTAAACTCCTGCTCAGTTTTTTCTGCCTTCACAGCTTGAACCTTATCAGCTTGTTCATATCTAGCAATAGTATCGACTTTAAGTGGTGCTCCCCACTTCTTAGCATATTTCTTAACGAAGTTAGGTATTTTCTTATCATAGTGAAGTTTTATGCCCGAGTAAGGTATCTTCAAGTCAGGACCTTCGAGTGTCCTTATTATAGAGCCGTCCGCTAACTTCGTACCTTCTTGTGCAAACAATCTATCGGTTAGTTCCTGAGATATATGCTCAGGCAACTCATGTCTTTTAAGAGTCCAATGCCTTGTAGTGCCATCATCCACCCGAATACCTTCTAAGTCATAAACACCCTTTCTATCAGGCTTCTCAATCAGCGTCAGCCTACTGACTGCTGTATCCACTTGCCCCCTATCAGCTTGCATGGCACCTGTAGTAAAGGCAACTCTGTCGTAACCGTATTCCGCCGCATGTCGAATTATTCTCTTCACAGCTAACTGATGCCATGTTTCTTTGAAAGGAGCATCAGGCACTATCCCCTTTGTTTTGGCATCCACTACATCCGTAAGAGTTTTTCTTCTGTCTTGTATAATGCCAAATAATTCCATGGAGCGGTCTATTAGCCCTTCGTCCCGTGTTCTTAACTTCTCTAGTTCCTGTCTAACAGAATCCAGTTTAGGAGTAGGGTAGTCTTCAGTACCTAATAACATAACAAGAAGCGGATTTGGTTCGTCCTTCTTTGCTTGTGGGTACAACTCAAGATACTTATCCCAATGCAAAGTTTCATAATAATCTATGAGCTTGTTTTCTTCATGTTCTAACTCAATAATCCTATTTGCGTACGACCTAGCTTCCTCGGATATCCTTATCCTCTCATGCTCATATTTACCAATATGATTAAAATAAATAAGCTCTTGGTACACCCCTAGCTTAGTGAGAAGAATCAATCCATGCCTTCTATCTATGCCTATGGGTACCTCTGCTTTCTTATCACGAAACCCGAAACGATACTCGTTATCACCTACAGGCTCATGCCAAAACTCTACGTCATTAGGAAGCTTCTCTATCTCTTCATCGATAAGCTTAGATGATAAATACCCTCTATCACGACCTTTCTGATGCCAATCAGATTGAATTTCCTCAATATAGAGCACTTTCTTTTTATCCATATCGAAAAACTCTTGGAATCTGATGTGGAGCAACACATCTTCTTCTTCCCAATGACTAGACCGATAACCCATATCACCAGGCATTATCATTTCTAACTCGCCATAATTTCCTCCGCCAGGATAAGAATGTCCACGCCACTCAGGAGTGATTCCTTCACCCATACGGTTTATTTTGTCGTATGCCGACAATATATCTTTTATGTACGTACCGAGCTTGTTTAGATGCATTCCTAGCTCTGTTTTAGGACGGGTGGTGTCATGTATTTTAAACCTATAGTCTTTTTCAAGGAGATGTGCTTCCTCCTGAGTAACAGCCTCTAAATCCTTCCCAGACAATATATAATCAGCCATACCCTCAAGTTGTCTCACGAAATCCTCTGAATTAATTATCTTGTGGTATGCATAATCCACATTATCATCCGCAGCATTAAGTATCTTCATCTGGAAAATCCCTTCCCTGACAGACTCCTTGAGTTTATCAACAATTTCTTCTCGGGTATTCTTTCTTAAATTACTTAAACTAAAAGGGCTCCAATCTGTACCTGGCATACGAATCCTGTGCCAATTATTTCTAAGCACAGGAGTCACCCCCGCAGGAGGTGTGCATTGTAAATACTCCATGCCTAGATTTCCTTGCCATACGAGACTAACTTCTTGAGGAGGTTTAAAGTACGACATTTCGTCGGCTATCGATATATAAAAATTATTAACTTTTTCATATAATTTGATAGCTTTTTCTCTTTGCTCACGTGTTAGGGGAGAGGTAATACCTTCTAATTCAGCTTCTTTAATTGCTTCAGGGCTGAAAGTCTTGTAGGCTAACTTATATACCGCATAAGCATATTTATCTGCAGAAACATGGGCCATCGAGGCAGGGTGTGTATGTTCGAGTAAAACATCTACATCACTCACCGCTTTAGAATACACCTGGGCAAAGTTAGGCACCCCGTAATGTTTCTGCAGATACCGAAGTAGTTCTTTCATATCAGGAAGGTTTTCTTGTATTCTTGCTTTTACAGATTGCTTCCTGCTCTCCATATAGTCTTCCACACCAACATCCACAGACTGAATTGAAAAAACCATTTGCCAGGCAAATTCAGTTACTGGTTTACTAAAATATGAAAATGTAGGAGCTTTGTACCCATCTTTTTCTGACAACTCTAGCATCAACATATCAGATGCTCGAGACCATAGAGAACCTAGAAATTCTTTGACCTCACGTTCAGTATGAGCCGCCTCAGCCTGTCTATCAACAAATGCTCTCCCTCTCTTACTAGGAATAAATTCCTTTTGTTTCTCTACTATAGACCTAAGCTGTTCTCTAAGAGCCTCTTTAGCCTCCTGTTGTACTTTTAATGTTTTTAAATCAGGTATGCCACGTATAGTCTCTAAGAATTTAAAGTCTTGTGACCTAGCAAATTCCAAAACCTCGTCACGGGACCATTTCTCCTGTTCTTTTTTCTGACCTAGAAACTCTTTCAGCCCAGACCATTCAATCTCTTCCTTCCTAACCCCGTAACTTATTAAGCTGTTTAATATAGCGTTAGTGTTAGCTTGTTTAGGCATCTTAGCTTCTAAAGCACGAACCATTTGGCTATAGAACATAGGAGCAGGCTTATCATCCTTAGCTCTCAAGAACCTAGTATCGGCAGTATCTTGTCGCAATTTAATATCCTGTGAAAACTTAACTAACTCGACATAAGAATCAATAACTTCATCCTTGTCTTTTATAAATCTTGAAACTCTAGAATAAGGAGAAATCATTTCTTCATAAATATCTCCAAACTCCTTTATCTCCTCAATCATAGGATGTTTATTGTCTAGCTTACGCCAGAACGTAATCTTATTCCACAGCTCACCAGAATAATCCGCCATAGCCTCTTCCAATAGAGCATCAGCAGGCATGTCACGAACCACGCCATCAGCCCTTTTGTAGGAGTCTTGTGTTGCTTTTATATAGGTTGAAGCTTCTGAACGGTTAAAATTCTTTTTAAATACTTCTTTAAATTCTGCAAATGCTTCAGGTGCTAAATCACTCATCATATGTAAAGCCTCATGGCCTGCTACCACATGAAGAGGATTTGAGCTATCAGCATTAATATATATCTTACCGTCACGATATACACCTTCATAGTAATCTGCTTCAGGAACAACAGCATTAAATACAATAGCAGGCTCGCTAAATATGTACACCATGCCCCGTTGCAAAGTACCGGTTTGATTATTTACTTGTCTGTTTCGGGTGACGATTTTTGTCGGGAAATCTTTTGTAGTTTTTCCACTTGCGTTAATGATAGAGGTTTGTAAGGCCTCAATTTCTGCCTGTTCTTTCGTTGTTTTAATTCTTTCAAAATCTCCCTTTGTCGATGTGTCAACATGTTTATCCGCATCCTTTCTCATTTTAAATTTAACATCTTTCAAGTCCACTTCAAACTTAGCCTGTGGCATATTAAAATTAGTACGAGTCGAGCTACGAGCCCACGCATCCAATCTGCGTAAGAAGTCTCTAGCTTCTTTCGTAGCGAACAATTTCTTCAATGCAGGCAACGGCATGTTGGTGTCTGTGGAAGACGCTAATACCTTAGCAAAGGCCTTAGCTTGACTAGCTGTTTTAAAGTTAAGCCCTATCGAACGTCCCGATTGAGCATGAGTAACAGCATATGTACCTATCTGCCTACCAGTTTTATAATCAACATCTTTATGTACTACTAGTCCATTATACCCCATTCCACGCAATTGTTTAGTAGATTCTTTTCCTCTATGAGTATAATTTAAATTAAATACTTGAGGACTAAATACGCCAATAGGATGCATCTTAACATCAGTAGT
>PUNK01000064.1 GCA_003552585.1 Thermoplasmata archaeon | reverse complement strand
GGATGTTTTATCTTGAATAACATACTGGTTCTCGATACTGATGCAGCATCAGTTTTTGCCAAAGCTGAGATCGTGGATGAACTCCTTAAACTGTACTCTGAAGTTAAGATCGTAATTACACCAAAGGTACAAGACGAACTCGAAGTACCTTTAGAATACGGATATGAATTTCCCGAACGAATATTCAGTAGAATAGATACAGTTACCCTTTCAAAAAATGAAAAAGATCTATACTGGACTTGGTTCGATAATCTCATGATCGGCAAAGGTGAATTGGAATCCATCGCTGTAGCGAAAATACGGAAGGGAACCTTTTTCACTATGGATAGCACCGCTGCAAGGTTCGCCAAGAGTAAATCTGTAGATGTCGTAGCATTCGACAAGGTCATGAAAGAGATGTTGAAAAAGAAAATCATTGATATAAAAGGGGTAGAAAAAGCGATAACGAAGATCGAAGAAAGAGATAATCGGATAATCGATACAGACAGGATATCGGTGTTCTACGAGTGAACGTTTCAACGAATTCCGGCGAAGCTACCCTGGAGATCACCTGAATGAGACGACACCAAACCAGAAAGCCCAAAACACCGTAAAACATTGATAATCTTTATAACGATGATAACGTTTATAATATCGGAAAACAATGGTAATACCCGAAAGTTACAATAAGAAAGTGATAAGATGAAATTCAAAACGGACCCGTTCTATCTCTACCCCATAAAAGAGTCTTTGATCGACAGGTTGTTCATAGATAGAGAAAACGAATGCCAGATGATAGGAGCGATCTTAGAAACAGATTTCAAAGAGATCTGTCCGGTGATCGGGGGCATCGGCACCGGTAAAAGCAGTACGGCCATATACACATATCGTGAAGCGAAAAAACTTGATAAAAATGTTAAAATGATCAACGGCTTGGACAATTTTGACGATCTCATGGTAAACGAAGTAGGTGATTTAGACGTGATCATCGTGGATGATGTTGATAAGGTAAGCGACGAAAGAGCGGCCAAATTCTATAAAAAGCTCGAGTCCGTGATCAAAGAGGATATCACTATCTTCTATACTGATACTTACAAAAGAGACAAAAATACTTCCGATCTAAGGGAATTTACCGCTTCCCAGTACATAACATTACCCAGAAGATTGAATAAAGGTGATTTGAACGAACTTCTTATGGGTAGGATGAAAAACTGTTCCAAAGAAAAGGATTTCGACTACCCCTTCAAAGACGAAGCTATCCGGATGGCCTCTATACGCTCAGGAGGCAACATCCGCCGTTTTTTTACTTATACAAAACACGCATGGACCATTTATAAAGGTAAAAACAAAAAGGTTCTTGATGTGTCAGATATGAAACAAGGTATCATCAATGTGGATAGGGCAGTGCTGGGAAGCCTTGATCTTACGGATCTGAAGATAATTTGGTATAGTACCATAGGCAAACCAAACAAGACGTTTTTGGCTCATCAGTCCAATATACATCCCAAAACACTGGATAATCGAATAAAGGAAGATCTTTCCGGACTTGTTACACAAGTAAGAGAGGGGAAAGATGTCCATGTGTACTCGATATATTCAAAATTAGCGGATGGAAAGGAAATATTAGAAAAAATTTTGAAAGATCTAGAACGTTTCAACGATGTTGTCGCTTGATGGATAGATCGAAAAGATCGTCTCCCAAACGGTGAAACTCGTCAACAACGACGGTTTTTCCGTTTGACAGTTCCAATTGTAACACTTCGGTGAAGGTATCGTAAACCATGCTCTTCATCTGTCCGTCTCTCCCGGTCAATATGTCCTTATTCTCTCTTTACAAAAAAATACCGATCATGGGGGACTAACTCCCTGATCAAAAATGTCTTCCCTGTCTTCATTCGACCATATACCAGGGTCCACTTGGACATACCGGATATTCTTCCCACCAACTCGGGTCTGTAGATAATCATGATTAGTATAATGACAGTTATTGTTTAAAAAACTCACATTTTGATCCCTTCGATCCATATCGCAAACCTATCGACTAACAACTACTGTAGTCGCTACACGACTAATTCGTCTTTTCTATGTAGGCGTTACACAATAAACGCAACACTTATTATGTAGGCGTTACATAACCTATATCATGGAAAAAAAGCACTTGGTCAGGCTCATACATGATCTCAACCCACAATGGAAAGACCACGAAATAGATCTCGAAGACTACATAATCCAGAGGGAAGCTTTAGAAAGATTAGAGGAGATCGAAAGAACAGCAGGCCTGATCGGCCAGAGACGCGTGGGAAAAACGACCCTCCTCCTGCAGTTCCTTCAACAACAGGCACAGCAGATAGGGTGGGAGAGAACATGTTATTTCTCATTCGATATAAGGGAGATCGAGGTCAAGGAGATAGTTGAGACCTTCTGTGAAGATATCCTCGGTGAACCGGTCTCAGACCTTGACGGACCGGTACATATCTTCTTAGACGAAGTCCACAACACCCAAACATGGAGCGAACACGTAAAACTTTTCACGGATCATTACAAAGATATCAAATTCACGATCACAGGCTCCTCAGCATCGAACATCGTAAAAGGTGCGGGGGAAAGTCTCGTCGGTAGATTCTCACCCACCAGGTTGTACCCGTTCTCGTTCAGGGAATTCCTAAAATTCGATGGGATCGAAAAGAGCAAATTGGATCTAAGTAAAATCAAACTCCCTGAGAGACATATCTCTATCAAGTTCAGAGAATACTTCGACCAAGGAGGATTACCCGAATTGTACACTTCAAAAAGACCTCTCGAAGATCTTGAGGAAAACCTCGATCTGGTCTTCTTCAGAGACATGGTTGAACTTTTCAACGTTGGAAGGAGTTCCATACTCAAAGATATCTTCCTCATGTTGGCATCCCAAACGGGACAAAGGATGAGTTACAACAGCCTCTCAAACAGTTTAGACTCGGATTTCCGTACGATAAAGAAATACGTGGGTTATCTGGAAGACTCATACCTTATACAGAGGAGCAAGCCATACACTAAATCCAAATACAAATCTATCCGAAAAAATCCAAAAGTCTATGTCGAAGATCATGCATACAACAGGATATATCCTACTGAAGACGGTCTGAAAGCTGAAACTATAGCGTTCAACCACGCTAAGCATCTCGAACCCCCCTATTTCTTCATAGATCCAGAAGTGGACATCGTTCTACCAGAAACAGGTATCTTGCTGGAAGTTAAATACGGTGATAACATCGATGAAGACGACCTACAAAACTTGGTAAAAGTCGCAGAAGAGACCGGATTCAAGCCGTACCTTCTAACGAAGGACACTTACGGATCCAAAACCGTCGAAGGTATAAAGGTCGATCTGGTCCCGCTCTACGTTTTCTGTCTTTGTGTTTGATGCAGTCGATATCTAGTGAGTTCGACAAGTCGGCACACCATCCACATCAAAAGAATGATCCGATCTCAAACCATCAGATCCCGAAAACATCGCAAGTATATAACGCCCGGGAAGATGATCCCTAACAGAGTTGGGAACGTTGAATATATATCGATATTTTATAGTTCACCCACAGCCCTCACTTTGGTGATCAAAATATAACTTTTCAATCCACACCGATCCATCCTGATGCATGATCCTCCCCCATAGGATCTATTATCATCTAAACCAAACGAGAAAATTACATAACAAAGGAAGATAATACGCATAACGGTGTTAAAGATATGACAAGTTCGAAGGTTTATTTTTTCGACCTATCCTCGAGCAGTAAAGAAGACAATCTGATCAACAGGATGGGAAGATTGTTCAAGAGAGCCGCCGAAGGCATAGAGTACGATAAAGATGACCTGGTTGCACTAAAATTGCATTTCGGAGAAAAGGGTATAGACACGTTCCTCAGACCCGTTCAGGTGGAGCCTATAGTCAAAGCCGTAAGAGAGGCAGGGGGAAAACCGTTCTTGGCGGATTCCAATACACTATATGCGGGTAGCAGGGGCGATGCCGTTGACCATCATATGACCGCACAGGAGAACGGGTGGGTCAGACCGGTGGTGAGTGCACCAGTGATCATAGCAGATGGGCTACATGGGAACGAATTTTACCCGGTAAAAATAGAAGGAGACCATTTCGATGAAGTAAAGATCGGTGCAGCATTCTTTCAATGCGACGGCATCGTCGGCGTTTCACATTTCAAGGGCCACGGGATGACCGGATTCGGAGGAACGCTCAAAAACCTGGGCATGGGTTGTGCCTCTCGAGCCGGCAAACTCATGATGCATTACAACGTGGAACCGAAAGTGGATATCGAAGAATGTATCGGATGCGGTAAGTGTGCTGTATGGTGCCCCGCAGAAGCCATCGAGGTGGAACAGTACGCCGAGATCGATTTGGATAAATGTATCGGATGCGGTGAATGCAGGATCGTTTGTCCAGAACGTGCGATCCAAGTGAAAGATCCCTCGACTAATTTAGAGATCCAAGAAAAGATAGCTGAATTCGCTCACGGTGCTCTCGTGGACAGATATGATAAATCACTGTTTTTTAACTTTGTCTTAGACGTGACACCAGAATGTGATTGCCCACCCTGGAGGAAGTATCCGATGGTACCCGATATAGGTATAATAGCTTCGAAGGACCCAGTTGCGGTGGATCAAGCGGCTTTCGATCTAGTTAAAGAAGAAAAAGGTAGAGAACACGGTGCCGGGATCGATAAGTTTGCAAAAGAACACGATGTAGATCCGACTTCGCAATTGAAACATGCTGAAAAGATAGGGGTCGGTGTTAGAGAATACGAGTTGATAGATATTATCCGGTGAATCATTCCTTTTCTTTCACCCACTCTACCAGTGGTTTGAGTGCGGTTCTAAGCGTCTTACCGTCTTCGGTCAGGGTGTAGACCACTTTGGGAGGTACGCTGTCTTTTACATCTCTATTAACCAGTCCCTCTTTTTCCAACTCCTTGAGCTTGTCAGAAAGGGATTTTGAGCTTATGCCGTCAAGCCTGTTCTTGAGCTTGTTGAATCTGTAACCATCTTTTCTAGAACCGAGGAGACTGACGATGCAGATCGCCCACTTTTTAGATACAACGTTCAAAATCCCCTCGGCTGAACAAAGGCACAGATCTTCCTCACAGCATACATGTTCTTCGTCTACCATTTAGTTCACCTTAAGCTAACTTTATCAAGTGAAAGATGATAAACTACAACCTTTATATAGTTTACTTTTTTTACCTACTTACGAAGTGATACTATGAAAGGAGAATGTTGTAAAACCGGACACGGAAGAAAGCACCACGGCCACCATCACCCTGCCGCACATCACAGTAAGGGATGTTCCTGCTGTGGAAAGTGCTGCTGTGACCATCACTGCTCCTGCAGAACGGGAGCATGCGGTTGCGGAAAACATGGTGGAGGCTGGAGAAAATTCGAGTCAAAACGAGAAAAGAGGGAGAAACTCGAGGCCTACCGATCAGAGCTTGAGGAAGAACTTGAGGCAGTGAAAGAAAGACTCGAAGAACTGGGCTAAAAATTATTCCCCGCTTATGCGGGTATTTTTTTTATCGATGAAAAAAAGTTTTACCTACATCTACGATTAGGTATCATGGACGGCCTGCTGGTTCATGCCCTTGGTCTACTGCTTTCTCTGGTCGTGGGTTTAGCTGCTGGTCTTGAGAGGGAAAAACATGCAGAAAAAGAAAGACTCAGCGCTATCGCAGGGGTAAGGTCCTTCACTCTTTTCTCGATCTTAGGCTATTTTTTACCCATCCTGGTTGACGAACTACTCTTGGCGAGCGTCCTAGCTGTTTCGGTTATCGTCTTCATAGCTGTTCCCATCTTACGAGCCAGGATGGGCAAATTTGGGATGACCACGGGAGTTGCACTGCTTGTGGTCATGTTGATCGGTGTACTGTCTGGTTTTGGATTTTTACTGGAGGCAGGATTATTGGGTATCATGGTCGTGGTCATACTCGTTTGTAAACAGAGGGTCCGGGCGTTCGCGGGAGTTTTGACGGTAAAAGAGATGGAGAGCATCACTCAATTTGTAGCTATAGCCGCTGTTTTATTACCTATAACATATGGTTTAGACGTTCTTCATCCATTGGTCGGACCGGGTCGCTTGATCGACCCCTTCAAGATCGTACTCATGGTAATTTTTGTTTCTTCCATATCTTTTACAAGCTATATGACCATGAAGCTGATCGGTACTGGAAAAGGAGCTGAGATTTCGGCTTTTTTAGGAGGTTTTGTCAATTCGGCGGCAAGCACGGCATCGATGGCACAACATGCTAGGAGGAAAGATGAATTATTGACCCCCTCAATCCGAGGGACTATCCTGACTAATCTATCGATGGTGTTCAAGGATGTTATCATCTTAGCCGTTCTGGGAGGCCTCGTCCTTGGTAGATTGATGATATTTCCTGCGTTGGCTATGACTTTCGTATCTTTGATCTCCTTAAAGATCACCTCTAGAGAAACTATAAGCGATTTCGATCTAAGGTTAGATAATCCTTTTGCCGTGGTGCCCGCCCTTAAGTTCGGTTTGCTATTCATGTTGATATCTGCATTCACCTATATGGGATCACAATCCTTTGGGGATGCGGGAGTATATGCAACCGCGATCGCAGGGTTGATATCCACAACGACAGTGTCTGCCTCCGTCGGCGTTCTATACGCGACGGGAACGATCGGTGCATCTACCGGGTCCAGCACGGTACTGTTTGCATTATCTCTAGGATGCATATCCAAGCTTTTGATAACTTCATTTTATAGAAGAGAACTCAGCAGGAAATTGATCTTACCCATGGTGATCTTAGCACTTGTAGCTTTTGTATTTGGATCAATTTTATAAAACGAAGGATCTCGTGAATTTTCAATGCCAAAGTAAATAAAGATGTTCTTGATAAAGTTGATTGATGTTAGGTTTCATCAGCCAAGGTTTATTGATCGCCCTTTTGCTGATCGGGGCATTTCTGGTAGTATTTGGTATATTGGACAAAGTCGGGATCCTTGAAAAGTATAACATGGAGTTAGCTGGCCCTCTGCTGATGTGGAAGACAGAACGGGGTAAAGATTTTATCGAAAATATTTCTAAGAAGGTAAAATTTTGGGAAAATTATGGTAACTTTGCCATATTCGTACTTCTGATATGCATGGTGCTTATACTTTTTCTAGTCGTATGGTCGGCTTATCTCGCTTCGGATATACCAAGGGAAGCGGCACCTTCTCCTAGGCTTATCATAGGCATCCCAGGTGTCAATCCTCTCATACCCGTTTGGTATGGTATACTCGGATTGGCGGTCGCTATAATCGTTCATGAGTTTTCCCATGGGATACTCGCTAGGGTTGCTGATATCAAAGTCAAAACGCTTGGATTGGTGTTCTTGGTAGTTCCAGTCGGAGCTTTTGTAGAACCTGACGAGGAAGAGATGGAGAAACTACCTAAACTCAAAAGAGATCGGATATATGCCGTGGGACCTACATCTAATATCATACTAGCTTTAGTCTGTGCATTGTTGTTCTCCTCACTTTTCATGGCATCGGTCGTCCCCAGGCAGGATGGAGTGATAGTTCACGGATTGGTTATGGACTCACCTGCTGATATGGCGGGTATAGAAAGAGCGGAATTGATAATTGAGATAGATGAAAGGCGTATTAGAAGTCTAGAGGACATCGACTCTATAGGTATCGAGCCGGGTCGAGAGGTTGAAGTTCGGACCATAGCAGGAGAGGAAGAGAAGATCTATTCTGTACTTTCGGGTCTAGTTTTAACTTCTTTAGTTCCAGATTACCCTGCCGATGAAGCTGGTCTTGAAGAAGGTGACGTACTGCTTAGGATGGATGAAGATGTGATAACTGACCTAAAGACTTTCAACGATATACTCGAAAGATATTCTGCAGATGACTTGGTTGAAGTTGTTGTACTAAGGCGTGTTGAGGAGTCTTATGAAGAGATGAGTTTTAACGTCACTCTGGCAGACAAATACGAGAGCTTTCAAGATCTTTATCCGAACGAGGTAAGGGAGGAATACAGAGGGGAAGGTTACTTTGGTCTTGGCGTGACCTACATGGGTACTACCCTACTTGGAGTGAATACTATACCGGACCGCTTGAGCAGACCATTTGAAGGTGCTGAAGGCCTTTCCGGCCACCTTACCGCAGGTTTACAGTACATCTCCCTCCCATTTCAGCAGCTTTCGCCTTTACCCTCAGAAATAACGGTTTTATACGAGGTATCGGGATCTTTAAGCATCCTACCTTCAGATCACTTTTGGATAATAGCAAATTCGCTTTATTGGGTGTTCTGGCTTAATCTGATGGTCGGTCTTTTCAACGCCCTTCCCGCAGTACCCCTCGATGGAGGTTTCGTTTTCAGAGATGGATTAAAATTAGCCGCAGAACGACTGGGGTGCGATGATAAAAAGAAGGAAAAAATAGTTGATAACGTCTCTATAATATTAGCGTTGGCAATATTGTTTATGATATTATGGCAGCTCGTAGGTCCTTATCTTAACCCCTAACGATTTCGAAACCGTCTTCGTATATCAATGGGAAGTAATCACGCATGTGGTCGGTTTTCCTCATCTTCATGACACTCATGTAAAGGTTGACTTTGTTTTCAACTCTACGTAATTCCATATGGAATATACCATCTGAAAGGAAACCTTCTCCTCCTTTTGAAAAGTGTAATCCCTCTACTGGCATTTCGTGAATGATGAATGTAGTCACTTCCAGATCCTGCAACCATTCGAAGAATTGGAAAAGGTCTTTACGGGGATTTTGAAGATCTGCCATCGTATTCAAAACGGGTAGAGAATCGATCACGAGGAACTCGTTTTTAAGATTCAATCTCAGATTTCGTATATACATCTTGAAGACATCCATCCATCCCTTTCGGTTCAGTTCGGACATTTGGTTTCTGATGAGACCGATATCCAAGATACTCATGTTTTTAGAAACCTTTTTCCAATCCATCCCGAGTCCTTCCATCCCCTTCAGTAGACTGTCCCTGTTCTCTTCTAAAGATATGAAAACACCCTTCTTGCCTTCATTTAGAGCGTTATGGTAAAGTATGTAAAATCCCAAGCTGGATTTCATCGTGCCCGGTGAGCCAGCTATGAGAACTATACTTTTTTTGGGAACCCCACCCTCCAAAACGTCATCCAATCCCTTGACATAGGTCTTTACCCTACTGAGCCCTTCTTCTTTTGCCATTCCATTCCTCCACCGTAGAATTTTATCCGGTATCTATGACAACGTTTATAACCTTTTTTGTGAACTTTTCATACATTCCCGTGAAAAAGCAGGAAAATCAATAATAAACACCTGATCTATTAGTCAAGCATGATTCCGTTCAATGAAGTGGCAGTATTGGATAGAAATGCAGAATTCAGGGGAGTTCCTACATCAAAACTCATGGAGAATGCAGGTAAAGGGTTGGCTGAGGAGATCGAAAAAAGATATCCTACGAAAAATATTTTGTTCGTTTGTGGCACCGGTAATAATGCAGGAGATGGATTCGTTGCTGCACGTTATATCTCAAGATGGAGGGGTGATGACAGTGTTACGGTTTATCTTGTAAAAGGACTAGGATCGGTCAGCTCGGATTTATCTTTAAAAAATTTGAAAAAATTAGATTGTAAAATAGTCGAAGAGTGGGATCTGAGAGAAGATGATATTGTTATAGTAGATGGATTGCTGGGTACTGGTGTAAAAGGACGTATAAGGGAACCATATCGTTCCGTGATAAAACAAATCAACGAAGATCAAAACCCAATAGTCTCTATAGACGTACCTAGTGGTTTGGGCGCGGACACGGCCGTAATTCCAGACGTAACGGTCACGTTTCACGCCGTCAAAGAGGGCATGACGAAAGAATATTGTGGAGAGATAGTTGTAAAAGATATAGGGATACCAAAGGAGGCTTTTGAGCGCACAGGACCGGGTGAATTGTCACTTTATCCGCTACCTAAAGAGGACTCACACAAAGGTGAGAATGGACGATTGATGGTGGTTGGTGGAGGGCCTTATACCGGTGCACCTGCACTGGCAGGAAAGGCGGCTTATAGGACAGGAGCGGACCTGGTCCACATCGCAGCTCCTTCTGAAATTTTTGAGGTCGTGGCCGGATATTCTCCTTCCTTTATAGTTCACCCTTTACCAGGGTCAATTTTATCTCCTGAACATACTGAGTCAATCCTTTCTATAGCCCAGGATTGTGATGCTGTTGTTTTGGGTCCTGGGCTCGGTGATTCACAAAAAACCCTTGAAGCTGTGAAGCTTTTGTTAGAAAAGATAAAGATCCCTTCAGTTATCGATGCTGACGCACTCAAAACAGTAGGATCGGGTATGGATCTTTCTAATGCTGTTCTCACCCCTCATCAAGGCGAGTTTCTTCAGATGGTTGGAACTCCTTTTCGACCGGATAGAGCCGATGAGTTCGCAAAAGAAACGGGTGCTACACTTTTAGTCAAGGCTCCTGAGGATTACATCACCGACGGAGAAAAACACAAATACAATGATTTTGGCGGTCCATGGATGTCGGTCGGAGGGACCGGTGATGTCCTTGCAGGTGTGGTCGGTACACTTCTGTCCAAGGGGATGAAACCCTTCGACGCCTCCCGACTGGGTGCTTATCTGACCTGCCGGGCTGGAGAAAGAGCATATGAGCAAAGAGGGTGGGGTGTGCTTCCTGATGATATCTGTGAGGAGATAACGTTCTTGCTTCCTAGATAGTTTTCTGAATATAAATAACCATGATAAACTTTATATGATTGTATCTATGTGCAAGCGTTACTATGGAGATCGTGGTTGAATGTCTGGAGAAATCCTTTGGAGATACACAAGCCCTAAAAGGGATATCTTTTGAGGTCGATAAAGGCGAGATATTCGGTCTACTCGGACCCAACGGTGCCGGCAAGACCACGACGGTCAAGATCCTAGCCACCATGTTACTTCCAGACAACGGTCTTACCAAGATAAGAGGTCTTGATGTAGTCAGATATCCGAAGAAGGTGAGAGATCTGGTAGACGTTATTACAGCAAGGGATAAATTTTATCGCCGTTTGACCGGTTACCAGAATATCAGATTCTTCTCTCGATTGTACAAAGTCGACGACTGGAGATCAAAGATGGAGGAGTACGGGGATCATCTTGGTTTGGATGAGAGTGATTTCGAAAAGAGATTAGCAGATTATTCAACGGGTATGCGGCAGAAACTCAACTTGATACGAAACATGGTAAGAGAAACACCTATATTGTTCCTGGACGAACCGACCCTTGGACTCGACCCAGTCTCAAGTAGAAAATTCAGGAGTCTATTGAAAGATGTCATGGAAAGGGAGAAAAAGACAGTGATATTCACGAGTCACAACATGTTCGAAGTAGAAGAACTATGTGAAAGGATAGCCATATTAAAAGACGGCCAGATCACGATGACTGGAGATCCAAAAGAACTCAAAGACAAGATATTCCCGAAGAGGATGATAGAGTTCTCCTATCGAGACGGATCAGATCTGGACATCCAGGATCCTTACATCGATAGTATCAAAAAGACCAGAGATGGTAAGATCCAGGTTTTTTTAGAAGCCGGCGATCGGGTTCATGATGTCGTAAGGAAGATACTTGACCATGGTCGGGTATCAAACATATCGGTAAAAGAACCCACTCTCGAAGAGGTGTTCATAAAACACACGGATGAAGAAGAGCGCTCTGAGAACGAGGTGACCTCATGGATGTGAAACAATATCTCCACATAATATGGGCCTTCCTCGTGAGGGACTGGCAGCGTAGATGGTCCTACAAATTGAACTTCGTAGCTATGCTGATGTATCCTATAGTATGGGTTAGCGTATTCGCATTACTCGGTAGAACTGTGGACGAGGGTGGAGATATGGGCCTGGAAGGAGGGTTCGCTACTTACATCGTGGTGGGCATCATCACATGGCGTTTCATACGTGTTGGTTTCTTCGACTCTTCATGGAGCATCCGTTGGGAGCAGCACATCGGAACTTTCAAGAACATATACATGATACCCCATCATCTATTGGTACCGGTATCGGCCACCGCTCTCTCCGGTTTTACTGTTTCGATACTCAATTTCTTCGAGATGTGGTTGGTTGCAGAACTCGTTTTCGGGATCAGTCTAAACCTGACATTTCCCTCGTTCTTATTCCTGCTTCTAGCATGGATGTCGGTCATCGGTTTTGGATTCGTCATAGCAGGTGTAGCCGTACTTTATAAAGAGATACAGGCAGTATTCACGGTGATCTTTTTCTCTTTCCAGTTCTTCTGCGGTGTATTCTTTCCAGTATCTTCTTTACCCCGTGCAGCCCAATACATCAGCAGAGCGATACCCATCACTTATGCTCTGAACGGTATGAGAACTAGTATGAATCACGGATATATACCGACCAGTGATGTTCTTGTGATGATAGTAGCCGGAGTGATAGGGATGATCATAGGTCTGATCACCTTGCATCTTTGCCTTAAAAAGGCTTTAAAAGAAGGTAAGTTGGAAAGATATTAAATACTCACGACGCCGAAAATTTAAAGTCAAATTGCAGGTTAGTGCGCATCATGTCTTCCCTAGGCGACTATGATTTCGAAGATATAGAAACGAGATGGATGAAGAGATGGGAAGAGATGGGACTTTACAAACACGATCTAGATTCTGAGAAACCTGTTTTTTCCATCGACACCCCCCCTAGATATGCTTCAGGATTCCTTCATATGGGACATGCAAAAAATTACATCGAGTTCGAGATAATCGCACGGGCCATGAGGTCTCTTGGATACAACGTTTTTTTCCCAGTGGGTTATGACGATAACGGGCTGCCTACCGAAAAGTACGTAGAAGAAAAAGTCGGGATCAACAAAAGGGAAGTTAGAAGGGAAGACTTCATAAATCGATGTAAAGAGACATCCGCTGAACTCGAAGAAAAGATGACCGAAGTATTCGACCGCATAGGCATGTCATGGGACTGGGATACGTTCTACCAGACCATAGACGATCTGTCGGTGAAGACGGCTCAGAAGTCTTTTCTGTATCTTTATAAAGAAGGTGATGTTTACAGGAACAGCGAACCTACGATCTGGTGTCCATACCATAAGACAGCTTTAGCACAGGCTGAAGTCGAGGATATCGAGAGAGATACGACATTGAATTATATTTATTTCGAATCGGAAGATGGAGAGAAGATCGAGATAGCCACAACGAGACCGGAGCTGCTCCCTTCCTGCGTTGCGGTCTTCGTTCACCCGGAGGATGAAAGATACAAAGATATGGTGGGAAAAATAGTAAAAGTACCTTTATTCGGACAAGAGGTCCCCTTGATGGAGGGTGAAGAGGTCGATATGGAATTCGGTTCCGGCATGGTAATGATATGTACCTTCGGAGACAACACCGATATAGAGATGTGGAAGAAGTACGATCTTCCCCTAAGGATATCCATCGACGAGGAAGGGAGGATGAACAAGGATGCAGACGATTATGAGGGCATGACCATAGAAGAGGCTAGGGAGAAGATCATCGAAGATCTAAAAGATCAAGAACTACTCTTCGACCAGGAAGGACTTCACCAATCCGTAGGATCATGCTGGAGATGTGATACACCTGTAGAGTTCATACCTACGCTCCAGTGGTTTATAAGAACTTTAGATTACAAAGATGAACTCCTTAAATTGGCCGACAAGATCGATTGGTATCCCTCTTATTACAAGCACCGATACAAGGACTGGGTCGAGAACTTGAAGTGGGATTGGTGTATATCTAGACAGAGATATTTCGGTGTCCCGTTCCCGATTTGGTACTGTGAAGAGTGCGAAAACATAATCGCCGCCGATGAAGTAGACCTACCAGTCGATCCTAGAACCGAAGAACCAGAGGGATATGGTTGTGATCAATGTGGTTCCGAAAACCTGAAACCCGAGATGGATGTTATGGATACCTGGATGACCTCTTCGATGACCCCTCAGATAGCACTAAGATGGACCGAAGGAAGTGAAGTCTTCGAAAAGAACTATCCGATGACTTTGAGACCTCAGTCTCACGACATAATAAGAACCTGGGCGTTCTACACTATCTTGAAATCATACTTACATCACGGATCCATACCCTGGGAGGAGGTCATGATATCAGGGTATGTTTACACGAAGGAAGGAGAAGGCATGAGCAGTTCACGTGGGACAGGCATCAGCCCAGAAGGTATAATCGAAGAATACGGGGCCGATTGCCTTAGATACTGGGCAGCTGGAGCCGGGATCGGAGACGATATAGTCTATAAGAAAAAGGAAGTCGTGAGGGGAAGAAAGATACTCAACAAGATATGGAATGCATCCAAGCTCGTCGATATGCACCTTGATAAATTAGATAAGGAAAGCATACCCGAAGAGATCGAACCGATCGATAGATGGATAATGACCAAGACTAAGGAGATAGTGGATCGATGTGAAGGATACTATAGAGATTATGATTCGAGTAAAGTTAGAAGGACCATCTCTACATACTTCAAGAACGAGTTCTGCGACGATTATCTGGAGATGGTCAAATATCGTCTTTATGACGGGACAAAACAACAGAGCGCTCTCTTCACGTTATCCGAAACTCTTCGAGCGATACTGAAGGTCATGGCGCCGATGGTCCCCTTCATAACGGAAGAGATCTATCAAAATTTATTGAAGGAAGAGGGGATAGAAAGCATCCACACATCTAACTGGCCGGAGATCAACACTAAATATATCGACGAAGAGGCAAGGGAGAAGGGGGATGTCGCTAGAGATATCACTAGTGAGATAAGGAAGTGGAAATCAGATAAAGGCATCCCTCTCAACGAGGAGATCGGAAAAGTAAGACTGGTCACAGAACACAGTGGTATCGAGGCATTCAAAGATGATATAAAAGAAACGGTCAAGGCTACAGAACTGGTCTTTTTGGATGCAGAGGATATCGAGGAGAGGGCCGTGGATATCGAGCCAAATTATTCTGTCATGGGTCCTAAGTATAAAGATAAAGCCAAAAAGATATTCAAAAAACTGGAAAGTTTGGATCCTGAAGAAGTTGATAGAAAGATCGGTTCAGATGAAGTCTATTCGCTCTCTTTAGATGATGGAACGGAAGTGGTCATCGAAAGTGAAGATATCAATATCCGTAGATCTTTGGTCCACAAGGGCGAAGAGCTGGACTCTATAGAGCTTGAAGGTACTCTTGTACTCGTAAAGAAGAGAGATCAGCCATCTTAGTGGTAGACTTCTTCGTCGTCGTAATACCTCTTCTCCTCATCGCTCTCCTCACTCACGCGGCCTCTCTTACACCCAGAACATATCCCCTCTTCTATATGTCTGTCACAGGTCAATAGACCACATAGGCTGCAGGATCTATTAGCAGGTTTTCCACAGATGTGACAACCGCTTATCATCCTCAACTTAATTCACCGAACGGTTATTCTCTCTCGGTCGATATAAAACTATTGTTCAAACTAGGAGCTCCGACCGAAAGAAATAATACGTGCTCTTCGATAGGGTGATTTGATTACCATGGTCGACTATGATCGTATATTTTCGAAGAGGGCCAAAGCTATGAAAGCTTCCGAAATCAGGGAGTTGTTGAAACTAACCCAGCGTCCCGGGATAATCTCTTTTGCCGGCGGCCTCCCTAACCCTGAAGCCTTTCCCACGAAAGTGACCAATGAAATAGTTAATGAACTATTAGATGAGATGCCTGAAAAGGTATTGCAGTACGGTTCTACAGAAGGTATACCTCCTTTGAGAGAAGCTTTGGCTGAGAGGATGAGGAAAAGAGGGATGGACGTAGGAAGTGATCACGTTCTTATAACTCACGGTTCCCAGCAGGCATTGGATCTGATAAGCAAAGTTCTTTTGAACCCTGGTGATACGATAGTGGTAGGATCACCTACATACTTAGGTGCTACCGGTGCTTTTAGAGCTTTTCAAGCCAACATAAAGACGGTCCCTGTAAAAGAAGATGGTATGGACATGGATGCTCTTGATGCAAAAATAGAAGAACTGGAGCAAAGGGGTGAGAAACCGAAATTTATCTATGTGGTTCCAACATTTCAGAATCCCTCTGGCGCAACTATGCCGGGTAATAAAAGAAAAAGACTCTTAGAAGTAGCGTCAAAGTATGATGTATTGATAGTCGAGGATTCACCGTATTCTTTACTTAGGTATGAAGGTGAAGAGCAACCACATCTTATTTCTATGGATGACGAAGATAGAGTCGTACGGCTCCAGACATTCTCGAAGATTTTAGCTCCTGGATTTAGGATAGCATGGTGTGTAGGCCCTACTGAGCTGATAGATAAGATGGTGATAGCCAAACAGGCAACCGACCTCTGCACAAATCCCTTCGGACAATATGTGGCATATAAATACATTGCCAACGGCTTCATCGATGAACATATAAATTACATAAAAGAGCTGTATGATAGTAAAAGGTTGACCATGTTGGAGGCTATGAAGGAGCATTTTCCAAAGGAGGCCAAATGGAATCGACCCGAAGGTGGTATGTTCATTTGGGTCAAACTCCCGGAATACATCGATACCCGGGAGATGTTCGAGAGGGCGATACAAGAAAATGTAGCTTACGTGGTCGGTGATGCATTTTATGTTGGTGACGGAGGTAAGAACACCATGAGAGTTAACTTTTCACATTCTTCAGAGGAAGAAATCAAAGAGGGTATCATGAAACTAGGTAAAGTTATCAAAAAAGAGATAAAGGAAAGGAAAGGCAAACTCCGGGACACGATCATATCTCCGTGAGTGACCTCTTTAATCTGCTTGATAACTCATATGAGGGGAATTCGTTTATCCCCATCTCTGTAACCAGGACCGCATCGTTCCAAGGTATCTTTTCAAAATAAGGATTATTCACGTCTATACCTGGCGGGGCTCTCTCCCAAACCTCTGAAGGATCGTGTTCCTCCTCGTAGTTCAATGGGATCTCTTTTGGGAGGTACTTTGTGGAATCACTCACCACGTATAAAGGAACATCATATTCATGACAGCACAGTGCCAGAGGGTTAGTTCCCACCTTGTTAACGAAAAAATCCTCCGAAAAGGCATCTGCACCCACCAATGCAGCATCGACTTCTTTTTGAGCACATAGGAGTGCAGAGTCACACCAGTATCTTATCTTGACACCAGATTCTATCAGCTCAGCTGCAAGTTTTCTACCTTCCATCAATGGTCTAGACTCGAGTATGCTCACTTTGGATGACCCTTTCAAAGATAGTTTTACTGTGGAACTGTAACTCATGGTCAAGATATGTTTACCACTGATCAGATCAGACACATTTTCGGAGGCCTTTCGACGGTTGACGATCAGGTTTTCTTCAAGATCTTCAGCTCTCTTCCAAGGATCTGAGTCATTCTCCAGCATGATAAATATATGATTTGCAAGTTAAATAGCGGTGCCATAGATCGTCTTCCTTGGATCAATTCAGTTAAGTAATCGACTACTTCTCCCTCCTCCTCAAATTCGAGAATGCTATCTATCGTATCTAAGGTCAGCTCTGCAGCACCTTTTTCATCGTCGTTGATTATCTCTTCTGCATCTCTAAATGACATGTGACTACATTATTTCACCTAACTCATCATTCTTTCGGTATACTCATCATGTGAGATGTTAACAGTAACCTTAATTAATCACCATGACACTGTCCCATCTCGTTGATAAGCCATGGGAATGCACTCTGACTTTCCATGGAGGGGAATCAGATGCCAGATATAGTTTATTCGAAGGAGATGGGATGTTATTTCGATGCCCTAGAAGAAGAGGCAAAATGCTGTTACCGAGTCGCAGAAAAGGCCCGATCTAAGGGTTATGATCCGAGCACGGAGGTGGAGATCCCTATGGCGGAAGACCTTGCTCTTCGGGCACAGGAATTGACCGGTGTGAAAGGAACAGCTGAAAAGATACGTGAGTTGAGTGAAAAATACGATAGCAGGGAAGAAGTATCACTTATGATAGCCAAAGAGGTAGCTTCCAGGAAAGAGGGGAGTATACGAGAAAGGCTCGAGGATGCTGTCCGCATAGGTCTAGCAGTTTTGACAGAAGGTATACTTGTTGCACCACTGGAGGGGATCGGAGGGGTTGAAATAAAAGAGGACGGAGGTAACAGCTATGTTGAACTATCCTTTGCTGGACCTATACGATCAGCAGGAGGTACAGGGCAAGCGATGAGTGTGCTTATCGCCGATGTGGTACGAAGGGATCTAGGCATAGGTGCTTTTAAAGCAACGCCTGGTGAAATACAGCGATTTAAGGAGGAGATTCCCCTTTACAAAAAGGCTAGAGGGCTCCAATACACCCCCTCCGCAGAGGAGATCGAGATGATCGTCGGAGGCTGTCCCGTTAGTATAAGTGGCGAAGGGACAGAGCAGGAGGAGATCTCCGGAAATCGTGACCTACCTCGAGTGGAAACAAATAGGATAAGGGGTGGTGCCTGTCTTGTGATAGCTGAGGGGATGTGTTTGAAGGCAAAGAAGTTAAAAAAACACGTCGATAATCTTGGTATTACGGATTGGGATTTTTTAAATGAACATATTTCAAAGTTCATGTCCGATGAGAAAGAAGGTCCTGAAGAGGAATCAGAGGGAGGGATCTCACCCAACTTCAAGTACATCAACGAAACGATAGCAGGGCGACCAGTTTTCGGACACCCTTCTAGAAAAGGTGGCCTACGGTTAAGGTACGGCCGCAGCAGGACGTTAGGTCTTGCCTCTGTGGCTGTGAATCCAGCCACCATGTACCTCACGGATGAATTTATGGCGTTAGGGACTCAGATCAAGATAGAGAGACCGGGTAAGGCCGGCGCTATAACACCTTGCGATTCAATCGATGGACCTACAGTCTTGATGAAGGACGGTTCAGTTAAGCGTATAGATGATGGAGAAGAGGCTATCAGGATCAGGAAGAACGTCGAAGAGATAATCGATATGGGGGAGATCTTGATCCCCTTCGGCGAGTTTTTAGAAAACAACCACCCCCTCGTACCGGGAGCATATTGTCACGAGTGGTGGATGCAAGAAGCAGACGAGGATATCGATGAGGATGACGTATTCGTTGAAACAGCCGTAAGGCTTTCTTCAGAAAAAGGTGTTCCACTCCATCCCAAGTTCGTTTATTTTTGGGAGTACACCGATAAGGAGAACATATCTAGGTTGAGGAAACACATATCTCAAAAAGGTGAAGTCAGCAGTTATCTTATGGTTGAATATGAAGAAGACATAAAGGGGACCATGGAAGATATCGGGCTGCATCATCGACTGGATTCCGACGGTGATATAATAGTTAAAGACCACGAAGCCCTTCTTTTCACTTTAGGGATAGATCTAGAAACGCTTGAGATGGAAGAGGAAGAGGAAGTCGATGACATCATGGAGTATTTGAGCGAGCTCGCCGGTGTTCCCATACGCAGTAAATGTCCTACATCGATCGGTGCAAGGATGGGCCGCCCTGAGAAGGCTAAGGACAGGAGTATGAGCCCCGCGGTACACTCCTTGTTCCCTATAGGAAACAGTGGTGGTAATCAGAGGCTGCTGACGAAAGCACTTGAAAAAAAGATCATAGAGGTAGAAGTCAGCGCTAGAAGATGCACTAGATGCGGTAAAAGTGGCGCACAGATCCGCTGCACATGTGGAGAGAGGACAGAGATCATCGACGAGCCAAGGGAACAGAAGGTACCGATCAAAAGGATGCATCGTAAGGCACTAGCTTCTCTAGGAGGAGGGGGAAATGTTGACAACATAAAGTGCGTTAAAAAGCTGATGAATAAAACAAAAACCCCTGAAGCACTTGAAAAGGGTATTCTACGAGCAAAAAACGGGATAACGATGTTCAAAGATGGCACTTGTAGATACGACATGACAGATCTCCCAGTCACTCATTTCAAACCTAGAGAGATAGGTTTGACTGTAGAAAGGGTCCGAGATCTTGGTTATACTAAAGATGTGCATGATAACGAGTTGATAAATGATGATCAGATATTGGAACTTAAGGTACAGGACTTCATAGCCTCTAAAGATTCCATGGATTATCTCCTTCGTGTGGCGAATTTTGTTGATGATTTACTCGAATTATACTATGATATGGAACCTTTTTACAATGCCGATAGATCATCTGACCTAATCGGCCATCTGATAGTTGGCCTTGCTCCGCATACATCTGGTGGTGTGTTGGGAAGACTCATCGGGTTCGCAGACTGCAGGGCCGGATATGCCCATCCTTACTTCCATGCTGCAAAAAGAAGAAATTGCGACGGGGACGAGGACTGTATAATGCTGTTGATGGACGGTTTGCTTAATTTCTCTCAGCATTTTTTACCTGAAAAAAGAGGAGGCAAGATGGATGCTCCTCTCGTTCTGACGACTCGCATCAATCCCGACGAGATAGACAAGGAGGCTCATAATATTGACACTGTCTGGAGATATCCTCTTGAATTTTATGAGAGTGCTTTGGAATACGCAGATCCAAAACAGTTGGTCGATTTGATAGAAACTGTCGAAGATAGGCTTGGTTCCGAAGCCCAGTACCAGGGATTCGGTTATACCCACGATACCAATGATATCTCGGAAGGACCGAAAAAGACATATTACACCAGGCTCGGCAAGATGACAGAAAAAATGGAGGCCCAGGTAAAAGTAGCCCAATTGATAAGGGCGGTGGACGAGTCAGATGTGGTAACAAGAGTCATAGAAGATCATTTCATCCCTGATCTGATGGGAAACTTGAACAAGTTCTGCCTACAAAGGGTTAGGTGCACAGCATGTAATAAAAAATACAGGCGTCCTCCTTTGCATCCTAAATGCAAATGTGGTGGGAACCTGACTCTTACCATACATAAAGGTGGTGTAAAAAAGTACCTTGAACCTTCTTTGGAGATGGCTGAAAGATTCGATGTACCAGATTATCTTTACCAACGGATCAAACAGATAAGCGATCAGATCGATTCCCTTTTCGAAAACGATAAGGTTTCTGAACCGAGTTTAGAAGAGTTCATGTAAAGGATAACAAATCGCTTTGGCTTGTTCTTTTATTTTCGAACTTTTCTAAAGCTGATTTTACACGTGATTCGGAGAACTCCCTTTCATCACATAGGAAAGAGATCATGCCTTCAAAATCTGGAGATTGGAATTCAATTTTATAGTCATCGGTTACTTTAGGGTCAAGGAACAACTTTTTGATCGCTTCAGCGTTATTGATATCTTCTTGGATCGAATCGAGTACCGCTTCTAGGGAACCATGTTTTTTGATCTTTTTTATCCCTCTCTTAGGTCCTATCCCTTTGATCCCGTCGTTGTAGTCCGTTCCGCACAACAAGGCTATATCGACCAACTGCTCTCTTGTGATATCTAGTTCGTTTAAGTTATCTTGGAGAGATATCATTTCTGGCTGTATTTTTTTGTATTTATTCTTGCCCGGTAGTTTTCTCCTTCCACTGATCGTCAAGTTCCGTATCAGCCTAGGTGCACCACATAAAAGTGAATCGTAATCTTGTCCTCCTACTGCCCAAGCATCACCTTTTATAACGATATGGGCGGCCTGTGCCTCTCCTTCTGCGGGTGCCTGTACCCACGGTATGCCCATCAATTCGAGCAAACGTTTACTTCCTTTTACTATGTCAGGACTCATACGGGAGGTTTGTTGTGCTTTGCTTCTAGCCTTCTCCATATCACCTTCCTCAAGGGCCTTTTCATACTCTTTTTTTGCCTCCTGCTTTCTTTCCAGTCGCTTTTCAAGAGTTCCCTCTTTCATCACATCTGGTTCCCCGTCAAAGACATAAACCAATTTGATATCGTTCTCTAAAAGGTTAGCATTGCGGTATAATAGCCCTGAAAGATGAGATGTGATATTTTGATTAGAATCCATCAGAGGTGTGCCGTCTCTCTGTCTTATACTGGCAAGAAACTGATAGATGATATTGTAAGCATCCATAGCTATTATGCGATCTGAAAGGTGGTCTAACCCCATCTCTTTGACCTTCAATATTTTACCAATATCTACTCCCATATTTACACCTGTTTCAGAATACGGCTCCCTCTAGAAGTACCTCTATACCATCATCCGTTATCTCATACGGTTTAGGGTGTCTGGTGTGTTTGATTCGCCTCATCTTTACTACCTGGATCGTGAGCTTTACCTCGCTAGCTTTCACCATCTCATATTTTAGGAGTATAACACCATCGGTGGTGTACTCTACCAAACCGTCTCTTGAACTCCTTGGGTTGTCGTCCTTCACCTCAGCGGTGAGTAAAGCTGTAGCCCCAGTGTCTTTGACCATCTTACAGAGACCGAAGAGATGTTCTCTTTTCTCTTTCGGCTCATCGGAGAGCATGTTTAACAACGATACCGAGTCTATGGCGATCCTATCTGCATCAAAGCTCTTTATAAATCCTGGAAGATCACTTTTCAACCTGTTGATGGTGGTGTGCGCATCAGCTGGACTCAGTTTCTCTACGACTATCTGTTCCGATTCTATGTACTTAGCTATGTCCCATCCGTATGATTTAGCCGTTATAGAAATGGCGTCCTTGTCTTCTTCTAGCGAGATGAAGATGCATTTTTCCCCTCTCTTTAACCCTTCCCATAAAAACTGAAGGGCGAATGTTGTCTTTCCAGTTCCAAAGGACCCCATCACCGTGAACACATGACCCTTCGGTATCCCTCCATTCAACATGTCGTCTAACCCTTCTACGCCTGTTGTTACCCTCTCTATATTTTCATCCATAATACGATCACCTTATAGTTTCATAATTTATTACGTGGTAGCCGTTCAAGGCACTGACTTCGGCCATGAATCTAGCCACTTTCTCTCTTTTCAGATGAGGAAGCACGCTCATGAATTTCTGAACCGTTAAGTATCTCTGCCTTTGGGAACTTCTATAGCTCTTGGACCACTCGAACAATAATACACCATGTACACTGTCTATGAGGAGATGTTCTAAGCTCGGTTCTACTATGCCCCGTGATAGATGTAGGTAAACCACCCCGTCCCACTTCTTTGAAGCTCTTCTAATACCTCTTACTATGTTTACCAGCTTTTCATTGTCGATGGTAGAATTGGTGAGCAGATCGGTCAACGAGTCTATAATAACTACATTGTTGGTGGCGTTACGGTCTAGGAAATCCACAAGTTCTTCTAATATATCCCCGTTGCTGTCATTTTGAAATATGCTCGCTTTGCCTGAGTTGCCTGTCCAACCTCTAGGCACTATGGTTTGTCTGAAAAAGGATTGAGAAAAATCTTTGAAATTTAGATTGGATTCTACAGCGTCGTAATAATCCTGATTAAATGACATCTTAACTTCGTCTAATATGTCTTCCTTGGCTCTAGAAAAAGTTAGGTAATGTATATCTTCAGGTAATATAGATCTCATGCATTCGTCCCCCAGTATCAATTTAAGGTCATCTGGTGAATCTTTACTCATCAAAAGTTTGGCAGATGAGGTATAGGTGAATTCCAACCCTCCTGCCCCGATTTCATTCAACAAAAGTATCACTGAGCCAGAGGGGAATCCTCCTTTGATTATCGTGTCTAGATCACTTATACCGCTGGGGATCTTTTTCATGATATTGCTCCGTTATGGGTGTATGAGCATACATCTTTGTGTAGGGAGTTATCAAACAAGTATTTTTCTTTTAGATCCATAAAGAATCGGTCAGTAATTACTTTATCTCTAATAGAAAGCTATATTTCATTTTTTCTTTCATCTTTTTATAGAGTTGGGAAAGCAGAAAACCCCACGGCTCTGCCGCGGGGATGAATACTACTTTCACTGACCCCTCTCCTAAGTAGATGTCTAAATAGTGTGTACACGTTGGATATACAAGGAAGATGGAAGCAAAGAAAACTGTCAAGTCAGCTGTTGTCGAGCTGACAAAGATAAAGCGAAAACAGCTTGAACGGATG
>PUNK01000056.1 GCA_003552585.1 Thermoplasmata archaeon | reverse complement strand
TATCCCGGAGAGAAACTCGGTAAAGGTGCAATATTGATCGAAAAAGAGGGGGCAAAAAAAGTGATAGAAGCCTGCGATAAAACAGGAGTTAAATATGAAGAAAGAAAGGTCTGGTTGTGATGTGCCGATATACACCACAATACAGCAATAGCATCAAGCCTAGCTTTGAAATCTAAAATCCCGATACAAATATTCAGCGAAAACGTTAGTTATATTACCCATTAGGTGCTATCCTTCATCATGGAAATAATCGAAATCTTTTATTCAGTCCAGGGTGAGGGCAAAGGCATAGGACTGCCTACCACGTTCATCAGGACCTCCGGCTGTAATCTACGATGTGAATGGTGCGACACTGCCTATGCTTGGGGAGAAGGTAAGAAAATGGACATGCCTGAGGTCATGAATAGGATCGATGAATATCCCTCTCATAGGTACTGCATCACCGGTGGTGAACCTCTACTTCAAGAAGACTTGATAGAATTGATAGAGATACTTCTCGAAAGAAATAAAGATATCTCGGTGGAGACAAATGGCTCGATAGACATATCACACTTGTTGAAAAAGGATATCATGATCTCCATGGATTACAAACTTCCTTCCTCGGGGATGATGGAACACATGCTTCCAGGGAACCTTGCTCTACTCCGAAAAGATGATCAGCTCAAGTTCGTCGTGGCAGATAAAGAAGATTACTCTTCAGCGAAATACGTTCTCGATAAGTACGAGTTGAAATGCAATATTGTATTCCAACCTATGGGTGGAGTCGAGCTCAAAGAACTTGCTGAGATGGTGCTCGATGACGGTATCGATGTCCGGGTACTACCCCAACTGCACAAGATGATCTGGGGAGAAAAAAGAGGCGTATGACTGTTTCATATGAGATCTCCTCTAAGATATACGTCCCCTGCACCCGTGATCTCAACTTCTTTCCATGACCCAAGCAGTTCCTCCGGCTCTCCTTCGGCAACCACCACTTTATAATTGTTCATCCTTCCTTTGATCGTATCTCCCTTCCCCTTCTCCAAGAACAAAACCTGCTCTCTTCTACCAAGATACTTTCGGTTTATGTCTCGGCTGATCTTTTTATGGACTGTGGTGAGTTCCTTAGAACGTCTTTTTTTCACTCGAGAATGAACTTTGCCATCCATATCATTCGCTCTGGTGCCGGGTCGAGGACTGAAACGGGTTATATTGAGTATGTCTGGTTTTGTTTCCTTTAAAACTCTTAAAGTCTCTCTGAAATCATCCTCGCTCTCTCCGGGAAAACCAGCTATCACGTCGGTCGATAGTGTGATATCCGGGAACGCCTTTCTGAACAAACTAACGGTCTCTTTCCACTGATCAACGGAGTACTTTCTTCCCATGGAGCCAAGAACGGCATCCGATCCAGATTGGAGGGGTAGATGAAGGAATCTGTAGAAGCATTGGTTTTCCATAGCATCGATGATTTCATCTAAGCTCGGTCGCACCGTGTCGGGATTCATCATGCCTACTCTCACCCTATGGTGTCCTTCGAACTTGGAAAGTTCTCTCATGAGAGTGGGTAGATCTAAATCCTTATCCCTACCGTAGGATGCTGTGTCCTGACAGGTCAATAGAACCTCAATAGTTCCTGCGTTTAGAAGCTCCCTGAACCTTGTGACTATCTCTTCGATGGATCTACTCCTGAGACTACCTCTTGCCAATTTAGTTATGCAGTACGCACAGTCGCCTACACAGCCCGTTGCGATGGGTAATATCCCGATCAAATTTTTTCCTGGACACTCTGACATCGTTATGGATCCTGGATATACCATTTCAACATTAGAAGATATCTTCTTTGATTCCTCCGGACGACCGTTGGGGAGACAGCCAGTGACTCTAACACTAGAACATAATTCACTGAGTTCGGCTATCCGTCTCTTCATCCTTTCTTCAGTTTTGGTTATAACGATGCATGTTCCGATTATAGCTACGTCAGCGTTTTCTGGATCGTCGACTTCGATGTGTCCCTGGCTTTTCATCTGTTCAGCCAGCATGTCTGTCTCACCCTGGTTCATGGTGCATCCATAGGCTTCTTTGTAATACCTCATCTGTTCATCCTTTGTTCATGGTTGTATTTTAAGATTATTCATCCTTTAAATCATCTCTATCTTCATTATCGATGTTAAAAAACTTCTTCAATTTGGATACAAAAACTGATTCCTTATCTATTATCTTTTCTTTCCACCATCCTTGTTTGTAGAGCCAATAAGAGACTATTCCAGCACCAACATTGCTGAATGCTATCGCCATCCATGCTCCGGTCGAATTGAGCGATAGGACGAAAGCGAAGATCAGTATCATCGGTATCCTCAGGCCCCAAAGACGTGTAAGACTCAGTCCGAATTGTTGACCGGTGTGACCCGAACCGTTCAAAGCACCAGAAACTGCTTCATATATCGCAAAGAACGGAGCACCTATTGCGAGGATCAGTAAAAATCTTGCACCGATCTCTATCACATGGGGTTCGTCTGGTATAAAAAATCTCACTATGGGATACCTGAAGATAACGAGTATAACAGATATCGCAGACATGAATATTACCATCAATACCATCGCTTTATGTGTTGTTTCCTCAGCACGTGATTTTTTGTCCGCTCCGAGTGACTGTCCTACCATCGTGCTGACCGACATCATCAACCCCATGAGTACGATGAATGTTATGTTGATAATCCTGCCCCCGATGCCGTAAGCCGCCAAGACTTGTTCCTGATACGGTAACATAGCTAAAAGACCCGTCAGAACGACAAAACCAAATGATTCCTCCATCCGTGCCAGTGTTGCTGGTATACCTACAGCAAAGAATTTCTTTATCTTCACAAGATCTGGTTTAAGATAGGACAATTTAAGATGGATGCCCACCCTTCGTGTGTACAGTAGATAAACTGCGAAGAGAGCTGCAACTGATCGGGATAAAACCGTCGCTATAGCAGCACCACGGATCCCCATGTGTGGAAATGGTCCCATACCAAATATCAATATCGGGTCAAGTAATATATTGATAAGAACAGCGATGGTCATCACCATAGTAGGTGTAAGGGTATCTCCCCAGGCTCTCAATGAGAATGAAAAGGCGGCAAATATTAGAAGGATAGGGAAACCCAGAAATATGATCTGAAGGTATGCTGTCGCATATGGTACGATGTCGCCTTCCTGAGTGAGAAAACTGATAAAGTTTTCTGATACTAGATAGCCTATTGCTCCCAATATTATAGAGAGCACTATGAATAGGAAAAACAACTGACCGGTGTCGTGGTTCGCCTCTTCATATTCCTTTGCACCCGTATGCTGTGATATCATGGCTATCGCAGAAATACCAAGACCGAGTTCTATCGACAGTAGAAGGAATATAAATGGCCACGAAAGGCTCAATGCTCCGACAGATAGTGTATTTTCAGGGGACGGAAGTCTGCCCAACCATATCGTATCCACAAGATTGTACATGGTTTGAAGAAGAGAGGCTACCATCATAGGCCATGCAAGCTTGAAGAGAACCGGAACTATATCCCCTTCAAGTATCTCTTTCTTGGACGGACGACCCATCCTATTTTTGAGGTAAATATAGAAACTTCTCTCTTCCATCGTCACTCTTTTTGGTCGAGCCTGAGTATTATATTTATAATTTTGCACGAGTGTGCATTAGTTTTGATCGATGTTCATACTGGGTCGGTTTCTTCTATAACCTTCTCCTTCCACCAACCGGTCTTATAAACTAATAATGCGAACACTGCAGCGATCACATTGCTAAGTGCCATACCCAGCCACACCCCGTTCGCATGGATAGCAAGGACTATGGCGAATAAGAACACTAATGGAAGCCTGAGCCCCCACAACCTTCCGAGACTCAATCCCATCTTTAATTTTGTATGTCCTGATCCACTTAGTATAGATGTGACCGCTCTGAAAACCCCAAAAAAGGGCATCGCCAAAGCGAATATCGTCAGAAAGTCCGCTCCGGCCTCGATAACTTCCGGATTATCTGGCATGAATATGCCTATGAGTACGTTTCGGAAAAAGAACAGTGTTACGGCAAATATGGCCATTAGTGACGCAACCGCCAAGATCCCCTTCTTGGTCACCTCTTCGGTCCTCTCAGTATCATCAGCACCGAGACTCTGGCCCACCATGGTTGAGATCGCCATCGCGAAACCTCCCATCACAAGGAATGTTATGTTCAATATCCTGTTACCCACACTGTAAGCTGAGCCAGCGACGGTCGGATTCGGAAGTCGATATATTATTGCCCAAAGAATAATAAAGCCGAAGGACGTGCCGAATCGACCTACGGCTGCAGGGATACCGATGTCCAAGAATTTTTTGATCTTTTCTATATCTGGTTTGAGGTACGACCATTCGATCTCTATACCCAATTTTCCGGAGAAAAGAAGATGAGTGGCATATACTGCACCGGTACCCCTAGAGAGAACAGTGGCGATGGCGGCACCTCTAACACCCAGGGCCGGTATAGGGCCCAAAAATGGTATCTCTGGTATTACGATGCCTAAAAAAGGCAGAGGCCCGGAACCGAAAATCAGTATTGGATCGATTATTATGTTCAAGATAACGGAGATCGCAGTTATCTTCATGGGGGTAAGTGTATCGCCCCAACCTCTCATGACGTACATAAAAGAGAAGAACAAAAACATGAAAGGAAGTCCTATGAATATCACCTGAATGTACTGTGTCCCGTAATGTACAAGCTGAGGAGCATCTTCCCCTGTACCTACCAGTATGTCAAGTGCATACGGGGTCGCAAAGTAACCGATTATCCCGATCACTATAGAAAATGTTATAGCTATAAAATAGAGCTGCCCGGCTACCTTATCCGCCGCATCATAATCTTTAGAACCCGTGTACTGTGCTACCAGCGCTAAAGCAGCTACTCCCAAACCTATCTCGATGGACATCATCATGAACACGAAGGTCCATGCTTGTCCTACCGCGGTGACTGATAATCTGGCTATCTCGGGATCAGGGATCCGCCCCAACCAAAAGGTGTCGATAAGGTTGTATAATGTTCTTAAGAAGGTGGCGAGCATCATAGGCCATCCCAGCTTGAACATCACGAGGAAAACGTTCCCACCCAGTATTTCATCTTTGCTGGGTTGGCCCGCCCACTCCTTCAAAGAGGCGTATGAATCTTGTAATGAATCTAACATGTCCTCGGTCATGAGCGGGTTCCGTTGGTGACTTCTTGAGGAGATATATATAACTTTTGCACGGCCATACAAGTGTTCTTCCTCAAATGATAAATATCACGTGACTTCTGCACTGTTGATAACATGAAAACGGTCCTCGTTCAGCGTAAACATGTTCTAGGAGATAAACAAAAGAACCTCGAAATCATCCAAGGATCAGTAGAAAAATACGATGCAGACCTCATGATATTTCCGGAGATGTTTTTGACCGGTTATACATTAGGAGACAGGGTGTGGAGTGAAGCCGAAAAGGTACCGGGACCATCGTCAAGCAAGATATCATCTTTATCCAAGGAGACCGATACAACGATTATCTGCGGAATGCCTGAGATCGGTGACCATATGAACGGCAGGCTATACAACTCCGCCCTCGTTACCACACCTGATGGATCCATCGACACCTATCGAAAAAGATTTCTACCTAATTTCGGCCCTTTCCAAGATAAAAGATATTATCATTCGGGTGGTGTCCCCGATACCTTCGACACGCCTTTCGGTCGATTGGGAGTGGTCATCTGTTACGATCTGTTTTTCCCAGAGCTTACAAAATCTTACGCCTTGAAAGGCGCCGATGTTATCGCCTGTATCTCGGCCTCACCTTCAACCACCAGGGTATTCTTTGAAAGAGTGATGACCGCCCGAGCTATAGAAACCACTTGTCTATTCTTCTACGTCAATTTACTGGGTAGAGAGGATCAGATGATGTTCTGGGGTGGTAACGAAGCGATATCACCCAAAGGTGAGAGGTTGGCCAAAGGACCGTATTTTGAAGAATCGGTCGTAGTGGTCGATGTCGACTTGGCTGGTGAAATCCAAAGAGCAAGAAGGGGTAGACCTGCAATAAGCGACTCTTTTTGTTGAGTGAAAACTGCTGCCGCTTTAAAAAAAGAGTAAATGTAACAAAAAGATTTAAAATAATCTATGCAATACCATAAGCGATTCACATGTTAGAAGAAGTGTCAGAGATGATAGGGCTCCAGGTATACACGAAAACGGGACTGTTTCTAGGGACCGTAAACAATGTGGTCATGGACCTAGATGAAGGGAAGATAAACGGGATATTTGTAGGCGATACCAATCCTCTACTAGTTCAGGATTCAAAAAGCGTGAACGTACCCTTCCGATGGGTCAGTGCAGTGGGAGATATCATACTTCTGAGATACTTCCCGAAAAGGGTCTCCATTTCAGAATCTTGATCGCTAAAGGATGGTGTGATATCTGACTCCAGAAGTCCGTGACTCCTGCTTCGTTGCTGAGGATGCCGTGATAATAGGTGATGTTGTTATCGATGATGGATGCAGTATATGGCCTAATGCGGTCATAAGGGGTGATGAGAACAGTATAAAGATCGGTGAGGGAACGAACATACAAGACTGTGCTGTTGTGCATGTTGATAACGAAAATGCAACCAACATCGGAAAAAATGTCTCTATAGGACACTGTGCCATCGTTCACGGCGCAACTATAGGAGACGAGGTCATAATAGGTATGAACGCCTCCGTACTCAGTGGTGCCGTTATTGGTTCAGGATGTATAATAGGAGCAAACGCCCTGGTAACCCCGGGTATGAAGATACCTGATAACAGTTTAGCTGTCGGTGTACCTGCCAAGATCATAAAAGAGGATGAAGAACTTAGGGAGATGGCCCTTGAAAATGCTGATCATTATTTTGATCTAAGGGATGAACACGATAGCGGTAAGTACGAGCGGTACTGAAACTCCCTTCTTTGCTTTTACCTACCTTAATTCCTTTTCATTTTAGATCGCTTCTCACTCGCTCAAGATGTAGTACATTTCTATTCCATGCAGGTCTTTGCTTGTACACGTACTCGAGTTCTCCCAATGATTTTTCCTTCTGACCGAGGGAGTAGAGTATCCTACCTCGGTAAAAGGAGAAAAGAGGATCTTTTCCTCCTATACCGATGGCCTTTTCTACGTGATCGAGCGCATCTTCTAGATCACCCGAGGCATAGGAGCAGATCGACAGTCCCAGTTCGGCCATGGGATTGGCCGGGTCCTCATCAAGTACATCCTCAAAAGACTCTACGGTCTGAGGGAGCTTACCGGATAACAATTCAGCAAATGCGCCGAACAGCCTGTGATCCTCCTTAAGTGGTGAGGGGATCTCTGTTTCCTTTCTAGCTTCGACCATCTCCACCATGTCTTCCAGTGATTCGTTTCTACCGGTCAGCATCTCTATAGGTAGATCTGGTTTGAAGGCGTGTGCCTGTGCAGCCTCCAATTCTAAAGATAGCTCACCGGCAACGCCTGCCAAGGCATCTGCAACTTCTTTTTTTGAATGTCCAAGTGCCATGGTTTTTCTATAATATTCCAGGGCAGGATAAAGTTCGTCCTTCATACGGTGTATCGCCGCCATCAACTGAAATGATGTCGGGGCGATAGAAGGATCATCTATTGTTTTCAGTACGTCGATCGCTTTATCGTAGTCTCCCTTAACGGTATGAAGAGCTGAGGTTGCGAACAATGCTTCATTTTCAAACCAGGAATCCTCCAACGAACGAAATATTCGATGTGCCTCATCATCACCCCTAGATGCTTTTTTTAGCCCTTGGATAAATCTTCTTTCATCCTCACCACACAACTCCATATCTTTTGTAAGATCGAATCTTTCCATAACTGCTTGTAAAAGTACATCATCCAGTTCCTTATCCTCTTCATCAGTTTTCCATACCTCTGGGTCCGCGGGGTGGAGGATAACTTTTAGAAAGGGATCTCCCGATCTGAGTTTTTTAAGAAGTATCCTTTTTTCCGGCTCGTATCCTCCTCGTAGGAACGCCTCTCGAATATCCGTTCTTTCTCCCAAGAGCGCCAATCCTTCTAAGGACGGCCAGTGATCAGGATCCATTTCTAGTGCCTCCTGGTAACATCTTACTTCTCTCTTTTTGTCTCCCATGGAACGGAACGACAATCCTAACATATACCAATTTTGCGGAGATGTGTTTGATTTTAACGCTTCTGCAGCATACCTTTGTGCCTGTTCTTTCATACCCAGGGCCAATGATGTCAGTGATATTCTTCTCGCATTCCTTTCGTTATCTTCTGCCCTAACGTAGGCGTTGAGAGCTTCGGTATATCTTCCTTCGCCGAACTCGACATCTCCTAAAAGAGTATATGCCTTCTTTGAGCCGTTCCTTATAGCTTTATCAAAGTTTTCTCTTGCACCCGCTATATCACCGAGAAGTCTTCTCGATATACCTTCGTCTATCTCCCTCGCTACGATATCACTACTCTTTTCCCTTTTTATGTAATAAAATGCGAATATCACAGATAATGCTGTTCCTAGGCCTATAAATGTCAGTTCACCTTCACCTGTGCCAACCACGGTGAAAAAAAGATGGGAGAGCGGTAGATACAGAATCATGAGCAGAGATATATTCCAGAATAAGAGGGTTAAAGTCTTCCTCTGGAGCCTTCCCGAGCGGCTTTTTACTATCACTAGGCCGACAACCGAGGCCATACCAGAAGTTGCCATGGAAAGTAAGTTAACGAAATGAACATATCCCTGGCCGTATATGGTTTCCAGCTGAAGTACGAACATAGCGATACCCACATAGATGAAGAATCCACCGACAGCGCTTATCCCTCCGAGTGAGTGTTCACCGAAAAATAGCTGTAGGGTGGTGATAATTATAATGAAAGCTAATAGGGATAAAAATACGTACTGTGGAATAGGTGCTTGAAAAAAAGGAAAAAGGTATGTAACGATTATCAATATCAGAACCAAAAGCTCGCTCCATCCAACGAACCTCCGTGTTTCGATCGAATCCACAAGTTGTGAGATGAATTTCATCGAAAGCGTATTTATCCGTGACTATAAGAAATTTGTCTGATTCATTTCAAATAAACGATAATATCCCAAGGGTATCTAGAGCTCCAAAAAACCACAGAGCAACTATGATGATGATTATGAGAATGATAGTTACCACACACTTTACCATCTGCCAGACCGCCCAGATAACCACCATCAGCAATATAAGACCTATTATCGTGAGTGGTATTATTATCGGTGACATGATCCACATATAAGACTGTTTGATTTATTAATCTTGCTGGTCGGAAACCTTGTGAAAAGTTTATATCATTTATAATTCCTCAAGTGTTCAAGATGTTCAAAGCAAAAAGATTTTCAGTATGTTCAGGAACGGGCGTGAGCAGGATCTCACCGATGAACGCCTTCGATAACGCTCTCTATGATGCAGGCATAGGCGATCTCAATCTGATATCCGTATCTTCCGTACTACCCGCCGGAATTGTCGAAGTGTATGATTTTACAAAAAAAGTCGGTGCTTTCCATCCGTGTGTTATTGCGAAGTCAGAAGGTTTTAGAGAACGAATGATGGCCGGTCTCTGCTTCGGTTTTAGGAAAGACGGCGATGGGGGGTATGTTGCTGAATATGCGGTCAACGACTATGATATGACCTCTCAGGATTTCGAAAAAGAACTGCATGACAGATTGGAAGAGATGGGGGAAAAAAGGAACATCGAATTGATCGATGTAGATTGCAAGATCGCTGAACTGGAGTTAAATGAAGAAGCCTATGGATGTGCGGTTGTTGTGTTGGTGTATCTACCATGAGCGGAGGAAGATACGGGGTCATCGTGTGTACAAAATGTGGTCTGGCAAGGGCCGTTGACCTAAGAACGAAAACAACTGAATGTTCCCACTGCGGTAAGAGATTGAAGATCGAGAAGATGAAGATATACTACCGCACGGATTCCAGGAGCGAGATATCTTGGGCTGTTGGAAGGTTGAACGCCAGGATGGATGACTCGGAACTGCCGAAACGTGAAGAAAAAGACTCAGATATATACGGTGATATAGTCGAGGAGGTTAAAAAAGGAGGTGATCGTCGTGAGAGGCTGGTGATCATAGCATCGATGCTCACAAAAGAGTACGGTGCTTTCGGGGAGGAGGAACTTTTAGAACTTATAAAAAGAGTGGATATCGGTGAACTGGATGAACTTATTGAAGGATTCCGAAGTCTTGACGAGGTATATGAACCTCAGCCTGGAAAATTCGTCATTGTAGATCTTTGAACATGTAGGGTCCTTTCAGCTCGTAACCGTGATCCCTGTAGTATTCCCTTGCACCTATTCCGCTAGTAACCCTTATTCTTCCGTATCCTAATGCTTTATCTTCACACGAGTTCAACAAGATTGTACCGTATCCTGTATGCTGGTAAGAGATAGGTTCTGAATCCAGGGGAGTCATCTTTCCAACCACTTTGAGCTCTCTTAGGGTGGGTATCATGTTCTCTTTCATCCTCAGTCTTGCGTAGCCCACCAGAAGATCACCGTCACCGAGTTCAAAAAAATGCTCGGTTCCATCGGATGCTTCATAAGAAATGTGTCTCAGTTCTATATCTTTTACTTCCTTATCACTGCGGCCGGCCTCTCGACACCTTATGCATCTGCAAGATGACCCCTGCTCTTCCATCACCTCCCAAGCATACTGTCTCAGGTTGCTCTTTTTTACACCGGCTTCTATCAATTGAGAGGGGATATCTCTCTGTACTCGCTGTATCCTCACGTATTCTGGGACTATCGACTTTACCTTGGCTATCAGCTCTGCAGCTTCCCCAGTTCCTAGCGGTTCGTATCCTCCACTGCTCCACATCTCGTACAGTTCCGTTCCCTCGACTACCAGAGTGGGATATATCTTCAACATATCCGGCCTGAACCGGTTGTCATGGAAGAGCTTTTTGAAGTCTTTCAAGTCCTCTTCCGATGTCGTTCCCGGTAGACCTGGCATCATGTGATAGCAGACCTTGATTCCGGCATCTTTGCACCGCTCGGTTGCTTCTATACTATCTTCGACAGTATGTCCTCTATCGATCCCTTCGAGTATATCGTTTCTCAAACTCTGTACTCCTAATTCAACCCTTGTCGTTCCATATGAAAGCATGTCAGCTATCTGTTGATCGCTGCATTGATCCGGCCTGGTCTCCACGGTCAAACCTATACACCGGTTTTCTGCTTTCTCGTTCGTTTTGATGGCTTCTTCCAAGGAGTCGTGTACATACCCGTTCAGTGCGTCCAGACAGCCTTTGATGAAGCGCCTTTGGTATCCGAGGGTTCTCGCAGGAAAGGTACCCCCCATAACGATCAGGTCTACCTTGTCTGTGCTGTGACCTATCGCCCTGTACTGCTCCAGCCTATCCTTAACCTGTTCGAAGGCCGAGAATTCGTTCCTTACACCTCGCAGTGCAGCAGGCTCCCTACCCGTGTAAGATTGTGGACTGGGTACTTCTGACTCCGGTCCACCTGGACAAACTAGGCATCTACCGTGTGGGCACTTTTCTGGAGAGGTCATGGCGGCTATCACTGTGACTCCTGCCTTGCTCCTCGCAGGCTTACGCTTTAGGAGGGAGAGAACAATCTCTGATGATTCTTCGTCTTGCAACATCTTTTTTGCGGTCTCTATCAACTCGGAATTACTCGGAAGTTCGGCAAGACCGTATTCTCTGCACACTTCGAGCTTCTTTTTCTGCAGCTGGTCTTTGCTTTCGACCTCTCCTTCGAGGATACCTAGTATGACCGTCTCTAGCGGGTCCATCGTACTCATTATCCTACCTTTACTTATAACAACTTTTCCCGGACCATGCCAGTTTTTCCTGTCCATTAAACGTCCGAAACAGTTATTTAATCAGAGCAGATGCCCCTCCGTGGATACTATGAAAGTATTAATCTTTGGAGCAGGAAAGCAGGCCGAGGGCAGCGCATGGTATTTAGCTAACAGGACCGAGTTCGAGAAGATAGGTATCGCCAGCAGAACCGGGAGTACGATAGACAAGATCATCGATAAGATAGGTAGTGACAAGCTGGTCAAACATGTGGTCGATGTTACAGATAAGCAGAAGACTAAGGAGATCATGAAAGGATATGATGTGGGGATCAATGCTTTACCGACCCGGAAAACCAGTTACACCACGCTGGAGCTGGCCATCGAAGTAGGACTTGATATGGTAGATATCCTGGAAGAATACCACAGGAAACCGGACAAGTATGAGATAGAAGGACTAGATATACCTGAGGGGATGTCCGTAGAGGAATATGGAGAGTCACTGCACCAAAGAGCCGTCGAGGCGGGGATAACCATAGTCGATGGGATCGGATTCGCTCCTGGACTTACTAACATCACCCTCGGAAAGGCTCTAAGAGAGATGGACAAGGGTAGATCGGCCATAGCGAGGTGTGGAGGTATACCCGAGAAAAAGGCTGCTGAAAAACGTCCTCTGAAGTATATGATAACCTGGGCATTCGACCACGTTTTAAGGGAATACATGATCAAATCAGATGCTATAATCGATGGAAAAGTACAAGAGATACAAGCCCTAGATAAGCACGAAAAATTCACCTTCGATAAGTTCGGCCGTGAAACGGAGCTGGAATGTGCCGTGACCCCGGGGATGCCGAGTTTTGTTTTCACCAGACCAGAGTTGGATGAGACCTACGAAAAGACGGTAAGATGGCCCGGTCATTACGATGGTATCAAAACGCTGAAGGAATGTGGGATGTTGGACATAGAGCCCGTCAAAGTCGATGGTAAAGATGTTGTTCCAAGGAAAGTGCTTTCAACTGTAATCACACCCAGATTGAAGCCTGATGAAGGTGATACCGACGTTTGTGTCATGTGGAACACTGCCAAAGGAGAAAAGGATGGAAAAGAAGTGCGTTACGATTACTACATGTGGGACGAGGAAGATACCGAGATGGGCCTTACAGCCATGCAGAGAACAACCGGTTTTCCACCGGCCGTAACAGCTGAATTACTCGTAAATGACAAGATCCCTGAAAAAGGGATAGTGGCTCCCGAGGATGGCATAAAGGGCTACATCTATGAAGAGATGATGAAGAAACTGGAAGAGGTCGGTATAGAGATATTAGAGGAAAAAACCTAATAAAATCAGATAGGAATCCTCGAAGATATACACGCCCTTGAGTTCCTGTCGCACCTCTGCCTGTACTTCATAACTGATGATACTCCCGAGTCTATCTTTCTTATCGATCATGTTTCGTCCCTTTGGATGGATTGTCGTTATCTCGATAATATTAGTAAGAATTTATTAAATAAAATTAAGCAAATAGGTTCGCCAGTGATAATAACTACCAAAATTGTACAATAATTTAATCCTTTGATTGACAATAACCCCCAATAATAGCTTAAAGAGAGTCATTATATTAATTCCAAATAGAACATCAATTTATATACATTCTATTTCTTATCATTAAAAGAGTTAAACATACGATAGAAGATGGGTGATTACACATATGGTGAAGTCTATTGCCATTGTTAAGGATATAACAAAAAATTACGACGTTGTCAAAGCGGTCAAGGGGATCTTATTTACCGTCAAAAAGTGTGAAATATTCTCCATGTTAGGTCCGAACGGTGCTGGGAAGATCACTACCTTCCTTGTGCTCTCTACACTAATAAAGATAACAGGGGATAAAGTAAACTTCGCAGGTAAAGAACTAGAGAAGAAACCTAAAGATATCCGAAAGATCGTAAGCTATCCATCTGAAGACACCGGTGCCTATAAAAATCTCACAGGAAGAGAATGGGGGATAGGTATGAAGGAAGTAAAGCTTGCTGAGTATCTAAGTAAGAGTTACGAGGTGAAGATATGACGGAACGGATAGGATACGGGAAAGATTTCGACGCACGCTTAAAGGATTTCGAAGAGGAGATCGAGAGTATAGGTAAGAGAGTCGAAAGGAAAGTAGAAAATGCTGAAAAGCGTTTCAGGAAGAGATATGAACCAAAATTTGGTCTGTTGAACCCTCTTTTATGGGGACTTGTGGGTCTATTTCTATTAAGCCTAGTGATTTTGGGTTTAGATGTGATAGGCGGTCGGATCGATAGTGTGATCCCTACGGAACTCGGGATATTCCTTGTGGATAATTTGGCTTTGTTTTTTGGGTTGATGCTATTCTTTAACTATTCAACATACTTTTCAAGAAAGTATCCTCGATCGTTTAGGTACATCTCTCCTTTTATAACTGCTGTAGGAATGATCGTGATGTTATGGATATTGGCTAATATATTTTTGATACTTAATATCGAGGTGAACCTATCTATGATCGAAAGTGCAGCAAATTTTGTGATAGACAATCTACGGACGATCTTTATAGTGGCTCTCCTAATTGGATTTTTGTTCTTGCTTGTTCAAAAAGAACCACGTAAAGATAAATATTCATATAAGAATTCAAGGGGATATGAATTTAATATGAATAGAGGTGAGAATATGAAAAGACTATATCGTTCTTCAAAAGACAAACTACTAGGAGGATTATGTGCAGGTATCGCTGAGTATTTCGACGTAGATCCTGTGTTAGTTCGAATAATATGGGTAATACTTGCCTTCGCCTCACTTGGAACTGCCATATTGATATATATCATTTTATGGATAGTCGTTCCTAGAAATCCTGAACATGATTGGGATTGACTTCATTCAATAGATTTCTTTGTTGGAAAATCCTAGGATATCCGATCCAGGATCTGCAGATAAAGTATAAGTTCAATCATAAGATGTTACGAAGATTATAGAAAACTCTGGAGCTATAAATGTCCAATATTTAAAGTATATGATTAAAAAATACTTCGATTCGGTTAGTCTAAATGGTAATCTCTAATTTGAAGTTAGAACATTCCTTTAAATATATCTACTCAACTTACTCTTATCAAATGAGGGTCTGTAATATCCGTAAGGAATAGATTATTATGAAGAAAAAAGATGTGATCAAAGTTGAAGGCCTGATTAAAAGATACAATGGTATCACTGCTCTAGACGGAATTTCTTTCAAAGTCAAGGAAGGTGAAATATTCTCCATGGTAGGTCCAAACGGTGCTGGGAAGACAACTACCGTCGAGATATGTGAAGGCATAAAAAAACCTACATCAGGAACCATTCAATTGTTTGGAGAAGAATTCTCAACTAGATCCAAAGGGACCCGAGAAAAGATAGGTGTTCTTCCACAGGAATTCCGCTCCTTTGAGAGACTGACTGTAAGAGAGACATTGAAGTACTATTCATCGTTATACAAACGTAAAAGGGACATCGATGAGATAATTTCTCTTATGGATCTGGAAGATAAAAAAAACGAACTCTATATGAACCTCTCTGGAGGGTTGAAACAGAGAGTAGGCGTAGGCATGGCTTTGGTTAATGATCCTGAGTTGGTATTTCTTGATGAACCCACAACAGGACTCGATCCAAGAGCGAGAAGAGGTGTGTGGAATGCCATAAAGTCTTTGAAAGAAGAAGGTAAAACCATCTTTCTTACTACACACTATATGGAGGAAGCGGAGTATCTCGCTGATAGAGTTGCTATAGTTCATAAAGGACGGATAGTCGGTCAGGGTAGTCTAAGTGAATTGATATCCGATCATGGCGGACATTATTCTGTAGTTCTGCGTGGATTTGATATCTCTAATATTGAGATATTGGGAGAAGAAGCTTCAGTAGATTCTGAACAGAATGTTTCAATACCGGTTCACGATCCAAAAGGCATATCCAACATATTATCAAAATTTATGCAGGAAGGAGTTAAATTCGAGAGTATGGAGGTAAAGAGGGCAAATCTTGAAGAGGTATTTATGACTCTAACCGGTACCAGTATAGAAGAAGAGGAGGCAGCTGCATGAGGTCTACAGCCATCATCACTGATTTTCTAGCTAATCTTAGGATGTGGTATCGTTCAAAGGGAACGGTATTCTGGTCCATAGCATTTCCTATATTACTGATGCTCATATTTGGAGCGATATATCAAGGTCAAAGTGATCTGACAATTTCACTTTACGTACAAGACCTAGACGGATCAGAGATCTCTGCGCAGTTCATCAGCTCCCTAGGTGAACAGTTGAAAATAGAGGATATACCAGCCGATGTCGATGGAGATGAGTATATCTCTGAAAATAACATCCGTGCTGCATTGATCATCCCTGAAGATTTCGGAGAAGCAATTTATAGAGTACAGCAGGGTTCGAACGAAAGTATATCACTGAGTCTATCACTCGATCCAACGAGAGAATCCATCAACGGTATCATCCGTGGTGTCGTAGGCGGAACCTTACACGGATGGAACAATGAGATCACCGGTTCTAGGGATGTACTTATTTATCAAGAAAAAAGCATAGCAGCTGAAGAGTTCAAGTTCATCGACTTCTTTATGCCGGCAGTCGTTGGTATCACAGTAATGACATCTACAACATATGGGACCATCTTTAGGAACACCAAGTATAGAAAATGGGGGATATTGAGGAAACTATCCACGACACCTTTCACACGTTGGGAGTACTTGATATCCAAGATGCTTTTCATGACTTTTGTTTCATTCGTGTCAACTTTCCTGATCATATTGGTCGGTGTCTTAGTTTGGGATATCAGCGTTACAATAGATGTATACTTGTTCGTTATAGTGGTATCCGCAGCCTTCGCTTTTTCAGGTATGGGTATGATAATATCTCGATTTGTTAAAGAAGAAGAGACTGCGGATTCAGCAGCCGGTGCCATCACTTTCCCACAGATGTTCCTTGCTGGTACGTTCTTCCCACTAGAAGTCATGCCATCATACCTAAGGAGTTTTGCTAGAGTCCTTCCTCTTTATTATGTCAATGAAGGCCTTCGAGATGCTATGATATATCAAGATAGTTCGGGTGCTTTATTTAATACAGCCGTGATATTCTCGATAGCGGCAGTATTTTTTGTGATCGGGGCATTGGTTACAAAATGGACGGAATGAAATTTGGTGTAGTTTATGAGTACGAAAAAAGTCGAAAGATCCATCGAAGAATACTTTAGAAAAAAAGTTCGAAAAGACAAAAAGATCAACAATGCTTACCTGTTGGTGGATTCAGAAAAGATGGGGATCCATATCGACATAGCTGAAGGTAAAACAGGTAGTAAACCGGCTGATCCTAAACAACCCAATTACATGGCCAGCGTAGGTAAGCTGTTCACTTCGACTCTTATCAGCATTTTGTATGAGGATGGGAAGATATCTTTCGAGGATAAGATCAGTAAATATCTAGATGATGAGATACTGGATGGATTGCATGTGTACAAGGGTAGGGATTACACAGATGAGATAAGGATAAAACATCTATTGAATCAAACCTCTGGTTTACCTGACAGTTTCTGGCATCTGCTGGAAACACTTTTAGAAGATCCAAATATCAAGATGAATCCCAGAAAAGCGATCGAATGGGGTAAAAGAAATCGTAAACCACACTCTCCACCAGGAGATAAATTTAACTACACGGATACAAATTATTATCTACTTGGGTTTATTATAGAAGAAATCACAGGGATGCCTTTTTATGAAGTCCTCAAAGAACGTATCTTTAGGCCATTAGGTATGAAACATTCGCACATGCTCGGTTACTCTGAACCTATGGAAGATCCTGGATCTCCTATGGCCGATTTTTATCTGAAAGGTAAAAAGATGACCGGTATAAAGATTTTTGATGATAATGGTAGCTATGCTGGGATCGACTATGCAGGCGGTGGAGTAGTAGCTCCCATGGCAGATCTGTTGAAGTTCATGAGATCCCTGGTGAACCATGATATCATCGAGAAAGGGACATTGGATATCATGATGAGCGATAAAGCGGAATTCGGTCTGGGCATCGATTATGGCTATGGGATATGGATGCTGAAGAAGATCCCGATATTTATGCCTGAAAAATTCAATTCATGGGGTGTGGTCGGTTCGACAGGTGCTTTTATGTTTTATCATCCCGAGTTAGAAGCCTATTTTATCGGTAACCTTAATGACACCTATTTCGAAAGAAAAGGAGTCAGATTCATGCTGAAGGTCATGGATAAAGTGATGAAATCGAAATGAATATACCTGTAAAAGATTATCAGTCTGATTTTTTTGGATGAAATAAGTGTTGGACTATGTATCTATAAATATGGGTAAATATTAATTTTCGGCGGAAAATTATTAATACTTGGTCAACTTATTAACTAACAGTTAGTTAAATTTGTTAACTAACAATTAGTTAGGAGAAGTCAAGATGAAAGATAAAGAAACCGATAACGAAGAAAGATTGATAGATGTGGCTGAGAGATTATTTGCTGAGAAAGGATACAGTGAAACCTCCATCGATGATATCTGTGAAGAAGTAGGTGTAACTCACGGCCTTTTCTATTATTACTTCGATTCAAAACAGGACATAGTAGAGGCAATAACTGAAAGATTGGTGGAAGACATCACCGAAACTTTAGAGGAGATAACTCATGATCCAATATTGGGTGCTCAGGAAAAATTCATGAGATTGTGGATGCAGTCACTTCAGGAAAAGAAAGAAAGAACTTACTTGACATCGGTTCTGATGCGTGATTCACCTATTTCTAGATTTGTTAATCAAGTATACCACGATGCCGTCGAAGCCATGGTTCCATATTTAAAAGAGATAGTAGAACAGGGTGTTGAAGAAGGTGTCTTCGATACCGAGTATCCTGAACAAACGATGCGGTTCTGGATACATGGGAGATTACATCAAATAGAAAAAGCTCCATGGGCGGAGGATATCAACGAAATCTTCAGAACGATCAAAGCTGAAGCCCACATAGTAGAATGTCTATTGGGCGCGAAGGAAAATTATCTGACTTCTTTCTATGATGAGCATGAAGATGAAATCAAGAAGTTCTTAAAAGAAGCAAAGGAGAGTATATAAAATGAAAAAAAAACAAATTCCCGTTATGAAGATAAGGGGTCTTACAAAAAAGTATGGCGATGTTATCGGTATAAAAGATCTTGATCTTGATATATATAAAGGTGAGATAATGGGGTTCTTGGGTCCTAACGGGGCTGGAAAAACGACTACGATCAGAGCATGCCTCGGTCTTTTGAACAAGACCGCAGGAGATGTGAAGATATTCGGTTTAGATTCCCATAAGGACTCTCTTGAGATCTACAAGAGGACTGGATATCTACCAGGAGATTTTGGGATGTACGAAGATCTAAAGGTAAAAACGATCCTGAAATTTCTATTATCTCAGAGTGGAGTGTCCGATGAAACGAAGATGAAAAGATTAGCCAAACGGTTGGAGTTAGATATGGGAAAAAAATATGGAAATCTTTCTAAAGGTAACAAACAGAAAGTCGGTATCGTACAGGCGTTCATGGCTGATCAGGATCTTATAATAATGGACGAACCAACTACAGGTCTCGATCCGTTGATGCAGCATAAGTTCTATAGGCTGTTGAGGGAGGAAAGAGATGATGGTAAAACCATCTTCATGTCTTCACATATCCTTGCCGAGGTGGAGGAGGTCTGTGATAGAGTCGCTATAATCAGGAACGGAGAATTAAGGGTGATAGAAAAAATAGATTCATTGAAAGAAAAGATGGGTAAAAAATTACAGATAGAATTTGACAATCACGTGGATACCAGTATATTTAAAATGGAAGGTGTAGAAGACTTCGAGATGGATGGTAAATGGGCCACCATGATAGTGACCAAAAATCTCGATGAAGTCATCAAGAAGATCTCACAGCAAAAAATAATCAATATGTCTCTAGAAACTTTTAGTCTAGAGCAGTTATTCCTCACGTATTATTCTGACGGAGGAAGTGGCCGATGAGATCGATACTGGTAGAGCTCAAAAACAATTGGATAGGTTACTTGGTCTTTCTCGTAGTGATGGCTTTCGTAGTCGGAGGCTTTGTGCAAGCGTTTCCCTCCGTGGGTGAGGCCTTTGAAGACGATCTTGAGGGTTCGGAGAACATAGAGATCAGTATCGTAGATCGTGAAGATCATCAAGAAATAACATTAGAATGGATAGAAAAATAATGGGCGCACAACTACACGTTGAAGGTCGGGATGATCCCTCAGATGTTGGTTCCAGAAGATACAATAGAAAATATAACTGAAAATAACTACACCTACGATCTGGGCATAGAAAATGATGAGATACCAGAAATATATTTTATGGTCCTTGCCGTTGGTGAAGAAGAGGATGGTGACCGTCGCATCGAGATGGTCGGCATCGAGAGCAACGTAGAAAGATCCGGCGGTCTTCAGGCGTTCGGTATCGATTACTCGGACCTGCGGAGTGTTCTTTCAATGTTTTGGGGTATATTCTTTGTCCTTTTGATAGCTATCTACATAGCTTACATATCCGTGAACAGTGTATCAAAAGATTACGACGATGGCAGGATGGATATATTGCTAACCAAGCCAGTATCGAGGAGACGATATCTACTTGAAAAATTCTTCACCATCTCCTCATACACATTAGTCCTTTTGACCGTTGTGGGACTCGTAACGGTCGCTTCAGTATATTCATTGGGTGAATTGAGCACGGTTTCAGCTTCCACTCTTTTCATTACTACTTTACTGTCATGGCCAGTTTTCCTAGTGATAATCGCAGCAACTTTTCTAGCAGCTGTATACCTTGAAGATTCAAAAAAAACAGTGGGATTCGCCTTCCTTTTCGTACTGATCCAATTCGGTTTAGAAACTGTAGGGGAGTTGACCCAGGGTCTTGAATATTTAAAATCATTTTCAGTGATCTCTTATTGGGACCACAACTCATTATTTTTCGGGGAAGTGATCAACTGGGGGGAGATCGGTTTATTGTTTGTGATCACTGCAGTACTTTTGATCATCGCATTGACCATCTTTGAAAAAAAGGATGTGAAGGGGTGATATAATGAAAGGAAAAATAATGTTGATGGAATTACGCAAGGGTTGGAAGGGGTTCATAATATTCATAATAGTAGCTACACTGGTGGCAGCAGGTTATGCTCAATTGTATCCTTCTGTCATGGAAGACATGGAAGAAGATAAACTAGTAGGTGCGGAACTAGTAAATATTGAGATCGAAGATGACGAAATACATCTATCTTGGGCGAGTATTGAAGAAATAGATGAAAATATTGAAGGTTCGGTAGTGTATCGTATCGTTGAAGATACCAACCGATACATGCCGAATCCGAGAGAGATAAATGTAACATCATATAATAATTACACTCTAGAACGAACCGATGATAATGATGATAGATACTTCGGTGTGATCGCCCTTGATGGAACTATGGAAATACCCATCGGCATGGCTTCAACAGAAGAACCGGTCGATCCTATGGAAGAACTCATGGATACTCCTTTTGTACGTTTATTTTCTGCAGGTAGAGAGGATCTCTCCATGGCAGATATGGAGGGGTTCATCTCTATCGAAGTTTACAGTTGGTGGATACTATTAGTAGGTGTTTATCTGGCATATCTCTCGGTAAAAAGTGTCACCACCGATTTTGAAAAAGACAGATTGGATATACTTTTGTCCTCATCAGTTTCTAGAAAAGGCTATCTTCTGGAAAAGTTTTCAGCTTTGAGTTTGTTTGTTTTGATCATGCACGTCATAGTCGGTCTGATGATAATGCTCTCAGTTTATTCAGTGGGAGAATCACCTGATATCGCTTACCTTATCGCTATGCTGATAGCGGTTCCCATGTTCATGGTGATCATCGCAGTATCTATGTTCTTCGCTGTGCTTTTCAAAAAGTCACGGACCGCAGTGGGTGTCTCCTTCGGTGTGATATTGGTCCAATTCGGATTATTTGCGACTGGACATCTAGTGGAGAGTTTAGAACCGGTACATCCCTTCACTATTTCCAATTACTGGGATTACAATTCGGTTTTATTGGACGGTGTTGTCTATCCGTTGCATCTGGTGTTACTGACCTCTATCGCGATCATCTTCCTCTTGGCTTCGATGGAGATATTCCAAAAGAGCGATATACCTAGTTGATTGTTTACGCTTTGCTAACAATTGATCATCATCGAAAGGTATATCGCATCTCAATCAATATGAGAATGAATATTTAGGTAGATGAATATAGTTAAAACAACAGTAGAGTTGATAGAATTGCATATGGTAAAGAAAAGTCATAGGTGATTTCAAACAGGTTAGTATGATTGAACTCGTGTCCTAGTTCATCGGAGGGTTCAACACACCTGTTTTGTTCGCCTCACCCGATCTTCAAGAAGACCAGTGGCCCTCTTCATTAGACTTCGTAGATGGTGAGATAACCGAAAACGGTCATATATTTCTCAGATACAAAGTTGAGCCGCGACCGTGATCTAACTATTCTCTGTGGAATAGTATAAGATAACTTTATATAGGTTTGACCCATTTAAATAATAGGTGAATATAATGGGATTAAAACAGCATCTTGGGAAATCTTTAGAGAATATTATGAAAACTCAGGAACAGTATTTTTTTAAGAAGGCTAGAAAGGATTTTGAAAAAGGAAAGAGAGAGATAATACAAGGGATAGAAGACGAAAAAGACAAATCAGGAAAATCCACCCTTGAGATAATCGATACATTTGCAGATGAAAATAAAGAAGACAAATATTGGCTCTGGTTGATGTACACTATTGATCTAAATATGGAGGGGAAAGAAGAAAAGATCAAGGAAAAGAAACTATTTTCAAAAGAAAAGTATGTTGAACGATTCAGCCACTTCAGTGGTACATGTAAGAAGTGTGATAACCGATTCACATTCTCAGAAGAAGATAAAGACAAAGGAAATATAGAATGTGACGAGTGTGGGCAAACTTACAAAGAAAGCGATATGACCTCATCGGCAGAATGAGCGGATATTTTGGGGACTAAGAAACTTTAGGGATCACACATTGAATTCTCAGAATTAATGTTCTGTGTAGGGTTATTTTTATGGTATTTCTTCTTCACCTCCTGGTAAATTATGGAGATCACTTCCGATATTTCAACAGTTAAATTGATAATAAAGACTATTCTAGTTATAAATCACCAAATCTTTTTACCATTCAGAGAACATTGTTATATAAGAGATGATAATTATCTCTTGAGGGGCAAAAGGGAACAAAATGAAAATAAAACTTGAAAAATACGACCCGAAAAAACATGATAAACACCTCATCGCAGATCTCATATTCAGAGCTGATGAAGAGATGAATTCTTTAGTTTATGATAAAGAACCCATCGAGGTGATAGTAAAACTCTTGGATATCGGAGAAAACTATTTCGACCCTAGTAATACCCATCTAGCCATCAACGAAGGGGAAATTGTCGGAGTCATAGTGGGATTTCCAGTAAAACAAAAATCAGAGATGGATAAAATTTCAGGCAAAGCTTTCGCTAAAGCTATGGGATTCTTTACAGTCTTAAAGAAGATGCCGCTCTTCTTAAAGATGGACAAGATCGTTGCAGGTGATATGGACGAGGATGGGTTTTACATCCATACTATCAGTGTGAGTCCTGATCATCAAAGACAAGGTATAGGTACCCAGATGATCGAGAAATTTTCTGAAAGATATGGTAAATTGTACCTGCATGTAAATACTGAGAATCCTCAGGCGATCAATTTTTACAAAAAAAATGGATTTGAAGAGAAATTCAGAGGGAAGGTAAAATACAAAGGTATGTACTTGAGCGAATGTTTGATGGAGAGGAGTGTTAAGTAAAAGGTGATATAAATGAAGAATAGATTCGTCGAATTGAATGGAGTTTCTAAGACTTACTCGGGTTTTCCTGCACTCCAAAATGTCTCATTCACGATCGATAAAGGAGATATCTTTGGATACATAGGTCCAAATGGAGCGGGTAAAACTACGACTATAAAATCATTGATAGGTCTGATAACAGATTTTGAAGGCTCGATCACCATAGACGGCAACAAGATGCCTGAAAACAGGGATCATATCCATAAATTGATCGGTTACTTACCTCAGAAGGTCTCGTTCCAAGAATGGAGGACCGTCGATCAAGCTCTGAAGACCTTTGGTTTACTTTCAGGGATCGAAAAGGATGTGTTAGAAGGTAGAATAGAAGAAGTTCTAAGATTGGTAGGGATCCCAGATTCTAGATATAGGAAGATCAAAGAACTATCCGGAGGAAATATACAGAAAGTCGGCTTGGCTCAAGCTCTTCTGCATAGACCTAAGTTTCTAGTATTTGACGAACCGTTATCCGGATTGGATCCAGCAAGTAGGTACCAAGTCAAAGAGATAATCAAAGAGCTTAGT
>PUNK01000057.1 GCA_003552585.1 Thermoplasmata archaeon | reverse complement strand
GGTAAAAGTGATAAGATTGAGGGGATTAGAAACATCCTCAAGGAACATGAAAATGAATTGAGGAGGAGATATGGAATCGTTAAGATCGGGATCTTCGGTTCATATGTTCGGAGCGAGGCTGGTGAAGGGAGCGACCTTGATATACTTGTTGAATTTTCGGAGGAGGCAGATCTGGGTTTATTGAAATTTGTGGAGATCGAGAACCAATTCAGCGATCTTCTAGGGGTGAAGGTTGACCTTGTGGAGGAATCCGCACTTAAGCCTCGGATAGGTAAGCAGATACTGAAAGAGGTCGTCTACGCATGAGGGAAATCGGTGATTACATTCAGGATGTGGTCGATGCTGCGGACAAGGGTATGAAATTTGTTGAGGGTATGGATTATGACGCTTTTTGTGAAGATGATAAAACCATATATGCCACTATCAGGTCGATAGAGATAATCGGTGAAGCAGCCAAGAATATTCCGGATGAAGTAAGAGAGAAATATCCGGAGATCCCCTGGAGGGATATCGTAGGGATGAGAAACAAACTGATACATGCTTATTTCGGAGCGGACACCAAAAGAGTTTGGAACACCGTTGTAAAAGAGATCCCGCCTTTGAAATCGGCATTCGAGAAAATGTTGGATGATCTGTGAAAAATGTGATAAGACTTGATATTTGGATCACTATAGGTGAGGTTGGTGAAGACAGTAAGAACGTAGATAAACCCTTCATTCCGGTTGCATATCTCACGGATTTAGTATACTAACCATCTCACGGATCTGGGACAAAAGTGTGGGTGGGTTTATATATGAAGAGGGTGAAAAGCCGGGTGTTCCAAATTAGTGAGATGATGTTCTAGTTATTTGGGATTTTTGGGTGCTGGTGTTTGGGAATTTTTGTGCTATATTTGTGAGAAATCTCACGGATTTGGGACGGGAATGGAGGTGGGGGGGGTTAAGGCGACCGTACTACTCAGTATCAAAAGCGTCACTAATAGGGCACATATTCTATTTCCTCTCATATTTTTCACCTTTTTTTCTTTTTTGATTTTTTCTTCTCATATTATAACTAATGTAAATTGCGAGAGTTGTAATTACTGGCAAAATCAGGTTACCAAATTCAGGCACGTTGATAAAATCTGGATGACGTTTGTAATATATCTCTGGAAGATCTCCATCTCTATCATCACGCCATACCACATGTATTTTATCGTTATCTAGGGCTATGTCGGGGGTCAGTGATTCACTATTGTCTGTGTAGGTCAATCTCGTATCCTCCTCCCAGGTAATACCACCGTCACCCGAATACTTGTAGTATATCTCGTTTCCCCCATCTCGTCCATCGAACCATACCATATGTACTTCATCTTCTAAAACAGCTATTTTTGGACTCCATGCACGAACAGACGGACCTGTGAGTAACTGCGGTTCGCTCCAGGTCCCTCCATCGTCAGTAGACCTACGGTGAAGGATTACATCTTCACCTGATATGGTTTCAACCCAAACCACATGTATAGTATCTTCCGAAGCAGCTACATCTACTGGCCCTTCATCATTCGAGCTATCTGATATTATGGCCTCCTCATCCCATGTTGCCCCGCTGTCCAGTGAGCGCCTGTAATACACATCCCATTTTCCAGCCCTTTCATCCATCCACACTACATGTACCGAAGAACCGTCAACAGCTATATTTGGCCCTGTCGATTCATATTCCGCCTCTGTAAGCCGTACTTCCCCCTCCCATGTCACGCCTCCGTCAAGACTGCGGTTGTAATATAGTTCGAGGGTGGGTTGGAATGGATCGTCCGCATGCCTCTCATCCACCCAGACAACATGAACGTCCATCCCGTCCTCGCTCACAGCGATCTTCGGGGCCTGCGAGTTATTCCCGTCGTCGCTGGAGATCATCCGCTCGGGGAGCCATGTGTTACCACCGTCAACAGACCTCAGATACCTGATCTCTTGGGCAGAGGCATTATTGTTGTTCCATACCACGTGTACATTATTACCGCTAACAGCGATATCTGGATTCCTACAATAATACTCCAAAGGTCCTATCATCACCGGTTCGTCCCAGGTTTCTCCCGCATTAGTTGATCTGGTGTAAAATATTTGGCCTCCAGACCATGTACTCCTCCAGACTATATGTACAACTTCACCATCAACGGCAATTGAGGGAGATTCGTCAGCGGTGAAATTGTACGATATCCTCACATCCTCGCTCCACCCTTCGGCACTCCTCGTCCTGTAATCAGATGCGGTGGAACTGTAGTTAGCATCGGACAACATCGCACCGCCCAGCATTATCGCTACAATCATCAGAGAGGCGATGACGATGGAAACAGACTTCGACCTACTTTCCTCCTTATCCTTTCGTGCCCGCCGCACATTCGATTTAGGCAATTATTCTCCTCCGTTTATCCCATGAACTAGGAGTGTAAAAAAGGTTTCTCCCTCGACTAATATCCCATGCCCTTTTGCGATACTGGTGTTATCTTCCTGCTGATGTCGTTCGAGTCAGCCTTCTATAGGCAGAATATGGTAATATTTACAACACTTTTTTGATGGGAAGTCAATTTCGCTCCCGCACCCACGGCCAAGGCTGTGGGTATATTGCCTCCCTATCCGCAGGGCTTTGCCCGAGAATAAAGTGGAGCTAGTTCCACACTACGGTCGGCGGGTGCAATAAAAATCCTGTTTCGATTTATTAGTTCGATTACCAAAATCCTTATATCTAAACTACTAATCACAACTTGAAACGTATCAAACCTGCCACGGGGTGCTCCATCATGCCTATCGAAGAAATAGAAATCGTCAAAGAGACGGAAAAGAAAGCTCTCAAGATGATCGAGAGGGCTGGAAGAAAGGGTGAGGATCTGATAAAACGTACGAAAAAAGAGGCTGAGCAGGATAAAGAAGACGAGATATTTTCATTTAAAAAAAATCTTGAGCAGGAAAGAAAAGAAGTAAAAAAAAGGGCGGAGGAGCAAGCTGAAGAGATCCGTAAGGAGGGAGAAGAAAGAGCTAAAAGACTTAAAGAGCTCACTGATGAACATAAGGATGAGGCTGTCGAACACGTGATCTCACGTCTTCAGGAGGTATGAACATACTCTTCCCCAAGAGGATGAAGGACGTCACTATAATCGTACACGATTCTTACTTGGACGAAGTTGTAGAAGGTCTTCATTCCATGGGTGAAATAGAGATATCTAACGTAGAAAGGGATACTGATTTGAGCAGTTTAATAGACGATGGTTCTATACACAAAAATCTATCCGATTGTACCGAGTATGAGATGAAACTTACCTCCGTACAAGACGTTTTTAGCAGTATAGAAGTCAAGGAAGAAGGCATCAAAGATCTCATATTTCCAAAGGAGATCGAACCTGTAAAAAGAGAAATGAAAGATTTTTCAGCACTAAAAGAAGAGATAGATGATCTCATGGATTCCGTGGGAAAAAATATTCTTAAACTGAGCAGAGAACTCAACAAAAAGAGAGAAAAGATCGAAGAGTTTGAATCTATCCGCAGAAGTGTTCAACAGATGATCGATATAGATATCGATCTCAGCTATATCGGTGATTCACCATACACGGTATATCGTGTAGGAAAGACACAAAATACTACTCTACTAAAGAGAAAACTATCAGAAATAGATACTTCCCACCTTATTCTTCAAAGGAGAAAAGAAAAGGAATACATCGCCATCGCTGGAGCTTATATAAGAGATCGTAAAAGATTGGATATGGTGCTGAGGGAGACAAATGTAAAAATCTTTGACTTCGGTCAATTAAAAGGTATCCCTTCCGACGTACTAGACAAATTAGATAAGCGAATAAGGGAGATGAAGAAGGAGGAAGAGGATCTCTTCACCTCATTGGTGGAACAAAAAAAAGAGCATCAACTCGATTTTTTTGTGCTTGAAGAAGAGCTTGAGATATTCCGTAACAAAATGGAAGCCTACCAGCAGTTCGGACGGACCGATACGACCGCGATCATCAAAGGGTGGGCTCCTGAAGACCTGGTGCCACAGGTAGAGAGAGAGGTAAAAAAGCAGTCCAGAGGATACGGTTTATTGGTTTCTGAGGAACCTCGAGACCCTGATTATGTGCCTGTATCTTTAGATAATCCTAAGCTTTTGAAACCCTTCGAACTGCTCACGAGGATGTTCGCACCTCCAAGATATGACGAGGTCGATCCAACTCTTATAATTGCACCTGCCTTCGTTATCTTTTTTGGTCTGATGTTGGGCGATGCGGTTTATGGTGGTTTGATAATAGCGGTTTCTCTAGTTTTATATTACGGCATAGGTAAGATAGAGAAGGGTACAAGGGACTTTTCTTTGATACTGTTGGCGGCAGGATTATCAACTTTCATCTTCGGGATTCTCCAGGGAGGATATCTCGGCCCAAATAGAGAAGAATATCTTAATCTCTTGGGCCGCTTCGGTCTTGATCCACCACTTCTTCTTGATACCCTAGAGGGTGATGGACCGCTGATTCTCTTGATAATATCTCTACTGATAGGGCTGGCATACATAAACATAGGTCTCGTCCTATCCCTGATACAACATATAAGACGGAAGAATTACAGGCATGTCTTACTCGAGAACGTTTCATGGTGGCTTCTGCAGCCGGGTGGCTTCATACTCCTATCGGGTATGCTCTTTGGCTGGTACGATTTCACAGGAACAGTTTACACCATTGCTGCTATAATGAGCGTTGTTGGTCTTGGCCTTCTGGTGGTCAGGGCTAAAGGACTTTCATTCTTCGCATTAACGGGTTTTTTGGGTGATTTTCTCTCCTTTGCCAGGATTCTTGCCCTCGGCCTTGCCACGGCAGGGATCGCTTTAACGGTCAACGTGCTTGCATATCTTGTAGCAGACGGGTCGATGGGAACGATGATGGCTTTGGTAGTGGTAGCTATTGGTTCCGTTCTACTCATACGTTCCACACTCTCAAAAGATAAAAAAATAATGGGTGCTGGAATTTCTATTATGGTGATCGGCGGACTGGGATTTATCGATCCCGTATATCCCTTCTATATACTTTCCCTTGTAGTTCTGGTTGGAGGACATATCATCAATGCTTCACTTCAGGCCTTGGGTTCCTTCGTACATTCTCTCAGGCTGCAGTACGTAGAGTTCTTCGGTTACTTCTATGAAGGCGGTGGTACGGAATTCAAACCTTTCAAACCAGAAAGAAGATTCACCACGAGCAAGGAGGGGAGTGAATGAAGGGGCACAGGTTGATCATAGTTTTCATCTTACTTATCATCGTATCTGCCCTTCTTCCTTCAGTCATAGCAGAGGGAGAAAACGAGCTAAAGATAATGGTTGATGGAGATGTTGTGGAAGAAAGGGCCAGGATATACACCGTTGATGAAGATGAGCCAGTGGAAATAAAATTCGGTATCCATTTGGATGTGGATGAATATCCTGATGGTCCATTTAATGCCTCATGGGACTTTGGAGATGGAGAGGGATATGAACTAGGACCGATGGATATCGAAGAGCTTATAGCCGAAAATGTAACACGTGAATACGAGCTGGGGAATTACACGGTTACCCTTGAGATAACGGATGATGATGTATCTTATTCACATTCGATCGAAATAATCGTTGAAAGGGACGAGCGTGGAACTTATTTGACTGCCATAGGGGCAGGGCTTGCCGTTGGGATCGCAGGGATGGGTGCAGGCATCGGTGTCGGTATAACCGGTGCGGCGGGTGCGGGTACCGTTGCCGAGAGTCCGGATAAATTCGGTAAATGTTTGGTGTTCCAGGCACTACCTCAAACCCAAGCTATATACGGTTTACTCATAGCCGTTTTACTGTTACTATTCACCGGAGTTCTCGGTGACGGAGCTTACGTTCCCCTACCCATAGGTATAATCTCGTTGGGTATCGGTTTGGCGGTGGGGATCGCTGGCCTATCCGCTGTCGGGCAGGGTATAGCCGCCTCCGGTAGTGTAGCCGCTTATTCAGAGAAGGAAGAATTGTTCGGTAAAGGTATGGTATTCTCCGTACTTCCGGAAACACAGGCAATATACGGTTTATTGATAGCAATATTGCTGATGGTGTTCACTGGTCTCCTAGGGGGAGATATTCACGCCTTCATGCTGGGAGAATACGGATTAGGCCTAGGCATGGTAGGTATAGGCGCCGGCATCGCGGTCGGAGTGGCCGGGCTTTCAGGCATAGGCCAAGGAGTCGCAGCGGGAAGCGGTATATCTTCAGTAGCCGAGAAGGAGGAGCTGTTCGGTAAGGGCATGGTATTCTCCGTGCTACCGGAAACACAAGCCATCTACGGTTTACTCATAGCTATATTACTGATGGTGTTCACCGGCCTTCTAGCCGGAGACCCGGCATCTATAATGGCTGGAGACTCCGGTTACGCCTTGGGCTTGATAGCTATCGGTGCCGGCTTGGCGGTGGGCATCGCAGGACTATCCGGTATCGGCCAAGGCATCGCTGCGGCCAGCGGTATAAGCTGTGTGGCCGAAGATGAAGAGATATTCGGTAAAGGTATGGTGTTCTCGGTACTTCCGGAAACCCAGGCGATATACGGTTTGTTGATCGCCATATTATTGATGATATTCAGCGGTTTATTGGCGGGTGATGGAGAACCACTACACATAGGCCTAGGTCTGGTTGGAGTCGGTGCAGGATTATCCGTGGGGATAGCAGGGCTATCCGGTATCGGCCAGGGCATCGCAGCGGCAAGTGGTATAGCCACCGTTACCGACGACGAAAAGATGTTCGGGAAGAGCATGGTTTTTTCAGTGCTTCCGGAGACACAGGCGATATACGGTTTACTCATAGCTATCCTTTTGATGGTCTTCTCAGGCCTGTTGACAGGGGATTATCCTACTGCGTTGTTGGGTGATCAAGGTCACGGTTTGGGCATGATAGCGATAGGGGCTGGTTTAGCAGTAGGCATTGCTGGTATCTCGGGTGTGGGTCAGGGGATAACTTCGGGGGCATCTATACCCGCTGTTGCAAAACGAAGTGAAGTATTCGGAAAAGGAATGATCTTTAGTGTGATGTCAGAGACCTTCGCTATATTCGGATTACTTATTGCTATATTACTACTAATTTTCACAGGCATGTTGGGAGACCCGACTTCAATCGAATCATCTTTGGGATTGGTCGGTGTGGGAGCAGGTTTAGCCGTAGGTATAGCCGGTATGGGAGCCGGCATAGGGGTGGGTATAGTAGGTGCGGCGGGTGCGGGTATAGTGACCGAGGATCCGGACAAATTCGGTAAATCATTGGTATTCCAGGCACTACCTCAAACCCAGGCGATCTATGCACTTCTCGTAGGTATACTTTTGATGATATTTACAGGTTTACTGGCAGGTGAGGGCGACCCCATAATGGCAGGGGATTCCGGTCTAGCCATAGGCATGATGGCCGTTGGTGCCGGATTCGCTGTAGGTCTAGCAGGGTTGTCCAGTATAGGTCAAGGTATCGCCGCAGCCAGCAGTGTTACGACGGTGGCTGAAAAAGAGGAACTATTCGGAAAGGGTATGGTATTCTCGGTGCTTCCGGAAACACAGGCGATATACGGACTACTGTTGGCCATACTGTTGATGGTTTTCTCAGGTATGCTGGGAGATGCTGTTACCATGGAAGCATCCATGGGTATAGTAGGTATGGGAGCCGGGTTAGCCGTGGGCATCGCAGGCCTTTCAGGTATCGGCCAAGGTATCGCCGCTTCCGGTGGTATCGCAACAGTGGCCGAGGATGAAAAGATGTTCGGCAAAGGAATGGTATTCTCCGTTTTACCGGAAACCCAGGCCATCTATGGTTTACTGATAGCCATACTATTACTGGTATTCAGCGGGTTATTAGCAGGAGACTTCCCTGAAGTCGTCCTTGGTGAATCAGGCTACGCTATAGGGTTGACAGCTATAGGTGCAGGTTTAGCCGTAGGTATCGCCGGCCTATCCGGTATAGGCCAGGGTATCGCCGCAGCCAGCGGTATAGGTTGTGTGGCTGAAAAAGAAGAATTGTTCGGCAGGGGCATGGTGTTCTCCGTACTTCCCGAAACTCAGGCTATATACGGGCTGTTGATCGCCATATTACTTATGATATTCAGCGGTTTATTGGGCGAAGGACCTCCATTGGACCTAGCAATTGGGATGGTTGGCGTAGGTGCAGGTTTAGCGGTTGGCATCGCAGGTCTTTCAGGTATAGGCCAAGGTATCGCCGCAGCCAGTGGAGTTGCAACGGTGACGGAGAACGAGAAGATGTTCGGAAGGGGTATGGTATTCTCCGTACTTCCCGAAACTCAGGCTATATACGGGCTTTTGATCGGAATACTGCTCATGGTATTCAGCGGCATGCTGGGTGGAGATACTGATCTTACCGTAGGCATGGGTGTGGCCGCCGTCGGCGCCGGGCTTGCCATAGGTATAGCCGGTGTATCCGGAGTCGGTCAGGGTATAACCTCGGGTTCCGCCATAGCCGCTGTGACAAAACGAGAGGAGGTATTCGGCAAGGGCATGATATTCAGCGTTATGTCGGAGACCTTTGCTATCTTCGGTCTGTTGATAGCGATATTTATAATAGTGTTCTTTGGGTTTATGTGAGGGCTTAAGATGTCGGTAGATAAATTGGTTAAGCGGATAAGAACGGACGCAAAACGGAAGGCGAAGATCATCGCCAAGAGAGCCCGTGATAAGGCTGAGTCTGAAAAGGAGAAGATAATCTCCGAGAAGGAGAGAAAACTCGACGAACTCAAAAAAGAGAGCGACAGAGAGCTGAGGACGTTGAAGAACCGCATCCGCTCCCAAGCTAAGCTGGACGCCCGTAAGCGTGAGCTTGAAGTTAGGGAGGAGATGATAGATGAGATATTCCAAGAGGCTTTGAAAAAACTTGGTTCTCTACAGGCGGAGGATTATAAAGTTTATATCCGACAAGCCATAGGCAAATGCGTTAAAGTATTGGGAAAGGATATCACGGTATCGTGTAATGAAGAGAGTAAAGAGCTGGTGAGTGAGATGGCTAAAAAGATCGCTCCTTCGGTTAAAGTAAAAGCCGATCTTATATCGGTGGGGGGCATCAAAGCACGTTCTGAAAGCGGCTCGTTCATAGACCTTACCTTCGAATCCAATCTAGAACGTATGAAAAAAGATATCCGAAAAGAGATATCTGAGATGATGTTTAAGGAGGAAATCTGAGTGTTAGAAGGGGTTATCGATTCCCTAGGAATCACCAACTTCGTGTTGGTCATAGTCGGCGGCTCATTACTTATAGTCGTACTGCTGGTTATGAGTTATTTCAAAGTGTTACTATCGATAGCTAGTTTTACTTATCCTAACGCCAAATACCGAGCCATCGGCAATCCCTTTTTGAGTAACAGCGTACTCTCACCTTTGGTCGAAGGAAACAATCTTAATGAAGTATATCAGGAACTGGAGGATAGAGGATATGACCTTTCCAAAGAAGCTACCCTGGACCAGAACGAACTGGAAAGGGAGCTGGAAAGTGAAACCATGTCCTTCATGAGGAGGGCGTACAGAAACTGTCCCCTTTCCGCCAAGGAGTTCGCCGGTGCATGGCTACTTCGGTTCGACGTAAGGATGGCAAAACGTGCGCTGAAGTCCAAAATGACTGGAGATTCTAGAGAAGATATGAGTGAAAAATTGATCCCCGTAAGGAGGGTGGACGAGAAAGTGATCGATAGTTTGGTGAACGCTCGTGATCTCCAGGAGGTCATCGACATTTTGAAGGAGGCGGGTTTCGAAGAGCCGCTGCAGGGTGAAGATCCTACTGAAGACATGTACTCTTTGGAAGTGTCCTTCGATAGATACGTTTACCAGCGTATCCAAAAATCAGTTAAAAATGTAGAATCCGAAGAACGACCACCGGTCAAGTACTTCTTCGGCAGGTACGTTGACGTTAAGAACTTGAAGATATTGATAAGGGGTCTCAGAGAAGGGGTGGATAAGGAGCAGTTAAAGAAAGCTCTACTCCCATCGGGCAGAGAGCTGGAACGATGGAAGCTTGAAAGTATGGTTGAATCATCGGGCTTAGAAGAAGCACTGGTTGAATTGGAAGGCACTTCCTACGCGGAGATCAGACGTGACGCTGCTACCATGGGACCGTTTGAGATAGAAAAATACCTGGATAAAAAGATGATCCAGATGGCCTCGGAAGTGATGAGTCAGAACGTGCTCAGTGTGGGTCCCCTACTTCGCTTTTTGGTGGGTAAGGAAGTAGAGCTTAGGAACCTCAATATACTGAGCCGAGGTTTAAGGGAAAAGATGCCGTCTGAGAGCATCGAAGCGTTGTTAGTGATGGAGGATAGAGTATGAAGATAGTCGCTATAGGTGGAGAGTATTTCGCAGAAGGTTTTTCACTTGCAGGTGTTAATGAATCCCACGTTCACGAGGACGAGCACTTAACCCTCAGACTTCTGACGGAATTTGTTGAGTCTGGTGACGTTGCTGTTGTTCTCATCTCGGAGGACGTTGCCGAGTCTATACGTTTCGAACTTAACAAACTCATCGAGGGTAAGGAACTTTACCCGATAATAGTAGAGCTGCCGGATGCTAAAGGACCGATAAAAGGAAAAGAAGACCCACTTGAAGAGAAAATAAAACGTGCAGTTGGAATAGATATCACATTAAAGGAGGACAGTTGATATGGAAGAAGATGTTGAAAAGCGGATAGAGCGTATCTCTAAGCCTAAGAAAGAACAAGTCGGAGAGATAAACAGGATCGCTGGACCTGTAGTAGAGGCTGGAAACCTAAAAGGGGCAGAGATGTATGAAGTAGTAGAGGTAGGTGAAGCTGGTCTGATCGGAGAGATAATAGGCTTAGAGAGAGATGTAGCTACAATCCAAGTTTACGAAGAGACGGGTGGATTGAAGCCTGGAGAACCCGTAAAACGAACCGGAGACCCCTTGTCCGCAGAACTCGGTCCAGGACTCATACAGCAGATATATGACGGTATCCAACGTCCTTTGGAGGCCATAAAATCAGAGGCAGGAGATTTCATACTTCGTGGTGTTGATGTACCACCATTAGACGAGGAAAAGCACTGGAAGTTTATTCCTGATGTTAAAGAGGGTGATGAAGTTTCAGCAGGTGATATCATCGGGACTGTGCCTGAAACAAAAGTTGTAGAACACAAAGTTATGGTGCCTCATGGTATCAGCGGGAAAATCGAAGAGATAGTCAATGAAGGAGAATACACAATAACAGATACTATCGCTCGTGTAAAAACTTCCACCGGTGAAGAAGAGATCAAGATGAAACAGCGGTGGCCAGTAAGGATAAGACGTCCGATCGGGAGAAAGAAAGCACCGGGTGAACTACTTATCACCGGACAGCGTGTCCTGGATACATTCTTTCCACTCGCTAAAGGCGGTACCGCCGCCATACCCGGGGGGTTCGGGACCGGCAAATGTATAACCGGAGATACTCCGGTGATCTTAGCCGATGGCACAAAAAAAGCGATCGAAGAAATTTTCGAAGAGTACAAAGATCAAGGCATCAAGAGAATTGATTCAAACCTTGATGATCACGAAGAGTTGATAGAATTAAACGATCCTTTGGACATCCTTTCGATGGATGATGGAAAGATAATTAAAAAGCATGCGACATGCATCTATAAAGGTAAAACAGATAGTACTGTAGTGGTCACAACCGATTCGGGACGGGAAGTGGAAGTGACACCGGTTCACAAACTCTTCGTCCTAACATCAGATCAGCAAATCAAAGAGCAACCGGCTGGTAAGCTACAAAGTGGAGACACCCTATTAGCACCTAGAGAAGACACTTTGAAGAATGCGATCAATAAAACAAAAGGAGATGAACAGAGTGAAGAAAGGGTGGGAATTTCAAGAGATGAGCATAACCACTTAGATCATTTCCTCCCAGATCCTGTTACATCTGTAGAATTGAAAGATGAAACAAAAGATGTATACGATCTTACCGTTCCTGGAACTCACAATTTTGTAGGCGGTAATGCACCCATGATATTACATAATACGGTGATCCAGCACCAATTAGCTAAGTGGAGCGATGCGGATATCGTCGTCTACGTCGGTTGTGGTGAAAGAGGGAACGAGATGACTGAAGTACTACGGGATTTTCCTGAGTTGGAGGACCCTCGTACTGGGGAACCGCTTATGAAGCGTACAGTTTTAATTGCAAATACAAGTAATATGCCCGTAGCTGCAAGAGAAGCATCTGTGTACTCTGGGATCACGTTGGCAGAGTATTATAGAGATATGGGATACAACGTTGCACTTATGGCTGATTCAACATCTAGATGGGCAGAGGCATTAAGAGAGATTTCAGGTAGATTAGAAGAGATGCCGGGTGAGGAAGGTTATCCCGCATATCTAGCATCATCTTTAGCCTCTTTTTACGAAAGAGCAGGTATATGTGAGCTTTTGAATGGAGAAGATGGTTCGATTTCAGTCATCGGTGCAGTCAGTCCGTCAGGTGGAGATTTCTCAGAACCAGTGACCCAGAACACCCTAAGGATCGTGCAGGTTTTCTGGGCCTTGGATGTAGAATTAAGAAACAAACGTCATTTCCCAGCAGTCAACTGGCTTCGCTCTTATTCTCTATATCTAGATTCGGTTAAAGGATGGTGGAACGAGAATATTAATGAAAAATGGCATGAACTCAGGAGAGAGAGCATGCGTCTGCTGGAAAAGGAGTCGGAGCTTCAGGAGATCGTTCAACTCGTCGGCCCGGATGCTCTTCCTAAAAGCGATAGATTTGCCCTTCAAGCTGCACGTGTCATCAGAGAAGACTTCCTGCAGCAGAACGCCTTCCACGATGTGGATACCTACTGCGACCCTGAAAAGCAGTTCAGGATGATCGAAATCATGATGGAGTTCTACGAAAGAGGGATGGATGCAGTGGAAAAGGGCGTTTCAGTAGATGATATAGTGGCGATGGATGTTGTTGAAGATCTAAGTAGGATGTCTAACGTTCCTTCAGATAAATGGGAAGAAAGATTCGATCACATTGAGATGAAGATGAACGAGGGATTTGAATCGTTTATGGAGGATGATTAAGATGGAAAGTGAAGTATCCAAGAGAACAGAATACAAGAACGTGGTAGAGGTCTCAGGTCCTCTAATGGTAGTCGAGGACGTGACTGATGTCGCTTTCAATGAGATCGCTAAGGTTCGCCTACCTAGTGGTGAAGAAAGAATTGGGCAGGTATTAGAGGTTGATTCCAATAGAGCTGTTTTACAGGTTTTTGCAGGTACCCGTGGATTGGATACAAAGGATACTTCAGTACAGTTCACCGGTGAAGTGATGAAATTCGGGGTTTCCCGAGAACTTTTAGGCAGGGTTTTCAACGGGGTCGGTGAACCGATAGATGGAAGTCCGGATATCATACCTGAAGAAAGGCGGAACATAAACGGAGATCCGATCAATCCATCAGCAAGAGAATTTCCAAGGGAATTTATTCAGACAGGAATATCAACGATAGATGGTATGTTCACGTTGGTCAGAGGACAAAAGTTACCCATGTTCAGTGCCAGCGGTCTACCACATAACAGTGTAGCTGCTCAGATAGCCCGCCAAGCAAAAGTCCTTGGAGAGGAAGAAGAGTTCGCCGTGGTGTTTTGTGCTATGGGTATCACCTCGGAAGAAGCAAACTTTTTCATCAACGATTTCGAAAGAACGGGGGCTCTTGAGCGAGCGGTACTGTTCCTGAACCTAGCTAACGATCCAGCTATTGAGAGGATCATTATTCCTCGTATGGCCCTAACTGCAGCAGAATATCTAGCCTTTGAAGAAGGGATGCAGGTACTGGTGATACTAACGGATATCACGAATTACTGTGAGGCATTACGTGAAATAGCCGCGGCCAGAGAAGAGGTCCCTGGAAGAAGAGGTTATCCAGGATATATGTACACCGATCTTGCAAGCATATATGAAAGAGCTGGAAGGATACGAGGTAGAGATGGTTCGATAACCATGCTCCCTATCTTGAGCATGCCCGATGATGATATCACCCATCCTATACCCGATCTAACAGGGTATATCACCGAAGGTCAGATAGTATTTTCCAGAGAATTACACAGAAAGGGTATACGGCCACCGATAACCCCAGGCGGAAGTCTTTCACGCCTTATGCAGCAGGGGATCGGAAAAGAAAGGACGAGGGAGGATCATATGGACGTGAGCAATCAGCTCTACGCAACCTACGCCGAGGGACTTGAATTGAGAGATCTGGTTGCTGTGGTAGGTGAAGAGGCTTTAAGTGAAAGAGATAGAACTTATCTAGAATTTGCAGACCAATTCGAAGAGAGGTTCATAGCCCAGGGGGAAGACGAAGATAGAACAATAGATGAAACCCTTGACTTAGCGTGGGAACTGTTAACTACCATACCAAATAGGGAACTCAAGAGAATCGAAGAGAAATGGATCGAGAAGTATTATCCGGGATAAGGATAGTTATTCTGCCAAAAAGACTTCGTCGTTCGGTCTCACCCTTTGATCGACCTTGATCCCAACATCATCTCCAGCTGCGACCTCATCGACTTCCTCCATATCTATCTGCATAGATTTTACCTCTTGAACAAAATCAGTATGTTCTCCTTTAAAACGTAATTTGTCTCCTATCTTTACTTCGCCTGATTCTATTTTTACCGCCGCAACTTTTGGTTTTCTAAAATACTTGAATACACTTCCTACCTTTTCTTCCATATATTTCACCTAGCTATAGATAGGAAATACATTATAGATTAATTTTTGCCCATAAATCACAACTTTTCAACCCTCTTTAACGGTTTAGAAAGATGCCTCCTTGCCACAACAGGGGTCTCATAATATTTTTGCTCTAGATCCCTATCAACCGTAACTATTTCTGCTTCGTCTTCATCCGCTTTGATCCTGCATCTCTTACAGCGATATCCAGCGTCCTTTCCCATCGAAGACATCCTCTTTCCACAATCAGGACACTTTGGGTTACTTTTTTTTATCTTCTTCTCTGCCAATTCGAGTATTTCGATTTTTTCAATATTGACAGTAATCGGGTCTTTTCGCACCCCGCCTATCACTCGAACTTTATCACCATCGGTCAGTTTTTTTACCACGTCTCTGAATCCTTTGGTCGGCTCGTAGGCCGCTGCGGTTACCGTATTTCCGTTGTAATCGACATCAAAAAACACGTGTCCTCCTTCTATGGTCCATGGAGAACGAGAAATTTCACCAATTATATCACACGAGGTCCATGGTCTCAATCGACCGATCACCTGTTTTTGAACATGATCATCCGTTGCCTGATTGGTAAGAAACAACAACCATCTCTCAACTCGTTCACCACCTATCATGGACAAAGCTTTCATTAGTTCTGACGGTTCTTCTCCTCTAACTCCGTAAAGAACGGGACAGGGAGAATTTGGGGCGATCGCCTGGATGTTTTCTTCATGGTCATAACTATCAAAAGTGTATAATGTTTCGATGTCGAATCTTTTTACATCCTCATCGTTAAGATCTCTTTCAGAGCCCCACCTCGCATCCTCTCTGTAAGTTAACAGTTCATATGTATGGTCATCAGGTTCCCAAGATAGAGCAGAAGTAGCACCTATCAAACCTCTTTTGTTTTTATATCCTTTATAAGAGTATTCTCCCCCATCTAAAATATCCATTACCTCTGTAAGTTCAACAACATCTTTTACAGCTTTTTTGTACAGTTCGATCCCTGGTCTTTGGTTTGATATCACGATGCCAGGATTCGTTCCTTCAGAGTCACATGCCCACTTTTCTACGATTGCTGTAGCTCGCTCTAAAGCTTCGTTTAAAAATGTACTATCGCCTTCATAAAGATAGATCTCTTCATCGATATATCCTATCTTCCTTTTTTTTCTGCCTCCCTGACCAAGATGAAGGACAATTGCTCCGTTCCCACGCGTTTTCCAAGGTACGTTTGGATTTAAACGCACGAGTCTTGGGTGATCCACCAGATATAGATCATTGAACTCCTTGATCAGTTCGGTCGCTAGATATGTGGTGCACATACCATCCTTAGAATCCGTATCATCTATTGAAATGTACATAAGAACCTACTGTATCCTACCGCATTCTGTGCATCGAGACTGTCCAAAATCTATCTCTTCTAAATTTCCGCCGCATTCTCTGCACGATCTCTTCTCAGGTTTTTCCAACTGACTTGTCTTATCTCTGGTATCCTCTTTTTTTTCGTACCTGTGTCCCATCAAGAACTGGTCGAAATGATGAGGTTCGACAGCACCTCTTACCGTAGTGTAAGCGATACGATCAGTGTATCTCTGCCTAGGGTCTCCTTCAGTAGCTAAACCGACAAGGGTGTCTAAAAGGACTAAAACCCCATGCACTTTGCTTATATTCCTTAGTAGACAATCATTGAGTTCCAGTGAGGCTTTTAGGGGCTCCACCTGCAGGTCTAGTATAATCTTTCCCAGTGTTTGCCTTTTGTAATATTCAAATACCGCAGAGTAGAACACCTGTACCATACCTGCGACCGGGAAGAAGTAGATGATCATGTTAGGAATTAACAAACCCAAGGCCATCATGATAACATAGACCACAAATGAGGAAAATAAAAGGTCTATGACGTAGGCTATAACTCTTTTTAACCAGTGTTTCTGCAACGGTGTGTTGCTGTGTAATACATCAAATCCGGTTACCATGGTTTCAACAACCTTTAATGCCCATCAGACTGCCCATCACTCATCATGAGATCAGATTTGGATTCTTCATCATCGGGCTATTACAAGATAGGTAATTTATTAATTATATTTTTCCTTCAAAAACACACAGCTCTGGTAAGTTATTTATAATCTTTCAGCTCTATCATGCATCGAATGGAGCTCTACATATACATGTATAAGGAGTGCGATCCTAAGAAATGCACTGCTAATAAATTGGTTGAGAAAGGAAAGGCCAAAAGGTTGTTGAAAAAGAGAGAATTGATTTCCGACGGAGTATGTCTAACCCCTTTTGCAGAAAAAGCTCTCTCTCCAGAAGACAAAACTATAGTTGAAAAGGGCGGTATCAGAGCGGTAGATTGCACCTGGTCTGATCCTTTACCTAAAATACCTTCTTCTAAGAACGGGAGAGCTTTACCTTATATATTAGCGACCAATCCAGTAAATTTTGGAAAGCCTTTACGCCTAACCACCGCCGAGGCTCTTTCGGCTTCTTTATACATACTAGGTGAGAAGGAAGAAGCAAGAGCACTCATGACCAACTTTAGATGGGGTGAAAAATTTCTAGAGATCAATAAAGAACCTTTGGAAAGGTACAGTAGAGCAAAGAACAGTACAGAGGTGGTGGAAATACAGAGAGATTACCTTTGAGACTCCTTAAGCATGTTAGGAATCCCTTCTTCTATGGGATAAACTATACCACATTTATCACAATACAACTCTCCCTTCTCTATTTCCTCCATCTCCTCTTCCACAGTTAATTCGAGTTCTCCTTTGCACTCTGGACAACGCAGTATCTCCATCAATTCCCGTCTCATAACATTTATTAAAACTCTTTTGGTATAACATTCTTTCGCCTAATACAATATACACCGAGTAATAATACAGAATTATCTAGAGTATCTAGTCCTTTTCGTAGGGGTCACCACAGAAAAATTCTGGTGCTTCAGGGCAAGGTCCCCTCAGACAGGGTGCGCCAGCATTTTCAAAGATAAGTGGAGCGACTTCTTTACAAAGATCGAGCATCCTGTGTGCTAGATCACGTATCTCCCATTGCGCTCTTTTACAGCATCTGAGAGAAAAGAAGTGCCAGAGCTCACGGGCATTCATGGTTATTATTATGTTGCTCTTAGTTGCATTTGGCAAAACGTATCTAGCATCTTCCAGAGGCACATGGTCTTTAAGCTTGCTGTACACTTTTTTTACTTCTCCCACAAATTCATCGTAAATTTTCCTCGCTTCTTCATCCGTATTTATGGAATCGGGTATTATAGGGTCAAAGCTTTCTATATCTACGTACCTCTGGCTCTGCTGACTGTAAGAAGCTAAACGATGTCTAACTAATTGGTGTGTCAAAGATCGAGATACACCTTCCACTGCGAATGTGAAGGATGCATGCTCTATAACACTGTGGTGACCGCTTTCCTTTATCTTATCTAGTATCTCTTCGATCATCTCTTCGGAAAGTTCATCCTCTAACGGTAATGATTCACGATAACAAGTTAAGGCAGAAAAAGCTGCGATCTTGTCCGGTTCTGGAGTATACCTTAATAGTTCCACGTTCATCAGAACAACCCCGATATTTTTCCGTCTTCATCAATATCAATATCCACCGCAGCAGGTCTAGATGGGAGGCCGGGCATAGTTGTTATATCTCCAGCCATCGGTATAAGAAAACCTGCCCCAGCGTTCACTCCGATTTCGTGTATCTTGATTTCGAATCCGGAAGGCCTTCCTTTGAGTTTTCTATCATCAGAGAGAGAATACTGTGTTTTTACCATGCATATAGGTAAATCTTCAAGATCGTGACGTTGGATCCTCCTTAGGTCTCTAGCTGCCTGCTGTGTATACACCACATCTTCAGCACCGTAGATCTTGGTAGAAATATCGTATATCTTATCTCTCGGATTTTCACTGAGTGAATATAATGGGCTAAAATTAGATGATTCTGATCGGCATATCTTTAATAGCTCATCAGCTAGTTCTAGTCCTCCCTCGCCTCCTTTTTCATGTACCTCTACTACCGCATGAGGTATGTCTATTTTCTCACACAGCTTGGATAAGTACTCTATTTCTTTATCCGTGTCAGATGGGAAACGATTTATCGCAACCACAACCGGGAGTCCGAATAGTTGAATGTTTTCAAGGTGTTTTGACAGGTTAGATAGACCTTTTTTCATCGCACCAACATTTTCTTTATCTAGATCTTTTTTTGAAACACCGCCTTGTCTCTTAAGTGCCCTAACGGTGGCTACCATCACGACTGCATCAGGTTTTAGATCTCCCTCTCTACATACTATGTTGAAAAACTTTTCAGCACCCAGATCTGAACCGAATCCTGCTTCAGTTATAAAATAATCTGCAAGATTCATCCCCACTTTAGTGGATATTAAGCTGCTGGTCCCGTGAGCAATATTCGCGAAAGGACCACCGTGTATAAAGGCTGGTCCTCCTTCAAGTGTTTGAACAAGGTTGGGTTTGATGGCATGTTTCATCAAAGCAGCCATCGCACCTACCCCGCCGACATCATTCGTTCTGATCGCATCTCCCTCAAAGGTGTAACCGACTATCATACGGGACAACCTTTCCTTTAACTCGCTTAATCCTTCTGTTAAACAAAGAACCGCCATCACTTCTGAACTTGCAGTTATTCCGAATGAGTTCTCCATGGGCATCCCGTGTATCCTTCCACCTAATCCTACGACTGTGTTCCTAAGAGCTCTGTCATTCATGTCTACAACCCTCGGCCAGACAATCTTCCTGGGATCTATATCCAATCTGTTACCCCTATGAAGATGGTTGTTAACCATCGCAGAAAGTAAGTTGTGGGCGGTTCCGATGGCATGGAGATCACCAGTAAAATGAAGATTTATGTCTTCCATGGGGAGTACCTGTGAATACCCTCCTCCAGCTGCCCCTCCTTTGATCCCCATAGTAGGTCCTATGGAAGGTTCTCGTATACCGAGCATCGCCTTTATGCCTTTTCTCCATAGTGCTTGGGTTAGCCCTATGGTTATCGTTGTTTTACCTTCACCACCCGAAGTGGGCGTCATAGTTGTAACTAGGATAAGTTTCCCACCACTACCCTTACAATATTTGCTGATTGCATCCAAGGTCAGTTTTGCTTTGTGGCTTCCCCACTGCTCTATATCATTATCAGATAATCCTATTTTAGCGGCCACGTCAATGATCGGTTCTAAATCCACTTCCTGAGCTATCGTCACATCACTTTTCATCGTAAGTGTATAGAGGGAGGGGTTTAAAATCATTATCAAAGTCCGCTCTCTGTACCTGCCTAAAATCTTTTTCACATGAAAATCTTTTTCCAATGAAAAATTATTTTTAGTCGTGAGTAATAAGGTGTATTATATGGAGGTAATGAGATGTCCATAGCGGTGGTACTAGATTCGTTGAAAAAATTGGGGGGCATGAGTGAGATAGAGCTATGCATCCTTCTAAAAAAGAATGGAAACATCGTAGCTGCATCGGGTAAGGAAGATGATATGAGTTTGGAAACATTTGGTTTGATGACTGCTACTATATTTGGGGCTGCGAACACAGCAAACGAGCATCTTCGTAAAAATAAGCCTGAAAGGATCGTTATGAGGGCAATCGATGGCGACACAATTTTAAAGAAGGTCGATGATGAGCATGTGCTGATTATCAGGACAGGTACGAGAGAAAACTTTTCTTCGGTTCTTGATGCCATGGATGAAGAGGTAGAATTTATTTTAAATAATTGGGAGGAGGTAATATGGAGATAAAACCACTACCGAAGGAGCTTTACGAATTTTTCAAAGGTAAAGCAGGACGTTCACTCATAATTAAGGGTCTTGCTGGTACCGGAAAGACTATCCTTAGTCTAACTATCCTGGAGGAAATAGCTAAAATAGAAAATTCCTTTTATTTCTCTACAAGGGTTTCTAACCAATCACTTTACAGCCAATTTTCGTGGCTAAAAGATAGAGATTTTAGAGAAAACCTCATAGATGCGAGCATGGACTTTTTAAAATCCATTTACAGTCCAGATGAACTTTTACCTCATTTGAAACAAGAGAAAGTTAAAGAGAGGGAGGATAAGATCGAAAAGGTTGACAAGGCTAGAAGAATCCTGGATAAATTCAAACAAAAAGGATCTCTTGAAGAGATCATTCTACCAGAAAATGTGTCCCGTACCCATCTTACTTCGATCATGAAAGGTACGGATATAATTGAGCTAGAGGAGGTTTATAGTCGTGTTGATTCGAGGTTACCTGAACCTTCCTTGATTATCATCGATAGTCTTGAATCCCTTGTTGAGAGGTATGGTGTTGATACATCTTCTCTCATAAAGGCTCTTCAAAAAGATCTGGTTGAGATCTCTGGTACTAAACTAATATTGGTTCTTGAAAAGGAAGAATCCACTAAATGGGACTATCTAGTGGATGGAGTCGTAACTTTAAGGATGCAAGAAACCGAAGGACGCAGGATAAGGAAACTTATATTAAACAAGTTAAGAGGAATACCTATAGGAAGACCAGTTTATCTATATACACTAGAAGAGGGGAGGTTTAATTATCTTCCACCCTTCGATGCCAATCTATCACTGGTAAATGGGACTCGAAATATCATAAAAGATGGACCAAAAACTGAGTCATGGAAAAAGATGAAATTTTCTTCAGGAAACATAATGCTGGATGATATTCTAGATGGTGGCTATCCCCACAACGGGCTGGTCGTGATGGAATTTACCTCCAAAGTGCCTTTTTCAGGTAGAAAGATAATGTTTGGACCACTTATGGCAAATTTCCTAAGACAAGGAAGAGGAGTTCTCTTTATCCCATCATCTAAGGACAGGATCTCCTTTGAAAAAGGAACACAAGATATCGTAGACGAGTCGGTAAGAAAGAGTCTTAAAGTTTTTGAGCCCGAAAAACGGTCCAGTGAAGGTGAAGATTTAGTCCATAACTTTAAAGAAACCTACCGAGAACTCAAATTCAGAACCGATTCACCAGTGTTGACTGTGTGTGATTGGATAAGGTTAGAGCATCTAATAGATAAATCAGGGTTAAGCGAGGACCGTGGAACAACCCTGGCAAAGGAATTATTGGACATAATGAAAGAGAATAGTGGTTTGACAGTACTTATGATGAGACCTGGATTCACTTTCACTGAGGATGCCAGATATGTGGCAGATATACATATAAACATTTTCACAGAGTACAATTCTTTGTTGATGAGTTGTGAGAAACCAAACACATCTATATACAATATAAGCACTACTGGAGATAAAACTCTAGCAGTTTGGTATATTAAGTTGGTCTGATCATATATCATAAATCGGGGAAAATGTTAAATTCCCTCGACTTCTATATATACCTACAATGGACACAACAACCTTTCTTATATTGATGATTGCGGTTTTGGCAGTTGCCGCAGGTGTGATATGGATCATTTGGATTTACCTAGAGAGATCCAAACCTGACCGCATCAAAAAAGTACAAAAGGATTCAGAACTTGATAAAGAAACCGAAGCATATAATACTGTGATGAGTGCAAAAAGCATAATCAGGGTTATGGGGGAGAAAGGACATCAAACGGATAGGGCTGAGATGATCATAGAGCGAGCAGAATTGGCCCTAGATGCTGGCAACCATCTACGAGCAGAAGAGTTGGCTGAAGATGCGAAAACAGCGATAAAAAAGGTTCTAACTAAGAAAGCACCCTCTCCTAAAACTACAGATAGCGATCTAAAATTACCTCCCACACCTCCCGTTAAAGAGCAGGAACAGGTAAAGAAATTTAAAGAGCAGAAGGAACGAATAGAAAAACTACCAGAAAATTATCTTGAAGCAAAATTTGAGATTGAAGTAGCCCGGGACCTTTGCAAAGAGAGAGGACATAAAGAGGCTAAAAGACTATTGAGCTTGGCTGAAAAACACTATTCCGAAGGGGATTATACTGAAGCATTAAGGTATGCTGTCAAAACAAAACGAGAGATCGACGAGGAAGAGGCGGGTCTACTTGCAGGACAAAAGATCGGACGTAAAAAAAGAGTGAGTGAGGAAGAAGAATTTTCACCGGTTAGTATGGTTAAAGATATGGAGGAAGACCTTCAACAAAAAACCACAATAATTGAATGCCCTGAATGTGGCAATGAGTTGGGAGAGGACGATCGTTTCTGCAATATGTGTGGAGCAAAAGCACCAGAGATTGGAAAATGTCCCGAATGTGATGCTGAGGTTGACTCCGGAGATCGTTTCTGCTCTAAATGTGGTACTGAACTAGGTATGACCGTTTACGAATGTCCTGAATGTGGTAGAGAACTAGAAGATGAGGTTAGTTTCTGTCCCGGATGTGGAACAGCATTTGAATGAGTAGATCAAAATAATCCGTTCTCCACCAGTTTGTCGACTATCATGTTTATTTCTTTTGGTGTTAACATTTCAACACGTTCATCTGTGAAAGGTATATCTTCACTATCTTCAATCCCATATGCATACTTGAGAGAATTGCGGATCTTTTTACGGCGATAATTAAACAATTCTTTTACAACATCTTCAAAAGCTTCTAGATTCGTTATATCAAAATCAGGTGGGCGGGGTACAATTTTTACTACTGAAGCATCCACTCGAGGGGTAGGATAAAAATTTCTCCTCGAAACTTGAAAAAGTTCACTGATTTCGGCCTTCGTTGAAGCCATGACCGAAAGGCGACTGTAATCACTTCCTGAAGGCTTGGAGAACAATCGTTGTGCAAACTCCTTCTGGTACATCAACACACCGATCTTAAAATCGTAATCGAGTAATTTGAAGGTTAATGGTGAAGATATCTTGAAAGGGATGTTTGAAACCACCTTATCAAATTCTGGAAATTCTACTTCGAGTGCGTCTCCTATGATTACCTCTAAGTTATTTCTTGCAAAGATTTCTTGCAGGTAATCTGCAAAAACCTTTTCTTTCTCTATCAGGAATACCTTCCCGGCTCTTTGAACGATCTCTTCAGTTAAAATACCTAGCCCAGGACCTATCTCCAATACTGTATCATCGGACGTGATGTTTGCAGACTGTACCTGACGCTTCGCTATATCAATATTTGATAAAAAATTCTGACCAAGCCTTTTAGAAGGTTTGATGCCTAAAGCTTCTAACCTTCTTTTGATTCCCTTGACCATGAATCCAAACCTTTTGATTAGTATGCCATTTAGTAATAGGACCTAAATCATCATTCTAGGGTGATATTCTCCATTACTACTACATCTCTTACTGCCTTCATGCCTTTGAAGGGTAGTACGATACGTCCCTCAGCATCGGTATCAAAAAGCCTGGTTTCAATATCCTCGGCTGGAGTCACTAAGACATGTTTAATCTCACCTGTTTTTGTATCCACGACAAAATTATCTATCATCCCCAGTATCTGCCCATCATTGGTCATCACCGTTTTACCTCGCAATTCGGTCACGAACATCTTCATTTTATAGTCCTCCTTATTTATTTTTTATCTTTTGAATTCATCACCTGTATAAACCGACCCCATTATAATCTTTCTTCTTTCTAAAACCTTTTTCCATCTCCTTCTCGAGTTCTTCATACAAAGCTATGATATCCTCATCGACTGAGGGGGAGATCGAAGAAAGGCCGTCAAAAAACTCCTGCATGGTAACACGTTTTTTTCCTTTTTTCATGGTACACAGTCCTGCTTCCCTGCATAAAGAACGAAGGTCAGCACCCACAAATGATTCGGTTTCTGCAGCCAAAGAGGAGAGGTTAATATCTTTAGAAAGGGGCATTTCTTTTGTGTGTATCTTTAAAATAGCTTTTCTTGACTCGAAATCAGGGATCGGTACCAATAACCTGAGGTCGAATCTCCCTGCTCTTAAAAGTGCTGGATCTACCCTATCCGGTCTATTGGTAGCGGCTAGAACGATTATCCCCGTAGTTGTGTCGATCCCATCCAAACTTGTTAGGAGCTGGTTCACCACCCGGTCTATAACTGAGTTTTGCTCATTCCTTCCCCTTTCAGGTGCAAGGGCATCTAGTTCGTCCAAAAAGACTATTGATGGAGCGGTCTGTCTAGCTTTCTTAAAAATTTCCCTCACCGCTTTTTCACTCTCTCCTACCCATTTTGAGAGTAACTCCGGCCCTTTCACTGATATAAAGTTTGCATCACATTCATTGGCTACCGCTTTTCCCAAAAGAGTTTTTCCAGTCCCTGGTGGTCCATACAGTAATACTCCTTTTGGAGGAGTGATCCCCATATTTTCGAATGCCTCCGGTTCAGATAGGGGACGCTGGACGGAGTCGATCAATTTTTCTTTTATTTCTTCTAAACCGCCTACGTCTTCCCAATTAACTTCAGGGATCTCTACCATTATCTCTCTCATACTGCTAGGTTCAATCTCTCTAAAAGCGTTCATGAAGTCTTTTTCATTTACATTCATCTTCTCTATTATATGCCTAGGCAGAGGTTCATCAAGATCGAATTCTGGCATGTAGCGTCTTAATGCAAGCATTGCAGCTTCTTTAGCAAGAGATTCTAAGTCAGCTCCTGCAAAACCATGGGTTAGCATCGCTAGGTCTTCCAAATCCACATCCTCAGACACGGGCATACCACGGGTATGGATCTGTAGTATCTCCTTTCTCCCATCTCTGTCAGGCAAGCTTATCTCGATCTCTCTATCAAATCTTCCAGGTCTTCTCAAAGCAGGGTCTATCGCTTCCACTCTATTCGTTGCAGCGATAACGATGATCTCTCCTCGCTGGTTCAATCCGTCCATCAGAGTGAGCAGCTGTGCAACAACTCTTCTCTCTACCTCTCCTTTCACATCGTCCCTTCTCGGGGCGATCGAATCTAGTTCATCAATGAATATTATTGAAGGTGATTGTTCTTTAGCCTCCTCGAATTTCTCTCTAAGTTTTCCCTCACTTTGTCCATAATACTTTGACATTATTTCAGGTCCTTGAACGGAGAAGAAGTTTGCTCCTGACTCACCAGCAACTGCCCTAGCTATCCATGTTTTTCCAGTACCAGGCGGACCATGTAAAAGAACACCTTTGGGCGGTTCTATCCCTAATCTTTCGAAAAGGTCTGGATGTTTAAGGGGAAGTTCGATCATTTCCCTAACTCTCTTAAGTTGTTGTGACAGACCACCGACATCTTCATAGGTAACAGTCGTGGTACTAAGGAGTTCCTCTTCATCTACAGGTTCCTCACGAACAGAGACAACGGTGGAACTGACAACCTCTACAGGCTCCAAGGGACTAGTGGTCATCACTATGAAAGGTACATTACCGCCCATCAAAGATATTCCAGGGATGACGATTGCATCCCCTGCTATGACCGGTCTTTTTGCCAATCTTTTTTTAACATAAGATTCGATACCCTCTCCAAATCGAAGCGTGCTTTCTCCTTCCTCTATGGCTGGAGCTATGACCACTTTTTTAGCAGGTTTAACCTTTACTTTCTTCACCTCGACCCTATCTCCAACGGATACTCTAGCATTCTTACGAACCAAACCATCTATACGAATTATACTTTTACCCTCATCCTCAGAAGATAACCTAAATACCTTTGAGACTGTTTCTCTTTCACCCTTGATTTTGATATAGTCTCCCACTTCTACTTTCAAAGCCATCCTGGTATTTGGCCCTAATCTTGCTCTGTTCCTACCTACATCTTCTTGAGGGGCTTCTTTTACAGTTAATATCACATTTTCAGCCATGGCAAATCACCTTTCCCCTATTATCACTTCTACAGTTTCCTGACTGCTATTGCCATTAACATCTTCCATGAACAAAATAAATTCACGCTCTGATGCTCCTGCAGTTACTCCTTCAAATTCTTTCATAAACTGGTGCTCATCTATCCTATCCATCTGAGTTTGTTGGGTATTGAACATTATCTCTACACTACTCACTTCTACATTATCAGTTACCGTTGCTATTACCCGTATATCGTAATCCTCTCCATTCTCTATAGTCCCATCTTTCTGGGCATCTTCAAGTAAGGTATAGTTTCCATCTCCATCTAAGTCTACCTCAATTTCAAAGTCGTTCAAGGTAGGTGCTGCAAAGTCATGAAAGGGCGGGTTCATAAGAACTATCCATATTGCTATCCAGGTGAACAAATACATCGCTCCATCTAGAGCCCATTCTTTTTTTCCAAAATCAGAGATATCGATCCGAACATACTCGAAAAGTTTGAAAGTTATCAACATGCCGAATATTCCAACTAAAAATCCATAGGTCCAATCTTCAGTCAGTAGAAAAACCTGCATCGATAAATATGAAAAGATGGGTGCAATAGCTATAGTAAAAAGGACCGATTTGCCCTTTTTGATCTCTTCTTTCATATATTCTATCTCATCGAACTCGGGCCATTCGAAGATATCATCTTCTTCCTCTTCTTTCTTTCTACGCTTGGCCATATTGAATCCCTCATCCGTAATCGGTCTTTATAAATCTTCTTATCAGTTAATACTGCGAGAGCAGGCTCCTCACATCTCTACGAAAATCATCTAAAGAACCTTCGTTAACTATCATATGGTCCGCTTTAGATATTACCTTGCCCAATCCCCATCCGAGTTCTCTCTCATCCCTCTGATCAAACTGCTTTTTATCCAAAGGTGCATCATCTCTACCCCTTTTTTTTAGTCTTCTATATCTTGTTTGGGGTGATGCATGTATTGCGATGATCTGCATATCTCTACCTAATTCTTTTTTGAACAATTCGATCTCTTCCTCCCCTCGGACCCCGTCGATCACAGCTTTATTTGAGCTCAACCTTTCCAAAGTTCGTTCTGCCCATATCCCTGAATGATGAAGTTCTCTTTCAGTGTTAGCAAATTTCCCTATTGATTCATCGCTTTTATCAATGTTGCTTTGACCAGCATATTCCCTAACTACATCACCCATCCGGATAACGTTATATCCTTCATCCATAGCTATCTTTACGAATTCTTCTTTACCGCATCCAGGCATACCAGTAATCAAGATTACAGTCACCAAAAGCACCTCAATATGAAAACTCCCGCCAATCTAACCCGATCGTCCTATTCCTCAATTTTACGATAGTAGGTATCTTTCTTTTGTGGGCATTCCTTTCGACCCTATATTTTATATTTTGTACATCTTCCATGGATATTCCGTTTTGATCAGCTATTTCTTCCAGTGGTTTCATCGCTTCTATACCTTTGAGCACCTTGTCAAGAACATCATAACTGTATCCAAGTTCGTCTTCGTCCGTCTGTCCCTCCCATAAGCCTGCACGAGGGGTCTTTTCTAGAAACCGTTCAGGTACTCCTATCCTCTCTGCTAGCTCCCTTACCTCGCTCTTGTATACATCACCTATAGGTAAAAAGTCAGAAGCACTATCGCCATATTTAGTGGTGTAGCCCAGCAAAAGCTCGCTTTTGTTAGATGTGCCGACCACTATCCCGTTTCTGACATTAGCAGCATGATATTCTATACACATCCTCACCCTTGCCTTCAGATTAGCGTAAGCAAGTTTTTCGTCAGGGTCTGCAGGAAAATGTTTCAATATATCATCGATGTTTATCTCATCCCATTCAACATTCCATAACTTAACAAGCCACCTTGCATCAGTGATATCCTCAGGTGGGGATGCACGTTCTGGCATTATAATACAATAAATCTTTTCGACATCCAGTGAATCTATACATAACTTAAGAATCGTTGCTGAATCGAGTCCACCACTCAATCCTAATATTACTTTATCGGCACCTACCTTCTCAACTTTATCAGCGATAAACTTCTGTATGACCTTTATGTATTCGTCCATCGTATCTTCCATAGGTCTAGGGAATGTTTATGGGGATATTATTTTTATGGTCATAGTTTTTCAACCCTTATAGTACTATCCTCTTTTACCTCCCTTAACTTCGTTGGATCCTTTACCTTCCCAACGATATTAACATCGCTGGCAGCTATGGGTTTTTCTCCTGTTGAAGCTGGTGTTGGACCAAAAAATATCGCAATCGCAGCACCTGCAGGCCAGTAACCAATTGTCCCCACTTCAACTTCTTTTCGAGCTGTGTCGTCTAAGGTCATCTGGAGTCCGATAGGGAAATAGATTTCGTCTCCCCATGTGTCGAATTCAGACTCAAATGGTAAAGACTCCCATATCTTTTTTGCACAATAGGTATCATGAAGTTCTCCTTTGAGCACTAGATCTCCTACTTTAATGGTTATATCCCTTTGCATGGTAAAGTGTTCAACTATTTGATTTTAATAAATTTTTCCCCTTAAATAAGTAATTATACTGTGGTTATAAGATCCCACATACTTTCACATCTTTAAAAGCCTACCAAACTGATAAATAAGTAAAACAAACTATCCTTACATTGGTGTGTTGACCATATGAGTTACGATGTGATCATAGTCGGTTCTGGACCAGCGGGTTTGTTTGCAGCTCACGAATTGAGCTTTCATGGTATGAAGGTTCTCGTGGTAGAGAAAGGAAAGGATATCAACGATCGGAAGGAGTCAGATATAATGAGCGGAGTAGGTGGCGCAGGAGCTTTTTCTGATGGAACCGTTAACCTCCGACCGGATATAGGTGGAAATCTGATGGATTACACTGGAAACGAGGAAGAAGCGTGGAAATTGGTTGACATCGTGTCAGATGTTCTCTCAGAACATGGTATGCCTTCTCCCCAAAGAGGGGACGCAAAAAAAGAAGAACAATTAAAGAGAAGGGCTGCCTCCGTCGGTGCCAGATTCCATCCTATCGTTCAAGCACACATAGGTTCGGACCATGCACCCAATCTTATAAAATCGTTAAAAAGTAAACTAGAATCAAGAGGTGTTGAGTTCCTCGTTGAAACTGCAGCTCGAGATATATCGATCGATAAAGGCAAATGCGTAGGAGTTGAGCTATCTGGTAATAGGATCGAAGAAGCAAAAAGAATTCTCATCGCTCCAGGAAGAGTGGGTACCGATTGGATGCAGGATATGATCTCAAAAAATAAACTAAAGGCTGAGTTCGCGCCTATCGATATAGGTGTTCGTGTTGAGGTCCCCAGCATCATCATGGATCCAGTATATGAGGTTAACCGAGACCCTAAATTTCATCTTTATACCCGAAGTTATGATGATTTTATTCGTACTTTCTGTACTAATCATAGAGGATTCGTGGTCAAGGAATCCTATGATGGGTTCATCGGAGTGAATGGTTATTCAAGGAAGGACATTGAGACTGATAACACCAACTTCGCCTTCCTTGTAAGAACTCACCTAACAGAACCTCTTGAGGATACCACCCGTTATGGTATGGCCATCGCACAGCTAGCTACCACTATAGGAGGAGGCGACCCAATAGTTCAACGTATGGGCGACCTGCGTTCAGGGCGACGTTCAACGAGGGGGAGACTTAGAAGAAATCCGTTACAGGGGACTTTGAAGGATATTACTCCAGGAGATATCTCCATGGCCTTGCCTTACAGGATCGTTATAGATATAATTGAGGGACTAGAAAAGTTGGATAAAATTATCCCAGGGCTGAACTCTAGCAGCACCTTACTTTATGGACCTGAGATAAAATTTTACGCACGCAGATTGAAAGTTGATGAGAATATGGAGACCTCTATTTCCCATCTCCACGCCGCAGGAGATGGTGCTGGATTATCACATGATATTGTTAATGCAGCCGCAACAGGGGTACTAGCGGGGAGAGGAATAGCCTCATTGATGTAAATAAATCAATATTCCCTTATACGTATTTTTCTCCCCGGTAAGTCAGAAAGGGTCAAAGCCTGCAATCCTCCATTTTCATAGATCAGAAAAGGACCTTTGATCCCTTTTTGAGTGCCTCTGTGAATTCCTGGTGTTGCTCTCAATCTCGGTTCAGCCCTCAAAGGAAGTGAAATCGGATAATCCTTTAGATACTTCAGTTTTCCCACAGACACACGATTTCTGATTCCCCTATATTTTCTCTCTATTATGCTGCGATCGACTTTTTTTGCGAATCTTTTCAGCCTGGTATTTCTGCCAATTTTTTGAGGGATTTTTAAAGAATCGCTGAGTTCTTTCTCTGCCTGCCTAGCTTCCTTCCTGTTTTTCTCTGTTGCTAGTAAAGCAAAGGCATCAGCTCCTTGTTCTATCAGCCTTTCTCTCAACCTTTTTTTTACGGTCATGCCTATTTTGGGAAGTATACTATGGAAGGCAACATAGACTGCATGCTCTTCTTTACAAAAACCACCAGGACAATCAGTGCAATCACCAGGTTCATAGATGCATTCTAAGCGGGGTATGTCAGAAGGAGCACACCGAGAGCATTGCATGAATTTATTTACCTTTCTTGATCCGTGACAGGGAGAGTAACCATCTTCAAAACTTCCAACACAGTACTTATTTTGAGATATATTGAAATCTATCAGACCAAGGTCTATTTCTTCGATCTTACCATCATCATAAACTTTCAAACTAGGTACAAATCCATTCCATCTGTATGATACAGCATGAACCTCTCTTTCTTGAAAGATCGTCTGCCTGCTTTTTAACAATTCATGGGCATCTTGAAACACAATAGCACATCCCAAATAAGGATATATTGTTTTTTCGTGACACATGTTTTATATAATCTATACTACTTCGGTCAAATATAATGGAATATAAAACGATCCAAGACACCATACATGGAAGTATAAAGGTTTATGGACCTTTCCTAAAGCTGCTCGAAACTCCAGAGGTACAAAGACTTCACAACATAACTCAGTTAGGGTTGACCAAATTGATATTCCCAGGTGCTAACCATACAAGACTCGAACACTCACTCGGTGCATACTGGGTAGCTGAGAGGATGGCCGAGAGTTTGGAATTGCCCGATGAAGAAAAGGATATCGTTATGGCTGCGGCTCTTTTACATGATATAGGCCATGCTCCATTCAGTCATACTCTTGAATCACATCTAGCAAGTGGATGTGGAAAAGACCACATGGACATAACCAAGGAACTCATATTGGGGAATATGGTAGAAAACGATGGTGACACCTGTACAATTCCAGAGATTTTGGAAGACCATGGCATCTCACCAAAAAAGGTCTCCGAACTGATCAAAGGAAAAGACACAGCAAAACACATAACCGAGTTCAATAAACATGAAGGACAATTGTACTTTGGCGAAGAGCGCTATCTTTATCAGATGATACACGGGCCAGTGGATGCTGACCAGATGGATTATCTTTTAAGAGACTCGCATTACACAGGGGCAGCCCACGGAGTCATAGACTTAGAAAGATTACTTCAGACGTTAGAGATACATAATGGGAACCTCGTGATCACTAAAGGAGGGATACCCGCTTTAGAAGGTGTTCTAGTTGCACGAAGTCTGATGTTTTCATCGGTTTATTTGCACAAAACTGCCCGTATTGCCGAATTGATGCTAGCAAAGGCAGTACATCCATACATAGAAGATTACGAGCAGATCTACCGTATGACAGATTGGGAACTCTTCTCGTATCTCTGTTCTAAGGGTGGATTTCAAAAAGAGATAGTTGATCTATTAAAATACAGAAAACTCTACAAACGGTGTATGGCTATTTCACGCGATGAACTTCACGAAGCAGATGGAGTTGATATCAAGGATTTGACGAATATTCAAGGTGTCAGGAGGCTGGAAAAGAGGATCGCTTACAGGCGACACATTTCACCTCAAAAGGTGATAGTAGATGTTCCTGGAGAGGAGTTAAAATTATCGGAGCCTCGTTTAGAACGTACTAATGTGAAAGTGTTAGATGATAATAAACTATACGAGCTTTCAAATTTTAGTCCATTGTGCAGAGCTCTTCAAAAAAGACAATCTCATTCTTGGGGACTGATGGTATCCTGTCCAAAAGAGCTCAAAAATGAGATAGGTGAATCCGCCTGCAAAGAAATTTTATCTGTATAGTATAGTTTCTGATGAAAATTTTTATATAGTTCTATCCAACTTACAGTAGCTGGTAATCATGGTCCCAGAAGATGACGATTTTGATGTTGAAGAAGCTGAATGTCCAACCTGTGGTGCAATTATCCCTCTAGAAGCTGAAGAGTGTCCGGAATGTGGACAATTGTTCGAAGAAGAGGAAGAACTTTGGGATGAAGAAGAGGAGGAAGAGGAATGGGAAACCGAAGAATGGATGGATGTAGAACCTAGTAAGACCAAACTATACCTAGGAATATTCATTATCCTTTTCGGGAGTATCGGATTAACCTTCATGTCATGGTTTCATAACGTAATTGGTATCTTCCATGATGCTGGCATAGGAGGTTATCCCGGTTATGGGCCTATAGACCAGATGGTCGGTGCTAGTGGTGCCATAGTCACCCTGATAGGTGTGATAATTATATACCTATGGTATAAAGATACAAAAGAGGCTGAGGAAGTCATCGATGAAGATGAGTACCTAGAGGATGAAGAGTATTTTGAAGACGAGGAAGATGAATTCTTAGAAGAGGAAGAAGTTATGGACGATGAAGATTACGACTTGGCATAGGCTCTGGATGAAGAATAAATTGTCTGACGAAATGTCTTTCAAAAACCCCTTTATCCCCTTTTTAAGGGGAAATCTTTTAAATTATGAAGCTGTTTAGTAATTATGGATGGGATCTGTCTGACGGAACTAGAGCAGGAGATGCAGGAGGAACGCACTCTAACAAAAGAGGATATAATAGAAAGTAAAAAAGAGAGGATTGATGAGAAATTGATCGGTGTAACCTTTGGAGATGTGGGCATCACCAATCTAGAATGTAATCTGTGTAATGCTGTAGATAAAGGTGAATATGTAAAAATGGAACATCCTTCAGTGGGTTGGGTATTGGGCCAGATCGAAAGTGTAGAGCGGAAAACTAACTTATCAGTCGAGAAAGCGGTAGAGATCTCTCAAGGTGAAGAGGTGGATATCGAAGAGACCATGATCGCAAATATAAAGGTGATCGGATACCGAGACAGAAGAGGTTTACTAAAATTGCCTGGTAATCCATTCAGGGCAGGAGAAAAAATCTTTCTTGCAGATAGCAAACTGATCAGAGATGTGCTAGGTTTGAAGGAGGAAGAGAACGGAGCATATGTTGGCAAATTGAGAGGACATGATATAAATGTACATCTTAATATTAATTCTATAGCTCAAAAACATCTTTCTGTACTGGCAAAAACAGGATCAGGTAAAAGTTACACTACGGGAGTTATAATTGAAGAGATGATGAAACATGAAGTCACTACGATAATTTTAGACCCTCATGGTGAATACTCTTCGTTAGCCAAAGCTGGTGATGTAAAAGCAGATAATTATTTCGATGTCGAATCAAGAGGTTATGGAGATATAATCACTGAGTTCTCCCCCTCCCCTGAGATCAACCCAGGTTCTAAGCCCTTAAAGTTCACTTTTAAAAATATGAAACCGAGAAAGATATTAGATATGACAGGCGTAAATAAAACTCAGTCTAACGTTGGTGCCCTTGAGGGAGCTATGTCAAGACTTGAAGAGGCCAAGGGTTTCTACAATATTGAAGATGTTATAAGGATTTTAAAACAAAATGAAGAGGGAAACAGCTCATCGGTGATCTCAGGACTGGAGAGACTTGGATCAAAAAATGTATTCTCAGCAAAGGGTACAAGGATGGACGAAATTGTGAGGGAAAATAAAACATCGATAATAAATTTGAAGGGTACTGATCCTGACATCCAAGCTTTCGTGGTGGAGAGGATATCCACCGCTATTTTTGAATTGCGTAAACGAAATAAGATACCTCCTTTGATGATGTTTGCAGAAGAGGCACATAACTTCTGTCCCCAGAGAGGCAAAACTGAATCTTCAGAGATATTCCAAACAATAGCCAGTGAAGGAAGGAAGTTTGGACTAGGTTTAGCAATTGTCACTCAAAGGCCAGCAAAAGTCGATAAAAATGTTCTGAGCCAATGTAATACACAAATGATCTTGAAAGTAACCAACCCAAATGACCTCAAAGCCATAGAGTCCTCGGTGGAAGGACTTGGAAAAGGACTTGCTGATGAGATACAGCGGTTAGCCATAGGAGAGGCTATCGTTTCCGGTGGAGGCTTATCTGAGCCGCTCTTTCTTGAAGTTAGGCCAAGAGAGACCCAGGACGGTGGAGAATCTATCAAGGTTGTTGGATAGATATGGTGACCAGAAAAAGGGTTGAGGAATATATAAACAAAACAGAGAAGGCATTGGAGAAACTTGAAATCTCCTCACCAAAACGTTCACATCTTAAAAAAATATCCGAGGATTTTTTGGAGATGGCTGAAAGCTACCTTTCTGATGCCATCCATTTCTTGGAAAATGGAAAACTAGACGATGCGTTTGCTTGCATTAATTATGCCCACGGTTGGTTGGACGCCGGTGCGCGACTAGGGCTTTTCGATGTAAAGGAAGACGACGTATTATTTACTCTTGCAGAATGATTTTTAATCCATCAACCTGGCACCTTGATTGTCTATTTTGGTAACAAATACATTATTTTCTCCAACCCTATTTACTAACAAATTTTCAATTTCTTTAATATTGCCGACCATAAAAATTGAATTACCTATCATTGACATACTACCTTTACCTATGTCTTTCGTTTCGCTGAAAAAGTGTATCATATCATCACGCAGGAATCTTGTTTCTGTAGCAAATTTATAGGAAAGGTCAAGAAATTCATCGAAACCATCATCAGGCAGGAACTCATCCATGCACTCTTCTCCTATGATCTTTATCCATTCTGACATCGATGGATCTCTGAGCACATCAGGAGTAATGAGAACAGAACCCATTATACCGATGACCACTTCCATATCTATTTCTGTCTTTTTTATTTCTCCAAAAGGAGGTAGACCTTCTTTAATCCTTGTTTCGAACCCACCGATCGATTGTGCTACGACGTCACCCAGACCGGTTCTGCAAAATATTTCTGCCATATGAGCGGCTTTGACTGCATCTTTTCTCTCCCTACCCACCTCTTCTGCTGCAGCCAGCCCTGCAGACAAAGCACAAGCCCCGCTCATGCCAAAACCTTGGCTGAAAGGTATTTTAGTTTGTAGATCAACCGTGCCACCTTTTGCAAAGTTACTTACAGTTTTTTCAACCACGGTTATCGATTGTCTTTTACCATCTATAGCTATCTTCCAATCTTTCCCACCCACATGGACATCAGCTGTAACTCCGAGTTCTATCGAAAAACCAGCACCTCTAGAACCGATATGCTCTATCTTTGTATCAAATCCTGATGGCAAAAAAAAACCGGTTATATGGCCAGGGCAGAATGCTCTAGTGCTCATGTGTGCTTCTCCACCAGTTCGAGAATCTTATCAGCTATGTATCTCTTATCCCCTTCTATCCAGGAATCTATGCTGGGCAAATACACAATATTTTCATCTTCTTTAACATCACTTAGTGAATTTGCTACAACGATATCTGCTCTCCCGTTTTCAAGCATCAGTTTACCTTCCTTCTCTGCCATCTCTTTAGTATCTGTTGCTTTGTAAGCAACAAGAAGATCGGTTTTTTCCTTTATAAGATCTATAAATTTGGGAAGAGGTTTTAATTCCATTATGAGCTCCTCATCAGAAGATATCTTATCCTTAGACACCTCTTTTGTTCCGAAATCTGAAAGAGCAGCAGGAACGATGACTATGTCGGATACCTCATCTTTCATCTCGATAAGATCGTTCAAACTATCAAATTCCTTAGAAGGTATCCAATCAGGTACTTTAGCCTGAACATTTGCATACCAAAGTTCCACATCAGCACCTTTTCTATAGGCTCGTTCAGCCATGATGATTCCACTCTTTCCTGTAGCCCTATTTGAAAGGACTCGCATAGAATCGATTGGTTCTTGAGTGCGTCCAGTAATAATCGTAATTTTCTTACCATTCAACGAATGATCAAGTTTCCTTATCACCTGATCGACTATTTGAGCTCTGCCCGCTACTTTAGCAGTACCCTCGTCCATATTTGGCCCTATAAATTCGATGCCGATCTCTTTTAACTTATTCATATTCTGAATAACGATAGGATGCTGATACATGCTCTTGTGCATCGCTGGTACGATAACGACCGGTATTCCTGATCCTATGCTAGTAGTTGCGAATGTAGTTACAGGTGTATCATCTATACCGCAAGCTATTTTTGATATGGTGTTTGCTGTTGCAGGAGCTATAAGATACAGATCTGCCTTATCAGGAACTTCTCCACACAGGTCTACGTGTTCAACTTGACCGGTGAGTTCGGTGATAACGGACTTTCCAGAAGCGAACTCCAATGAATAAGGATGAACTATTTTTTGAGCCCATTCCGTCATTATACACGATACTTCTGCACCTTCTCTTATCAATTCCCGTATAAGTTTGATGCATTCAACAGCTCCGATGCTTCCAGTAACACCTAATACTATGTGTTTACCTTTGAGGTCATCTCCTTTTGAGCCTTTGATATGTTTTGAAGGATGCATATTACCACTATGATTTGGGGGGAATATATTGTTTTTCGTCAATCTAACAAAATCATGCTTAATACCTCTCCACAGTTTTAACAACACCTCTTCCTTTGCAATCTGGACATCCTCCACTTCCCTGACAACCTTCGCAGTTACCATTGCCTTTGCAGATTATACAATTACCAAGCCCTTTACATTTATCACAGAGCAATTCTCCCTCACATTCCATACAAACACCATTTCCCCCACATATCTCACATTTTGTAATCCAACCAGTTTTACCCTTACCATCACAATTTGGGCAATTAGCACTACCTTCACAATTAAAACAGTACCCACTCCCTGAGCATTTTATACAATCTCCAGACCCATCACAATTTTGACAATCACCAGAGCCCGAGCATTTTATACAGTTCCCTGTACCCGAACAATTTTTACACAGCTCTTCTTCTACGAAATCACGCTTATATTCACTCTTTTTATCTTTTATCCTTTCATCTTCAAGATGGTTCTCTGACTCCTCCAAAACACTCAACGCTTCTTCTTTTTCACCGATGTTCCAATATCTTTCAGCCTTACCGATCCATGCATCTACACACTTTTCATCTAGCTTAAGAACATCATCGAAGTTTTGAGGCAAAGATTGTTTTTTTGCGTCATCGAGTAAATCTTTTACTTTCTTATCGTAGAGGTATGTATTTTTCTCAAAAGTTTCAATCTTTGAGTAGTACTCTTTCGCTTTTTCTATATCTCCCGAATTGACTAACGTATCCGCATACAGTGCAAAGATCTCTTTCGATTCCTCAACTTCTAGTGCCTTTTCTATTGTTCGAAGTGCCCTGTCCGTCTTTCCTCTTTTTTTCAGTGCTAAAGCCTTCAGCCTGTATACCTCTGCTGTTTTCTTGTATTTTAGTGCTTCATCGAAGTTGCCCAAGGCCCCTTTAAAGTCACCCAGGTCAAAAAGAGCTTTACCAGATATAAAATATCCTCCATAAGATTTCTCCAACTTCAAACTCTTCTTTGCGAATTCGTCAGCCTTTTTGGGATGGCTGTCAAGTAAAAGATATGATATCTTGAGATAAAGAACTGGATTTTTAAGAGATAATATATACGGTCCGTCTTCCTTCTCCACTTCCTCTATAAGAGGAAACATCTCTTCTTTTAATCTATCTTTTTCATCTGTCGAAAGAGTCTCTAAATTTACTTCACTAAGTTTTCGCTCAATTTTTTCTGCCAGGCTCTCGTTCATAGAACTCTGACTAAAGATGGAGGGGGGTTAAAAACAATTTTCCCCCTTTATAGTCAAGGACACGACTTTTCTTTGATTTTTTAATGTCCTTGACTAGTTGTGGATGACGCAACGAAATACAAATAAGTTGCATCTTCCACTATAAATAGACACAATAGGAAATTTTAATTACACTGTGTTGTATCTTCATTCATGGTACCTTTGCTCGGCTTAAGTGTCCTAATATGTCTAGGGATATTATTGGTAGCGATCGTGATAATAGTTTTAGTTTTTGTATTAAAAGTTTTGATAGCGTTTTTACCCGCAACATTGGTTGCAGTTCTTGTCTTCCTTTTTCTAGGTGATCTCTTTCTGGCGCTTATATCCTTTATTGTCGTTGCACTGCTTATGGCAATCTTTGACAAAAAAAGAAGATGATCATCCCAGTATCTTACCCACGTGTTCATCCATCAATTCTAGAAATTTTTTATCCTTGTTTAGGGGTATCGTTGCTCCGGCAGCGATGTCGTGTCCACCCCCACTGCCATCTAGCTTGCGAGCTATTTCTCTACAAAAAAGACCAAGATCAATCCCGCTTTTTACCAATTTCTTTGTAGCTCTACAGGATATATCAACTCTATCATCGATTTTGGTCAACCCAATCGTCGGTTTTTCTTGTGAGAGGATGTAAAGCATTCCCAATCCAGCCAATTCACCTTTTCTAGTTCGTTTCTCTTCATAGAAATATTGTATATGATCCATTTGTTCTATGCCCTCTTCTTCTATAACCCGTAATCTGCGAATCATTTGCTCTCTGTAATCATCTCTTAATTTTTCAGCCTTCTCCTTTGCTGAAGGGTCACCTAAACATAATGATAATCCTAATCCCGGCTTTGAAACCCGTGCACACGAATTAAGTAGTTTATATAATATTTCAACACTCAGGCCGTTCTCATCATCGATAAAATCTTTACCTTTTATGCTTTCAACGATGTGAGTAGGAATGTTATTTTCCATAAGAGAGAGCACAAGAATAGATGTTAGTTCTCTATCTTTATCCGACGAAATTTCATTAACCGGTGTGGAGGAATCTAACCCGATCTCTTTGAGGATTTTTTTGATCGTGGCTTTCCTTCCAGATATTCCTGGAAAATATGGATCGCACGCTTTCATCAAAGAATCTTCTATTCCCTCTCCATCCAAGTACAATCGGTTTCGAACTTCGAGCTTTCCTCTTTTGACAGCCTCTTCAACGATTTTATTATTAAGTCCAGTAAAACCACCTATATTTTGTTTATCGGCAGCGGCTCCAGCTAATCCATATACAGATTGAGACCAGTTTTTTTCATCAAAAGCAATGGCAAGGAGGAAAGATAATGTCCCCCCACTCACTTCCTTAGCCCCGTTTATTCCGAAGTCGTGAGGGTTTATGAAGATTTTCTCTTTTCCAGCCTCGACACCGATATCTGTATTGTGATGATCTAAAACGATAACGGGCTGGTCAAGCTGATTCAATCTGTCAAGATGACTGTTGCCGAAATCTGTAAAAATGAGAGGTAGATCACTAGACAATTTTTCGGGAAAAGAGGACAAAAAACTAGTGTGGAAACCTTTTTGTGATCGCATCAAAGCTCTGCTCAGCACGGCGGCTGAAGATATCCCATCGGCGTCGTAATGGGTATATATTCTAAATTTGTCGTATTCATCTAATATAGAAGCGGCTGCTTCAAATCCATCTCGTATATCTTCAGGCAGTTCCAGAGGATCGCCTCCCACGGAAATCTATTTAGTTTACTGCGTTAGCATCTCCGCTAAATCTCTATTGTATCGCCAGTTTTCAGGAAGAACTCCTTGCTTCTTATAATACTTTGAAAGTCGGCGGATCTTTGCTTCGACCTCCTGTAATCCTCTTCGATTATGAAGGTCTTTGTGATTTTCATCGAGATGTTCATAAAGATTTACAGCTTTCTCCATGAGATGAAGGAGATCTTCAGGCAGTTCAGGATAAACTTCGTTCTCCTTCATTATATCCGTTATGCCCTTACCAGTAAGAAGTTTTACATCTGGTACTCCGTATTGATCTCTTAGGATTACACCTATCTCGCCCGAATTTTTTCCTTGTTTTGCGAGTGATATGATCTTATCAACTACTTTGTCCTCTTCCATGCTGACCCATTCTGGGTTCTCCTCTACTAGAGGTCGAGTAGAGCCGGATTTTCCTCGCTTCCTTGCATGCATCCTTGCCATGATATTATCTCCAGTATTATCGAAGGGATTTTCAATACAGGTCCTCATACTTAAAAGTGACTGTTAACTGATTATAATAGAAGGTAATAGAAGGTAAGAATGAGATCCGTTTCATCTGTTCAAAATATCATCTCTTATCCTTTTGATATACTCATCCCTTTTTGATAACTCAAGGCCTAATTCATCTGCCACTAAAAGTAAAGCCACTTCAATCCTAAGGTTCATTTCATCCTGCTTTTTGTTGACTTTAGCCATTATCTCGGATCTGCTTTTTCCACTATAAGTACATACAACATCTAGGATTTCAGGAAAAAGGGGTTTTGGCTCGCAGGTGGATAATACTTCTTCTGTAGGTTTGAATCCAAAGGGTAGTTCTATCGACCCATGATTGAACGAAGTCCTGACAATGTCCCCTTCTACGACGACTAGTCCTTGTTCCTCTGCTACCTTCAGTAAATCCCTTGCCTGCTCTGTACTGAACCAGCCCAATTCTGCAGCTGGATCATATATGAAATCCTCGACATCCATTTCATCAGTTCCTTTCCTTTGGAATAAAAACGCGATTGTTTTCATCAATTCTTCTTCTGGTATTTTAACGCCTCCTCAAATCCCAATAGAACACCATCTACTCTATCCGTCAAGTCATCCCCCTGGTTCTCTATACCACCCCCGATATAAAGTTCGAAATCTCCTTCAGGAACCTCACGGATATGGGAGGTGCTAAATTTTGTTCCTGATAGGTTAGTCAATACGATCTTTTCTATGCCCATATCTACCGCTTCTTCGATCATCTTTCTTATCCCCTTCGAACATATTTCAGTGGATCTTGAAATTATACCGCTGTCAGTATCAACACATAAAACCATATCTCTACTAATCTCAACAGCCTGTTCCAACAGTTCAATATTATCCATACTTTTAGTGGAGAGTACTACTCTATGAGAACCTGCCACATAAACGTCCGTGACCGTTTCGATATCGTTAACGCCTGGATCAGCCCAAAGTTCTCTGCGACTACTCAATACCCTTATAACTTCCATCTGGGGGCTGTTGTGCTCTATCCCATCTAGATCTAAAAGATATAATTTTTCATAACCTGTAAGAATATTTAAAAGCGAAGAAGGGGGCACCTTTTCCCCCTCCTCTTTATAGTATCTATACTTACCGTCTTGGACCACGACTAGATATCCGTTCTTGAAAGACACTGATGGAATGATTTCCATAATGATATTCAATAGGTAGTTTTCCTTATAAAATATTCCCAGGTTTTTTATCTCATTTGATAAGATACTTCAAATAAGCCAAAAGTTTGTTCAAAGGCATACCTTCCTCCCATCTCATTGTGTAATTACCATGTGTGGTTCTACCTATATAGGGTACCTTACGTTGGAGTACTCTATGTTTTTTCTTGAGACCTTCGAGTTCCATAGTATACATACTCCATCTTTCACCTCTTTTTCCTTTGATACGATAGGCGTATAAAGGCATAACTCCACTTTTATTGCACATCTCGGTCATCCGTTCTGCCTGCTCTGTCAATCTATCCTCATCGCTAAAATATATAACATCTTTTTTAGATGATTTTACCTCGATAGGAAAGGATATCTCTCCTCTTACGGCAATCAAATCTATACCAAGACTAGCACCTGCTCTGACGACGAGAAAAGGTATATCTTTTATTGAATAATATCCTTCATGTTCTTTTTTGGAACATGTCTTTGTTACCTCTGATAGAACCTCTTCATCAGCGGATAATATCCCTCTCAATTCTCTTTCATATTTTCCTGTTACCATGCAGTTGATCTCCTTAGATTATCGTCAATATGTTCAAGGTTTAAGCCTGCTTGTGTCTCTTGGGAAAAGTATCGCTTCCCGGATGTTATCTAGATCTAGCATCTTTTGAACGAATCTGTCTACTCCCAGGCCTATTCCACCATGAGGTGGCATCCCATATTTAAAGGTGTCCAGGTATGATCTAAAAGAAGAGGGAGCCAAATCTATCTCTTCCATTTGTTTCATGAGTATATCGTACCTGTGTTCTCGCTGGCCTCCCGACACCAATTCTTGACCTTTATATTCAAGATCAAAATAAGTAGTTAGAGATGGATCGTAATCCTTCCTCATCGCGTAAAAGGTGCTCTGCTTCATCTTGGTGGGGAACTCGGTTATGAAAAAGAATTCAGCGTCATAATTTTCCTTCATATATTCTCCGAGCATCTTTTCCCCCTCAGTATCTACTTCTTTTTCCCCCTCCCATTCTTTACCCAAATCATCCAATATCTCTATACATTCCCTGTGAGGTAATTTTCTGATAGGGTGCTCTGGAACTGTGACTTCCACATCTAAGATATCGAGATATCTTTCGCCCTCTTCAACTACATAATTCAAAGAATGTTCGATCATGTAACTGGTCATGCTCATTATATCATCGGAACTGTCTATAAAAGATATCTCAAAGTCTAGTGAGGTAAACTCGGATGTGTGTCGAACGGTATCGAAGTCTTCCGCTCTGTAAGCGGGAGCGATCTCATAAACCCTTTCAAATCCAGCTCCCATCAGCATTTGTTTAAACAATTGAGGACTCTGGGCAAGGTACGCTCCCTCCCCATAATAATCTACCTCAAACAGAGTGGCACCACCTTCCGCCCCCGCAGCGACTATCTTAGGTGTATTTATCTCTATAAATTTTTCCTGGCTAAAAAAATCTCTTAGCCCTTCCAACAAAATATGCCTGAGTTCAAATATCGCCATCTTTTCCTTTTTTCTCAGATCCAAAAAACGGTTATCAAAACGAGTATCCATGTCAGCATTAACCTTATCTACTATGCCTAAAGGAAGAGGTTTTTCAGCTTTACTTTCAACCTTTATGGAAATTGGTATTATTTCGTAACCGAGAGTGGTTTGATCCGTTTCCTGTTTCTTACCCTCGATCTCTATTACGCTTTCTCTTGGGATATTAACAAGATCATCGAATGCCTCCCCGATTTCCTTTTTGACAAGCACTACCTGAAATATACCTTCACGGTCCCTCACCTTGAGAAAAGCTATACCGCCAAGATTTTTAGTCTCCTGAAGCCAACCAGCTAATTTACACTTTTCACCATCCTGCAGTTCAATAACATCAGTTGAATGTATACGTTTCATGAATTGGGATTGATGGTTTAAGTATAAAAACCTTAACAAAGAAGATGATACAAACACGGACCTTAGCAAAAAAAATAAATTACTTCATCGTTTGTACTATTTTGGTAACATGGGAAAGAACAAATATGATATAAAAAGAGGGCACTTCAAGAATATCGAAGGAGATAAGCTTGAAAATATGATGGAAGAATGCTTTGGGAGCGTTAAAAAAGAAGGCGACCGACTGATCACATCCTTCGGAGCGATAGCTCATCTAGAGATTTGGACTGAGGGGAAGACCAACTTATGGGTCGACATCGAGATGGATGATGATGTTGACAACAAGGTTGCCTCAGAAACGATTTCGATCTGGAACGATTTTCTTCTTAAAGCCACAGGATTCGATGCAAAAAAAAGAAGGGATAGGGCTAAAAAGAAAGCAAAGTCCAACTGATCAAATATATCAAAGTAGGGGGGATAAAGTATTGTGAAAAAAACGATCGCAAATCCAGCACCACTGGGGTTGATGGGTTTTGGTATGACAACGGTTTTACTGAATATCCACAACGCTGGTTTTATAGAGATGAGCAGCATGATACTAGCCATGGGTATTTTTTATGGTGGCATAGCACAATTGATCGCAGGATGGTGGGAGATAAAACAAGGTAACACCTTTGCAGGTGTAGCCTTCAGCTCCTATGGTTTGTTTTGGTTCAGTTTAGTTGGCCTGGTACTGATCCCTGAGATATTTCCCAATTTTTCCCCCTCTAATGATTCTATGGCAGTCTACTTCTCGATGTGGGGTCTTTTTACTGGTTGGATGTTTCTCTCCACTTTGAAGATGAATAGAGGATTGCAAGTGGTTTTTGGAACATTAACAATACTTTTCTTTTTGTTAGCAATCGGAGAGTACAATCCAACGATAGCAACGATCGCAGGGTACGAAGGTATCCTGTGTGGCTTTAGCGCTATTTACGTAGCCATGGCTGAGATAACAAACGAATATAGTGGAAAGGTTATCTTTCCACTCGGTCCGGTTGAGTGAAGATGATAAAAGTAAGATATGAACGTGTAAAACAAGATGAAAGGGAATGGGTGCATGAACTAGTAGCTGATACAGGGGATGTGATCATCTCATCTTTTAAATTCGACCTAAAAAAACCTTTTACCCATAATGATACCACTCTGATAGATGATGGTTTTTCTGGCATATTATACGATCCTATGGACTCATGGTACAATGTGGTTGAAGTATATGATAAAGAAAAAAATTTGAAAGGATATTACTCTGACATACGTACTCCTTTGAAAAGGATAGAAGGTGGTTACAAGGCTCTAGACCTCTTACTAGACGTTTGGACGGAACCAGATCTTGATTACATGATCTTAGATATGGACGAATTCAAAGAATCCACATTAAGAAGCGATTACAAAAAAAGAGCTCTAGAAACTTTAGATCATATCATCCAGCTGATAGAAAATGATCGATTTCCACCGACATGGATGAAAGAAGCGAAAAAACTACACTTGAAATCCTGCACTACCGGATGATCTTCCGGCTTAAACGGATAGCGAGAAACAGATATTTCTTTTGATACTGCAGTAATTATATATAACGTTTACATTATTACTATAAATACCTTTATAAAGCGTCATACAACGTGTATAAATAACCTATAACAACTTCCTCAGTAAACGTCTGACGAAAGCTTTTTTTATAGTGTCCTTTATCCCTCATTTCCTGTAAGGTGCAAGTGATTAGCGACAAAAGAAAGCATTACAAAGCAAGCTTCCATCTATAAGTGTAAATAAGATTTCCACTTGAAACGAAGGGGTCTTAAACAGGAGATATAAAAAAATTTCACATCCAGGATGATAATAACATGCAAGAGAATATATTCACATCATATATGCACTCCAAAACGGTGTTTAAAGGGGACAAAGATATCTTACGTCCTTCCTATATCCCAGAGGTCTTACCTCACAGAGAAGAGTATATAAACGAATTAGCATCTATTTTAGTCACCGCCCTTCGAGGAAACCGCCCGTCTAATGTTCTCATCTTTGGAAAAACCGGTACGGGGAAAACCGCAGTGGTGAGATATCTAGAAAGGGAAGTGGGTAGACTTAAAAGAGAGAACACAAAAAGCGAATTGAACGGCGAGTTAAGCGAATTTGATGTTGACAGGGTTGAGTATGTTTACATCAATTGTGAAGTCGTTGATACTCATTATGGAGTCATGAAGAACATAGGTAATAAATTCATGGAATCTTGGAGTGAACAGATACCTTTCACTGGTTGGCCGATGGAAAAGGTTTACGAATCCTTGAAACAAAGGATCGATAAAAAACCAAAAGTGGTCGTAATAATATTGGATGAACTCGATAAGCTCGTAGCTAAAAGCGGGGATACTGTACTTTACCACCTATCGAAAATAAATTCGGAATTGAAAAATAGCAAGGTCAGTTTAATAGGTATATCGAATAATTTAAGGTTTACCGAATTTTTAGATCCTAGAGTAAGAAGCAGGTTGGGTGAGGAAAAAGTGATCTTTCCACCATACAATGCAGAACAGTTAAAAGACATACTCAATGAAAGAGTGAAAAAGGCATTCGATGCGGAACAGATCATGGACGAAGAAGTGGTGGCTCTTTGTGCTGCTTTAGCTGCTCAAGAACACGGAGACGCAAGACGGGCTCTAGATCTTTTAAGAGTTTCAACCGAGATAGCAGAGAGGGAAAGATGTAGTAAAGTTGACCCAAATCATGTCTACAAAGCGAAGAACAAGATCGAGCAGGACTGTGTAAGAGAAGCGGTTATCACACTTCCCACTCACTCAAAGTTAGTATTATATTCCATATTATTGAGTCACAAAAACGGACATGATAAGTTGACCACGGGAGAAGTTTATGCGGGATATAAAGAACTGTGTGCTCACTCTGGTATGGACTCCCTCACACAAAGAAGGATCACCGATATCATCTCCGAGCTGGATATGCTAGGCCTGGTAAACGCACGGGTAAAATCATTCGGGAGGAGGGGGAGAACTAAAGAGATACAACTCAGCGTCCCTGAGAGAGATACAATCTTGACTATAGAAGAAGACGAAAGTATAACCCCTGTCGATAAGTTAAAAACTATGGAATCAAAACAAACACGCCTCATTTAAAGGGTTGATCCCCTTTTGAAGATTTTTTCTTCAATACAGGCAGATTTTTATCTTTTTGAAATTTCTTATCTTCTCTTTTTTTCCTCTCATCGTCTTTCTTATATCTATCTAAAATAATTTCTATGATGAAGGGGATTAATACTATCAGAAAAATAGACGAAAAAAAGTAATACCAGCTGTTCGTAGGTATATCATCAATATTGCCAAGATAAAGCAATTTGATTATACCATACCATGGCAACTCACCGCGAGCTTTTCCGACGATCCATTCTTCACGGATAGGGTGATCCGCTATACGAGCAGCCTGGTCATAACGTCCTCGGTCTCTACGGATATTATTATCACCCATGGTGATATATCCTGACCGCGAACCACGATTTATCAAACTGTCAAGATTGATCTCTAATGTTACACCCCGATGTCCATAATCGTAAATATAAACCGTACCATTTAAATCGAAATATCTTTCACCTTGGGTCGTATTCCATTCCACACTATGTTCAAGGTATCGAAGGGATGGTACATCAAAAGAGTCTCCGGTAGTTTCATTAAATTCAAGCCATACTACTGGACGATGGATTATAGGTGTGCGTTGTTTATCACCATCGGGTCTAAATATGATCACATCACCATATTGTCCATATCTTTCATGCCCGATCGCTTTTCCTTCTACATAGCTAACAATTTCGACCTTTTCACGATGTCTCACTAAAACAATATCCCCTGCATCTATCACACCTATCCTGCTCTCTCCCTCAAAGTGGCTCATGCTTCCTGATTCAACCACGACCATAGGTGGCCATCTACCGGTGTACACATACAGAGAGCTTAAAATTATAGCAAGTATTAATAGAGAAATCAGTACATCTTTAACAAGTTCCGGTATTTCAATACTGATTTCTTCCATGAGAACATCTCATAAAACCCATTTTTAAGATCAGGTACTATCCTCGGGCAGGAAGCCGGTTCTGATCAACTCGAGGGATATCTTCTCGATCCCTTTTTCAATATCTTCGATCTTCTTTCCACCAGTGCATACCACCTTTCCAGAGCCGAAAAACAACATCACCAGTCTGGGATCGTCCATCCTGAATACAAGTCCAGGAAATTGTTCCGGTTCATATTCTATTCTTTCGAGCCCCAATGATATCGCTACAGAGTTAAGATTCAAGGGGTGGCCTAGATCAGTTGTAGCTACGATATTCTGTACCTGAACCTCGGGTTTCTCCAACACTAAAAGTTCATGCTCCATCAATATTTCTTTGAGATAATCTACTGTAGAATATATCTCATCAACTTTAGTGGCCCCAGTACAGACCATCTTACCACTCCTGAATATTAGAACAGATGTCCTCAATTCAGGTGTCCTAACCCTGTAAATAACACCTCTGAACTTTTCTGGATCATATTCTGAGCCTTCCAATATCTCGTGTACCTCATCAAGGTCGAACGATTTTCCGAGGGTGGCCGATGCCACCACGTTTTCTACATTTATATCCGCCATATTTTTCCCTCCGAGGGGATTTTTTAGACCCTTATTTTCATATAAGGACCTTTTGCTTCTGTTTTCAACAAAAGGGCTATCGATTAACCATTTATAAAGGTTCTCTTACTTTACGAAAAAATCATAAGCACATAAACAATACGGATTTCAATGATACGACCTAACGTAGACGAATATTTTATGGCGATGGCAAAGTTAGCTGCAGAAAGATCTACCTGTCTCAGAAGAAAAGTTGGTGCGGTGATAGTCAAAGACAAACAGGTTATAAGCACAGGATACAACGGAGCTCCAAAAGATTCACCCCACTGTTCAGAAGTGGGTTGTCGGAGGAAAGAGATGAAAATTCGATCTGGTACACGGCATGAGTTGTGTAGAGGGGTTCATGCTGAACAAAATGCGGTGATTCAAGCGGCTGTTTTCGGTGTAAGTGTGAAAGGAGGGACACTGTACACTACTCATCATCCATGCGTACTTTGCGTTAAAATAATGATCAATGCCAATTTAGATAAAATAGTTTACAAAGAAGGTTATCCTGATGACCTTGCTCAAGAAATGTTGGAAGAGAGTGATATGATCATTGAAAAATTTCATGGAAAAGACTATTACAAATAAAAAAGGGTTTAGAGAATAGTGTTTGGATTATAAGCTCAGTGCATCTACTGGGCAAACTTCAATACAGTTTCCACAGTCTATACATGTGTCCTCGTCGATGATGGCTACATCCTCCATGATTATGGCATCTACAGGACACTCAGGTTCACACTGGCCGCAGGCAATGCACGCTTCTTCGTCAACTTCTACTACCATGATATCACAGGATGGAGGAAGTATAATTCATATAAATCTTTTTCGCATGTTCTATAGAGATAATGCATCTACGGGACAGACAGCCACGCAGTCTCCTATATCCTCACATTTTGATTCATCCACTTTAGCTACATCTTCAACGGCCAAGGCATCTACAGGACATGCTTCGACACATAATCCACAAGCTATACAGGTTTCCTCGTCTATTTTAACGACCATGGATGTTAAATGTTGATATTATATAAATTATTTTTCATGCCTCATTATCTTTTTCGGGTCCCTATATAATTTTTTATAAGCATAAATAGCTATAGCTATACCTAAAAGAGTAAACATGAGATAATATGCATAAGGAGGGTTGATAAGCATTTCGACAGGAGTGTATGGCAATTTATTCAATTCATCCATCCTTTCCCTAGCTATTTCTTCAGGAACGGGTCTTAGATGAAAAGACTCCATGCTCATACCTTCCTTTACAAATTCGTGGTATGGAAAAGTTAACCACTCATGAGCTAAGATAGTATTTGCCTCTTCATCCAAATATAGTTTGAATGTCATTTCTGGATCATAACCCATATCTACACTGCAATTGATCACGAAAATATCTTCTTCATGGGGAGTTGTAATATTCGGATCACTTTCCGCGCCCCGGAGATACAAAACCTTCTCCACCTGTTCTATAACTCCATCATGGGCATATTCTCTACCCGTTTCCACCTCATCAAAATATATCGGAAACTTATCTGCTCCATGATCACCCAGTATCTCTTCAGCTCTGTGTTCTGGTAGTCCCAAATAATATAATCGACCACCATAAGCTCCTTCGATATCAACGGGAACCTCCATGCTCCAATTCTGATCTGTTTCCGGCGGAATGTCAATTAGATTCAGTGGAGCTAAGAAGTCGACATTGATCGAATGAATCGAGCTGTTCTGAAAAGTGATGTCAACATCCTCGTATCTGTAAGTCTGAATATCATCAGTAAAGTTGTGAAAGGTAATATTTTCTCCCTCCAATCTACCCCTCATCCTCCAGTGGGAATAATAGTCAAAGGACTCTATGGTAAGATTTCTTTTTTCAACGACCATGGTCCCACTGAATGAATTAACTAGATGTATGTTGCCTTTAACATCTATGATCATATCCTCTACGGGGGGATCAAAAGGTTGATGATAGGTTCCTTCCGTGATAAACTCCCCCTCAATATATGTTGACATAGTCACATGTACCCCACCACCCCCTTTGATATTCAACTGAAAATGATCCTCGTCTTTTTCTAACACTTCCATCACGGTGTAATAACCACCCTCACCATCAATCTCATACTGTATCTCTTCAAAATGTTTCATGGACTCTTCAATATCAAGCTCAACTCCAGGAAAATTAAAATTTTTTATTTCATCTTCAAAGCCTGCGGACCAAACGTCATCTAAATCCCATTTGAATTCTTCTGAAGAAACTGCATGGGTCAAACTAGAAGTAACTAATAACGCCACGAGCAGTAATGTAAACATGGACACTATCTTTGCTTTCAGCATATGTCTCCCTATATTTACTAGACAAAATAACCTACGGACACATATATTACTGTTTTGGAAAAAAGAACATCGGACCAAAAAATATATCCATCCGGTTTACATCGATGGATAACATGCGAATAATATTGGATGAAAATCTTCCAGCCAATATAAAAAGAGAGATAAAAGATTTTCATAGAGAAGGAAAATTCGTGGATATAGGCAGGGATCACACAAGCCTATTGGATATGGAGATATATGAGCTGATGGAAGATGATGATATCCTAGTCACCGGGGACCTCGAACTTCACCGAAACTACAAAAAATTGAATAAGAATAGTGTGTACTTTAGCATACAAAAGAACAATTTGATCGAAGTTCAAATCAAGTTGGCATATCACCTAAAAGGTGTGGACCAATCAACCATAGAGACAAAAACAACAGAAAATAAACATATATTTTCTGGACCAAATGCTCAATTAAGGAAAAGATTTGATGAACTAAAGAAAGAAAACGCACGTCTTCGTACCAAAGTAAATATATTAGAGGGAAAGTTAAAATCGATACTAAACACAGCAAACTCTGCTTTGGACGATTGAATCTATGCAAAATGTTTTATCCCTCTTACAAAGGTTGAGTAATCTATGCCTGCGGTTTACCTAGGTAAGGTACATCTTCATTGGTGCTTCAATTGCAATATACCTCTTGTTGAAAAGTCAAACTGTGGAATATGCTCAGAGGAAGGTGAGCCCGTTAAGATCACACCTCCTGGTGATGTAAGGCCTGCTTTTGAACATGATCTTGATTTGATAAGGAACACGATCGACAGGCAGTGGGGTGAAGGATATTGGAAAAACATAATCCCTGAAAACAAGTTAGTTCTACTGAATAGCTGTCCGGCAGAGGATAGGATGGATGAGGTGATAGTAGATGGGAAAGTCAGAGGAATTATTAGATATGTAGTAGAAGATCGGATCAAAAATAAAGAGCCTTATTCCTTCATTTTAAGGCCTCACGGTGAGATGCCTAGACCTACGAAGGGATATGCAGTTGTTGATAAAGGTGCCGTTGATCCGATAAAAAATGGTGCTAGTGCGTTGGCGCCAGGGATAATAGATGCTGATCAAAAGATAGCCGAAGGAGACGAGGTCATAATAACATCTCCTGAGGGAAATGTCATCGGTGCTGGACGGTCTCATCTATCCGGCGAAGAACTCGTTAACAGATCCAAAGGTAAAGGTGTAAAGGTAAGATGGCGGTCAAAAAATAAACCCGAAATGTTAAGTCCTTGTGATTGGAAAAAAGCCATCAGAGGGAACCGCCATATAGTAGATGATTTGGTTTCCGAGTCAGTAGAGTTCATTGAAGAAACTGTAAAAGAACACCAGGTGCCTATGGCTGTTTCATACAGTGGAGGAAAAGATTCTTTGGCTACTCTTCTATTGGTACTGGATGCTGATCTCAAACCAGATATGATATTTATCGATACAGGTATCGAATTGCCAGAAACGATAAAAAATGTTAAACAAACTGCCGAAAGATACGGTCTCAATGTGATCACAAAGGACGCTAAAACAGGGTATTGGGACAATGTAGATTATTTTGGCCCTTCTGCCCGTGACTACAGATGGTGTTGCAAAACATGCAAGTTAGGTCCCACAGCACTATTGATTAAGGAAAGATATCCTGATGGATTACTATCATTCATAGGACAAAGGAGGTACGAATCGGAGAACCGAATGTTTCATGGAGATACGTGGACGAATCCATGGGTGCCAGATCAGATAGGAGCTTCCCCTATACAGAATTGGACAGCATTACATGTTTGGCTATATTTGTTCATGAAAGATGCAGACTATAACCCTTGGTATGAAAAAGGATTTGAAAGGATCGGTTGCTGGGTGTGTCCAGCATCTGATCTGGCTGAACTCGAAATTTTAGAAGAAAAACTCGACGATTTTCATATTTTCAAAGAAAAATTGATAGAATACAAAGAAGAACTCGAACTGCCTGATGAGTGGATCGAATTCGGACTATGGCGATGGCTCGATATACCTGATGAAGTGGAAAAATTAGTAGATGATTCTATTGAAAATCCAGAAAAAGATGAAGAAATTAATTACGAATACATAATGACAAACAGAGTCAAAGAGATGATGAACATATTTAAAGACGAACCAAAAGAGAGGACTATTCAAAATATCTACCGTAGAATCGAACATTGTACCTCGTGTGGAGTATGTGTTGCAGCTTGTCCAAAAAATGCTCTTTACCTTGAAGACGGGATAAGATTACATGAAGAGAGATGTATTCAGTGTCAAAAATGTTTACAAAAATGTCCTATAATTGAGTTCGATTCTAGAGTCCGTTGAAAACCTCTCTTACCTTTTCTGCAGGAGCCTTAGTCTTCAGTCCAGTTGGGGAGAAATGTGTCTTTATTGCTCCATAGCCTTGATCTTTCAATCCAACTATCATCTGATCCAAAGAGGGTGGGGATCTACCAAAAACGCTTCCCATTATATTCGTGTCGTAAAAGAAAGGGGGAAAAGAACTTTCCTTTTTCCAGAGTTCGATCATATCTTTGCTCATTCTTCCGACGGGATTCATCAGGTCTAAAATATTTCCATCGTGGAGTTTACCAGACCAAAGTGGTCCAGTAGGACCATCTTCGGACCACGAGAATTCGTCAAATTCGTATAAGGAAAGCTTATCTAGACAAGAGTTAGCCCTCCTTGCCCCATCTTTCACCTCAAGGTAAGTCCGAAAATGATGTCCTTGGTAGTAAGATAAAAGGGGACGTATAGCCCTGTCATACCTAGCAGATTCTCTAACACAATGAGAAATCAATATCCTCAGACCGATTTCATGCCGACACCAGTTATTTTTAGGATCGGACGAGTATATACGCCTACATTTGACAGGGTATGTTCCACACAAAACTGCAGTATCGGTGGCTGTCACTGCAACGATCCCCCCATGAGAAATGTTGCAAAAGGCTGAGGGGATAAAAGGCACAGGAGTGCCGAATGGGTCAATATCTATAAAATTGTAATAACGATTGCTTTTAGATAGATGGCTTTGGATCGTGTCATGTATAACTTTCGCTTGTAAACCTATAGATTCTATATTTTCTTTGGCAAGTTTTACTGCTTTCGTCGATTTATCGATCATGGCTAAATCATCTAGATCTACTTCGTTAGCTATTCTCACCCCTCTAGCCCCAGTAGCTGTCATGCCATCTAGTACACGTTTTTTTTTCTCTGGCCATGCCTTTAAAAGTGATATAGAGATATCCCTGTTCAATTCCATAGCAGGGTTATAAAATACTGATTTACCAACGGATTTCGGTCCTGCTCCTTTTTCATGCTCTGGAACTCTAAATTTTGTTTCACCTTCACTGACCGTGATCAGTTTCACGAAGTTCATCCCTTTAATTCACCTTTGATCAGGTCTACGACTTTGTAAGGTAAAAGATCCTTGTTTATCTCTGTAAGCTCTAGTATTCGAATATCGTCTCTCCTCCTCACATCTTGTAAAAGAGGATTACGGGATTTTTTATGGAATGTCAATATCATCGGTTTATCCATATTCAAAGCTGCTTTGACAACCTTGTTAAAACTATCACTCTTTACTATTATCTTACTCGCCTCATCCACTAATACTACATCATCGTTAGCTGCTGCCCTTTCAATAGCCTTTACACCCACCTGCTCTATGACATTCAGATCAACATGATATCCATTAACCTCAAGGGGAGAATCCATATACAGATGTGCATAAACCGCCTTCTCTTTTGTCTTCCAGTCCATCACTTGAAACCCTACCTGTCTATTATCTTCGAATATAGGGTCTGTCAGCATCCCCCCAACAGAGATACCTTCGTCATTTAGCATATCTATGATATTCTTCAGGGTATCGGTCTTTCCGAGACCCATTGTTCCACTAATGCCTATTTTCAAACTTCTAGCCATCTTATCTCTCTCCAGTGATACTACCTTCTAATAGAAATACTTTGCCAAATTTTTCAGTCTATCGACTCTAGAAACATGAGCGGATAATCAAGCTCCTCGATATATTTTAAACGTCCTACCGCCTTTATCCCCTTGTAATCCACTTCAACCTTTGCATCTAACATCTCACCTGTCAAAGTGGTATAATCATGGAATACAGATTCTTTTCTTTTATCAAGTCCTTTAGGTATAATTCGCACCTCTGCCTTTTTGACAAAAATCTGTCTTTCGGTTGTTTTTTCAATAGCCTTCTCTAAAATGTTTATGTTTTTGCTGCTAACAGGTGCACCTACAAACTGGTGAAAAAGCGCACCGAGTTTAATACCAAGCTCGAAAGAAGCTCGCTCCTTGTCTGTACATTTAAAGTATTTCTCAGCTTTTATTTCATCTTCTATCATCTTTAGCCACCATGAATGGTCCTGCAATCATATATATCAAGCATCCTGCGAGTGCAGTGTAAAGCAATATTGTACCAAAGTAATAACTATTTTTCGAAAGGAAAACACCGATAAATGATATAACAAGAAGGATCGAACCTGCAGTCAAGTACAAAGGTTTCCTCAACTTAGGATAACGTGTCTTTGAGTAAAGAAGTGAAGAAGCAATTAGAATGCCCAATAGAACAAAATATGATGAAAAATAAAGATGATACATGCCTCCAAATAACCAAGAAATCACTATGATTAATAGAGCAAACAATGGTGTCGGTAATCCTCTATAATATGATAAATCGGATTCAACATCTGCAAATCTAGACAGTCTTAAAACTGCTAAAAACACTATAACGCATGGAACTAAGGTTGCTATGGCATTATTAATCGATTCCCAAGCTCTACCTAATAATGGATCATAATAAAGCGAATAAAGTAATAGTGCAGGTGCGAATGAAAAAGATACCGTATCCGAAAATAGATCTAGATAGGCTCCAACCTTGTGTTCGGTGCCCCGCCATCTAGCAACGATTCCATCCAAACCATCGACAGCGATACAAGCAATTATCAAGGCAGAGGCCTCAAAATACCTTTTATCGACTATGTATGTTATAGCTAAAAAACCTAAAAGACCGTTGGTCAAAGTTACAACATCTGCTAAAGATAATCTTTTAAGACTATTCACTTCCATACCCCCAAAGATGTTTCAGCAGCTTTGACTTTTTGACCTCTTTCAACAGAAAAGTCTACATCAAGCGAAAACTCCAAGATCACCCTAGAGCCAAAACGGATCATACCTATCCTATCACCCTTTTGTACAAAATCTCCTTCTTTTACATAGGGTACGATACGTCTTGCGAATACTCCCGCCACTTGGGTCAATACGATCTCTTTATCTTCCGATTCTATCTTAATCTTCAGACGTTCATTTGAACCCGTTGAACTGGAAAAAGCAGGTCTATGCTTGCCAGGAATATACTTAATACTGGCGATCTTACCTGATACCGGGGAACGATTTACATGAACATCCGTTATATTCATGAATACCTCAATCCTTTTTTTCTTTAATTCGTCTACCCGACCATCAGCTGGAGATAATATCCCTTCAGCATTTGTTCTCTCAGGATCTCTAAAAAATATTATGAAAAAAAGTGTCAACAAAACAAAAGCCAAAGAGAGATAGACAAAAAATCCACCATACATCAGATAGAGCAGCATTGCACATATACTGGATAATATAACAAGTGAAAGCGGGATACCTGCTCCTTTAGCTATCATAGATATGTAAAGAAAAGGAAAGAAGGGTGTTATATTTTTGGTGGTATCATCATCCGACTAAGTCTATATCGTCACCCAGAGAACCCATAGACATCTTTGCGAATTCTTCAGTATCCGAATGCACGTTAGTGATCACTAACATGATCTTGATCGTATTTTGCATGTCATCTTCAACATTGCAACCCCAGATTATTCTAGCTTCTTTCGATATCTTTTCATTAACTAGATCTGCTGCCCTTTGTGCCTCGGTTACCGTCATATCCTGTCCACCTATGACTCTGATGAGTGCTCCCTTGGCTTCGCTAACATCGATATCACCTAACAGTGGTGAATTTATTGCCTGAGACACTGCATCCTCTACTCTGGTATTCGGATCATCAGAATCGCCGATTCCTATCATTGCCAAACCACCCTCATCCATAACCGTTCTTACGTCATTGTAGTCTAGGTTCACCAATCCAGGTTTGGTGATGATTTCAGTGATGCCTTTTATCGATTCCATCAGTATCTCATCTGCGACCTTGAAGGCAGCTTCCAAAGGTAAGTTCGGTACCAATTCAAGAAGTCTATCATTGGGTATGACAACCGTTGTATCACAATGTCTTTCCAGTTTCATCAGCCCTCGTTGAGCGTTGTTCATCCTTTCCCGGCCTTCGCCTTCGAACGGCATGGTAACTATTGACATCACCAAGGCACCTTCTTCTTTGGCCATATCTGCTATCACGGGAGCACAACCTGTCCCTGTGCCACCGCCCATTCCTGCGGTGATAAATACAATATCTGAACCGTCCACGTATCTCTGAAGTTCCTCTTTAGCCTCCAGTGCAGACTGTTCTCCTACCTCAGGTCTAGCTCCAGCGCCCAATCCTCTTGTCTGGTTCTTTCCGATGAGAACCTTCTTTTGAGCATGTGTATGAAGAAGATGATTGGCATCGGTATTACAGGCTATCAACTCCGCGCCAGTGATACCTTCCTCTGTCAGACGATCGATGGTGTTGGATCCTCCTCCTCCACAACCGAAAATCCTTATCTTAACTTCTAGTGTATCTACAAGTTTTCTAAGTTCTTCATCTTCTGGTGCAGATTCCATACTCTCTATTCGTTTGTCTTCTTTCCCAATTTTTTCTTCCTTCTTATGCTTTTTTAGAGCTTCATTAATTATAGATTCCATGACGAATCCCATCCATTCTGGTGTATGTAGTATCGACTTTAACTATTTAAGCATTTTCTATTATTTGTCATATCTTTGCACAGTACTAGCCATCCAAAGTAAGCAACCCAGAGGCTATAATGTCAATATTCAACGTCGGACGTATTTTTTTAAACTGTCGGACGCCAAATACAAAAATCTAATTCTTTGCAAAATCGAGGTGAGCTAAACCCTTACCTTTTTATTATGCCATCGTTTCCTGGAAAGACAATGAAGAAAAGAAAAGTAGAAGATATGGAATTATCAGGTTCCACTAACGTAAGAGATTTGATAGATCAATATTGGAATTCAGGGGGTTTCGTCTCTAAGAAGGTGGGCTTGGCTAGAGATGTACTAAAAAATATGTTCAACGATGATTGTGTTAACTTCTTATCATTTCCAGCATGTATAGTTTCAACAGGTACTAGGGGAGTGATAAAGGACGCTCTAAGGAAGGAATTATTTGATGTAGTTATCACAACTTGCGGTACATTAGACCATGATCTTGCACGGGTTTGGGAAGATTATTATCACGGTGCCTTCGATGCTGATGATGATGATTTACATAAAAAAGGAGTTAACAGACTGGGTAATATTTTCATACCTAACTCTTCTTACGGGGAGACTCTAGAAAAAAACATGCAACCCATACTAACAGACATAATCGAAGAGAAAGGTTACAATCTTAGCCCAAGTGAACTTATATGGGAATTCGGTAAACGTGTAGATGATAAAGATTCCTTGTTATACTGGGCCTATAAAAACGAAATACCTATCTTCGTTCCAGGCATCTTGGATGGGGCATTTGGCTCACAACTTTGGATGTATTGGCAGAACGACAAAAACTTCTCATTGAATCTGTTGAAAGATCAGCAAGAGATAGCAGATATCATATTTCCTTGTGAAAAAACAGGAGCACTTATGATAGGAGGAGGCATATCCAAACATCATACCATCTGGTGGAACCAGTTCAGGGGTGGCTTGGAATATGCTGTTTACATCACCACGGCCGTGGAATATGACGGTTCTTTATCGGGCGCCCGCATCAGAGAAGCTGTTTCGTGGGGAAAGGTCAAAGGAGACGCAGACAGGATCACTGTTGAAGGAGACGCTACAGTATTACTTCCCTTAGTTTTGGCCAGCTTCATTTAATTCACATGAGGTTGTCAGAGATCTCACCCCCACGCATCTCCCGGTTACAATAGATGCACCTTAATGTCACTTTTCTCCCTGCTTCGACGATGAATTCTGGAGAAACTGGCTCATTTTTATTGCTGATACAGTTGCGATTTTTACATCTTACTATCTCTTTAACCCTATCAGGAAGATTAACCCGTTTCTTTTCCACTACTCCATAATTGCGGATAATATTTATAGTCGCTTCAGGAGCGATGAGTGATATCTTATTCAATTCATCGCTTCCTATTTCACGGTCCTCAACTTTTACAATGTCCTTTTTTCCTTTGCTACTATCAACATTCATGGCGATACTAACTATATTCTCCACATCTCCCTCAGTCATGCTGAGTATCCTCATAACCTTGATCGCCTGTCCACTGCTTATATGATCTATTACTGTTCCATTTTTGATCGGAGTGATTTTGATGGATTTCTCATCGTCGACCATCAGTTCACCCCCAAGAGCAACTCAAGAAGTGCCATACGGATCGGTATGCCATTAGCGGCTTGTTCAAAATATCTTGCATAATCAGTGTTGTCAACTTCCGGTGAGATTTCATCCACCCTCGGAAGTGGGTGCATTATGACAAGACTTTCTTTTGCATTCTCTACTGTTTCTAGGTTGATGTTATAGCTGCTAGCGACATGCAAATACTCCTCTTCGTTGGGGAACCTCTCTCTTTGGATCCTTGTAACGTATAATACATCAAGTTCACTTATAGCATCACCTATGTCATCCTTCAACCAATATTGGATACCTCCTTCGTCCAGTTTGCGAAGTATTTCCCTGGGCATCTGCAGGGAAGAAGGTGCCAAAAAGGTCAGTTCAGTATCGTACATGGCCAGTGCTTGAGTTAGTGAATGAACTGTTCGTCCATACTTCAAATCCCCTGCTATTCCAATGTGGTTATCAGATATATCCCCTCTCTCTTTTCTGATAGTGAATAGGTCCAATAAAGTTTGTGTGGGGTGCTGACCTGCTCCATCGCCTGCATTAATCACAGGTGTGGTGGAGAATTTAGATGCAAGGGTTGCAGCTCCCTCTTGTGGATGTCTTAGCACTACAATATCAGCATAACTTGAAGCAACACGGATCGTGTCAGCCAGTGTTTCACCCTTTTTTACTGAAGAAACTTCTGGATTTGCAAAACCAATTGTCTGCCCCGAAAGCCTTTTCATGGCTGCTTCGAATGAAAGCATGGTCCTAGTACTAGGCTCAAAAAAGAGGTTGGCTAAGATCTTTCCTTCGAGGGAATTGCCCTCCTTTTTCCCTCCAAGGATGGGGAGCATCTCCTCAGCCCTGTCAAGGACTATTTCTATATCACTAGTCGAAAAATCTCTTACCGATACCACATGTTTCTTTTCAAATACAGCGTCTTTTGACATCGATTTGGAATAGAAAAGGATGGTTATTAGATTTTGGATTGTCTTTCTAAAAAATTAGTTCAAAGTAGTCCTGCTTTTTGAAGAACCATTATGTCTTCGGTGGCTAGTTTCTCTCCTTTCTTAAATTCTTCGTACAAAATTTCAGCTCGATCCTTTGTATCTTCTTCATCCTTTCTCTTCTTAGCCATCCGTTTCTTTTTCTTTAGACCGAAGAGTATTTTGTTGTAGTCCTGCACCTCGTTGACGGCCTCTATATGATTCTGATGGTACTCGTCTGCCTCAACCTTTGCTTCTACAAATTTTCTTTGTGCCTCGTCTGCCTTCTTTCTCATCTTGTCAGCTTCATCGAAGACCTTAAGCATCTTTTCATGCTTTTCTTGAGCTTTAGCTGCCTTTTCCTCCACGGTTGCGTGTGCTTCTTCTGCTTTAGCTTTTGCTTCCTTCAGACCCTTTTTAAGTTTTTGAATCTCTTCGTTCTCCTCGAGAACCCTTTTTCTTTCGTTGATCTCTTGTTTTATGGATGATATCTTATCGATAAGCTCTTGTTCTTTTTCCTTCTTTAGGACCTCTGTTTGTTGTTTAAACTCTAACCTTCTGATATCTTTTTCAAGCTGTGGTACGGTTGGGCCCTCTTTAGGTAAAAGCTCATTTTTTTTCTTTTTCAGTTTGTGATCACAATCTCTAACTAAGTTATTCATTTCATTGCGCTTCTTTTTGGCTTTCTGAACTTCCTTATTTAATCGGTCTCGCTCTTCCTTGAGTTCATTCCCTTGATCTATTAGCTCTCTTACCTGGGCGTTCAACTCGTCTCTCTTCTGTACCCAGGATTTGGCCTCACTATTCAGTTTATCCCTGAGTCTTTTGTATTTTTCTGCTTTAGAATTTGCACGCTTTCTTTTTTCTTCCAATTCCTCAAGAAGTTCAGTCATGTTTCCAGCACTGTCCAGTAATTTATCAGATATGGATTCAATTTATCCTATATGGATGCACTTTATAAGTCTTTCGGCAGCCTTATCAAGCTCGCTAGCTAATCTTATTCCAATTTTAACAAAAGATTAAAAGCGGAGATAGCAAAAAATATATATAGAGTTAATTTTTCCCACGGTCTCAAGTGATAAGATGTGTAAAAAGAAGGAGAAAGTAATCAAAAAAATCGACGAGATAATTGCCGAGATCAATAGGTACTGATATCGCCATTATCTCGTTTCAAACTTCTTATCAATAACTTCCTCTTCTTACAATAATAGATAACAACCATATTCCTATAAGAACAGACACTAGAAAGATGTAAGGTCCAAAGAAAGCTTCTTCTCCAGATAGAACTAAGAGTGCTGATCCGATGATGATAGCTGCAGTTATTACCGTAAAGCTTAACAGATTAGAAATTTGGTCTAATCTTTCCTCTAGTTCTTTTAATCCTTTGTGTTCAATCGTCACTGCAAAATCCCTTTCTTCAAAACGCTCGAGAATATTATTTGCCTTTTTGGGCAAGTCATGAAATAAAGACCCGTAACTTCGTATACTTCCTACAAATTTATCGACCTGTGCCCTCGGTCCGTATCTCATTTTGATAACATCGAGTATTACAGGTTCTGCCGCCTTGAAAAAATCAAAATCTGGGTCTAAAGTTGTACAGATACCTTCGGTTTCTACAAGAGCACGCTGCATCAAAAGGAAATCAGGGGGGAGAGAGATATTGTGCTTATTTACTATCGTCATTATCTCATCTTCTGCCCCTTCTCTGAATAATATATCTCCTTTATGTCGATAGAGATCTAAAACATCATCTATATCCCAAGCTAGTTCATCTCTATTGAATTCGCCATGCTTTACGCTCAGATCCAGCAAGATATCTACTGTCTTCTCTGTGTCTTCGTCAGCCATGGCCATAAACAGATCTATTACCTTGTTTTTTCTTTCTTCTGTCAAACGCCCAACAGCTCCAAAATCAAAAAGGATTATCTCTCCTTCTGGGGTATAATAAATATTACCGGGAGATGGATCGGCATGGAAAAAACCGTGTATAAAAAATTGTCGTAGCATGGAACGGGCAAAATTCGTTGCTAGTTCCTTGCGGAACTTGGTCGGTAGATTTCCATCCATGGCTATTCTCATGCTTTTCCCTTCAATATTCTCCATGACCAAAACCTTCCTGGTCACGTATTCCCAATGAATTTTTGGTATGATAACAGTAGGATCGTCTTTGAATGAATCATAAAAACGCTGACCATGTCTAGCTTCGATGGTATAATTTATCTCTTTTTCAAGCATCTTTTTAAATTCTTCAATAGTATCTTGAGGATGATAAATTTCGCTTTCAGGAACCCATTTTTCAATAAGTTGTGCAATCTTCTTTATGAGTTCCATATCCGCTCTAATTCTATTAGTTATGTTCGGTCTCTGGACTTTTACAACCACTTCCTCCCCCGTTTTTAATGTTGCTTCATGAACCTGTCCGATAGATGCAGCTGCAAGTGGAGTGTTGTAAAACTCCTCAAAAATATCACATAATGGCTTTTTAAGCTCCTTTTCGATTATCTTGCGGGCTTTTTCCGGAGGATAAGGGCTTACGTGTTCGTACAATTTCCTCAATTCGTTTGCAAATTCCATCGGAACCAGATCAGGCCTCAATGCTAAAAATTGCCCAAGTTTGATGAAGGTGGGTCCTAAATCCTCAAGAAGCCTCCTCAGATCTTCAGCTTTTGCCTCTTGCATTTGTTTCTCAAGGCGGTCCTCTAACTTTTTGCGAGATAAGAAACTAGAAAGTCCGATTTCTTTTATAAACTCCACTAATCCGTGTTCGATCAATATAGTGGTTATCTCTTGTATTCTCTTAATTTTGCCCTTTCCCTTATCTTTCATGGTTAAGGACTATATCTGATAACTTTCTTTTATAATTTATCTTGAAAAAGAACGGTAATTTTATCCGCATTTAAAAGCGCAAATTATTTATAAGTAGGCTTGCTCCGCCCAGTTGGAGGGTTGCAGGGCCCGATGTTTTTACTCCTCCTCAAATCCTTGGCCTTGCAACCCGCTTTTCCTCTAAACTTAAATAAGGGGGTGCGAATCCGGTTTTAGAAGTGAACAACATGACACAACCGGAACCTTTCAGAATTAAGATGGTCGAACAATTAAATAGGCTTACCGAAGCTGAAAGACGTGATAGGATCGAAAAAAAGGGTTACAACGTTTTCAAGCTCAAATCCAGAGAAGTTTTCATAGACTTACTCACCGATTCAGGGATGTCTGCATTGAGCGATGAGCAATGGGCACGGATGATCACGACCGATCAAGCCTATGCTGGAAGTGATTCCTATGAAATGCTTTCTTCGGCCGTATCAGACATATTCGGTTTTGATAAATTCGTTCCAGTTCACCAAGGGCGGGCTGCTGAAAATATACTGTTTTCAAATGTTGTAAATGAAGGAGATTTCGTTGTCAATAACATGCATTTTGATACAACCTATGCCAATGTTAAACACAAGGGAGGCACACCAGTTAACCTGGTGATTGAAGATGCCTACGACACAAGGAAAAAAGTAGACTTTAAAGGAAATATGGATATCAAAAAACTTGAAAATTTCATCGATGAAAAAGGTGTCGAAAAGATACCGTTGATTATGATGACAGTCACTAATAACACCGCAGGAGCACAACCGGTTTCTATGAATAATATAAAGAAAGTTAGTAAAATAGCAAAAGATCACGATATACCCTTCTTTTTTGACGCATGTAGATTCGCTGAAAACGCATACTTCATCAAAGTTAGGGAAGAAGGTTATAAAAATAAAACGATACAGGAGATCGTTAAAGAAATGTTCTCACACGTGGATGGATTTACCTTTAGTGCAAAGAAGGATGGACTCTCTAACATCGGTGGTTTAATAGGTATGCATGACGAAGAACTTCATAGAACATGTACTGAATTAGGCATAATAATAGAAGGATTTCCAACCTATGGGGGCATGGCATGTAGAGAACTAGCGTCAATAGCCCAAGGGTTGAGAGAAGCGACGGATTTTGACTATTTAAAATACAGGTGTAAACAAGTCGAATATCTAGGTGATTTACTCCACAAAGAGGGAGTTCCGATAACTCGACCAGTAGGAGGGCATGCAGTCTTCATAGATGCAAAAAGATTTTTGCCACATATACCTCAAGAAGAATTCCCTGCACAGGCATTGACTACGCAGCTTTATATAAAATCAGGGATCAGAGGGGTAGAATTAGGAAGTAGTGCTTTTGGTGAAACGGATGAGGATGGAAACATCATCCCTGCCCCGTTCGAACATATGCGCCTTGCCATCCCAAGAAGGGTTTACAGTTTAAATCAATTAAAGTATGTTGCTGAATCCGTAATAGAACTTTACAAGAATAGAGAAAAAATTTCTGGTCTCGAAAGGGTTTATGCTCCAGAATTGTTAGGACACTTTATGGCTGAATTCAAGCCTATTAAAGGGAAAAATTGATCTTGGTAATAATAGCTTTAGCTGCCTTCTTTAAGGAAAAGATGAAAAAAACCTAAGGCCCACAAGTTAAAAGAGGATGACAGCATCATCCTGATGAATATGGACCTTTAGAGTAATCATCACGATCTTTAGAAAACTGAAGCTCATATCGTCTATTTGGTGAAGGAGATATGTGCAAGTACACTTCTTTATCTAAAGAATAATACTTTCTCCTTCCTTCAAACCTTGAAGATATCAATCCTACATTTTCTAAGCACTCTAAATGATGTTTACATGTTTTACCATCCATCTTTACTTTTTCCATCAGTTCCGATACATACATATCTTCCCGGGAGAGCATCCTAAGGATTTTAAGCCTAGATTTTGATCCTAATATATCTAGAGGGTCCATTTTTATCACGTATAAAATTCCTAAGAAAGTTTATATCTTACAGGTATATTGATTTTTTGGTGATATCATGCCTGAAATACCGAGCGAAGAAAAAAAAGAAAAAAGGATAATAAAAGAAGGAGACTTGGAATGGGAAACATATCTCAGTAAGGAGCAGGTGGCTGACTTCCTGATAGCACTTGCAGAACAGATGAAAAAAGGAGACGAGATCACTGTGAAAACGAAAGACTGGGAGATCCCATTCAAATTTAGAGAACCTATAGAACTAGAGATCGAATATGAAGGCTATGGAGAAAAAGAACTGGAGATCGAGATTGAGTTCAAAGAAAAACTTGGAGACAAAACCGTGGAAGTCTCCTAAAACCCCTTCTCATACATGTTTTATTCGGAATCTATCGAATTCTTTGGCATATTCCTCCTCTTTTACTTCAACATCATCCACGAGGGCATGAGGCTGTTCCTCACAACACCATCTTATCACTTCGTTTACCTTATCTTTTGGACCTTCAAAGATGGCTTCAACCCTTCCATCTCTTAGGTTTTTCACCCAACCAGTTACACCTTCTTTTTCAGCCTTTTTTTTGGTATTGTACCTGAAATAGACTCCCTGCACCTTACCAGAGAAGTACACATGCTTACGGATCATTTTTATCCATTCATACAATATGAGAATGAAGATATATAGGTTACGGTCAAATCGATGACACTACCAACTTACCGTGTTTCACTCCCTTGGTACTGATCAAACTATCTGCTATGTGCTGTACCTCGGCAGGTTTCCCACGGATAGCCATCAACTCCATACAGTTATTGTGGTCTAGATGGATGTGCATGGTTGATACGATCATATCGTGGGATCTGTGCTGCATCTCCGTGAGCCTGTCGGATATACCCCTCTTTTCGTGGTCGAATACCAAAGTCAGAGAGCCGTAAACTTCCTCTTCTGGATCTTCCCACTTCGTTTCCACTATGAAGTCTCGGATGAGGTCTCTTATGGCTTCCGAGCGATTAGCATACATCTTATCTTTTATCTTCTCGTCGAATTCCAGCAGCAATCCTTTTGGAACGGATACTCCAAACCTAGTCGTGTTATCTTCCATACTCATCGATGTGTTATTGTTGTTACGTCTATATGTTATTTGTGTTACCTTTACCGAAATATTTAACAATATCACCTATTTAGTATTCGTGTTACAGGGGTTGTTATAAAATGAATACGAGAAAAGAAATTTGGGACATTATCGAAAACGGAAATGTGGAAAGTTTACTTCACAGAGCTGCTGTTCTTCACGGTCATTATTGTCCCGGATTAGCATTGGGTGTCAAGGGAAGTTATGAGCTCGTAAAAAGGATGGGTCTAAGATCAGACGGGATGGAAGATGTTCTAGCAGTGATGGAAACCAACAATTGTT
>PUNK01000046.1 GCA_003552585.1 Thermoplasmata archaeon | reverse complement strand
GATTCCGGTTCGAAATGTGCCTCGTCCGTATCCATCTCCATGCCCGAGGCGAAGTAACCCATGATCAATGTGAATATCACGATCACAGCGATGACCCTTTTAGGGGCTTTGCTGACGATATCAGAGTACCAGTCGAAGTGGCCTTTTTTTAATGTTTTTTTTCTTGTTCTGCTCATGATGGTTCAGTCCAAATGAATATCTGTTTTTTTGATACTTTATTTAACATAATCAAGTTCTTTTTAATCCTTTCTATTCTGTGGGCGATTTTCGTCTCCAGTCCCTATAAAATGTGGATACTGTTGCTACATATATTATCTGTAAGATGCAATACCAGATCGTGGGCCCTTAGGCCTTTCTTAGACCAGATGATCTAGCGGTCTAATCATGTAATCCCACCGAACTCTGGCATCATCCACTTTAGGAGTGTGACGTCCCCACCATCCTCGAGCACCACTTGGATACTATCCAGATAAATAAATCTTGCTTTCATCCGATGGATGAAAAAAGATAGTAGGTTGATAAAGATACATATACTTCGAGGGACATCCGAAACCATGAGGTTCGATCCGGACTCTTGGGAAGTGCTCGAAACATACGATAGCAGGAAAAACACCGTTCAGAAGGTAAAATATGGTGAGCAGCTTTTCATCGCCAAGCGGTTCAGCCCTGATCTCGTCCACGGTCTCGTTGTTGAAAGAGATATCCTCCGGACCTGTGAAGAGATGGGTCTCGCAGTACCTGAGTTCATCGATTACACAGACGACCTATTGATATTGGAATACATCCCGGGAGACGATTGCAAGACACTCTTCGGCCAGGGGCATGAGAGAGTACTTCAGAGCATCGCAAGATGGCTTGCTGATTTTCACGAAGCCTTCGATCACGACAGGAGGAGGGGAGACTGCATACTTGCCAATTTTATAATGCATGAGTCCCAGATATACGGGATAGATCTTGAGGAATCGTCACAGGGGAACTACCTCCGGGATGTGGGAGATATGTGCACATCCATACTCCGGATGAAACCGGCGTTCACCGATCAAAGGTTCTCCCAGATGCGCTCTTTCATAGCATCGTATTTTGATAGGAAGGACCCTGTAGATATTACGGAAAGTGTAGTGGAGGCAATGGACCATTATTCAAGATACGGTGGTCAGCATGAAGAGTTGAAAAGATGGTCTGAAAAGATCAAAGAATTCGGTTTAAAAGATATATCTCCACACTGAATATTATGAAAGAGAGGGTCAGTAAGGCATCCCACTTCGAGAATATTATAGGATGCAAAAATGTTTTTTTATCGTACATGCCGAACCCCCTACCTTCCATGGAGGAGGCCAAAGTGTTAACTTTCGACATAGCTGAGTACAGCAGAGGCATGGTCGTGTATCTCACTGATCGGATCAACCCTCTCACATTATTATCGATCTTCAGACCCCTGATCTTCTGTGCCTGCTGAACGTTGGATAACTCGAACTGGAATATAGGTGCGAATCTCATTGCTATTATAAGTAAAAAACTGTAGCGGTATGGAATACCAAGATTGGATAAAGCAGAAGATAGATCTCTAGGCTCTGTCGTACCAACAAATATCCAAGACATAGTGATAAGAGAAAAGAATCTACCCGATATCAAGATGCCATTTATAAGGCTTCCTGAAGTGATATTGAATAACCATAGATCTAGGAGAGTCTCGCCCTCAGGCACGAATATCACCTGGGCTAAAAATATAGCTACGACCAAGAAAACGATACCTCTACCAAAACGACCTTTGACACTGTAGATCACTTTGAGGAGTATCAATAATAGAACAAAAGAAATTAGGATCATGACTGAATCGACAAGGAAAACCATCACCGCACCGATAACTAGTGCTATGAGTTTAACAACTGGGTTGATCTTATCTTTCATTTTCACCACTCACACTTTTCAAACTATCAGGCTCTCCATCGTAAACGATCCTTCCATCCTTCAAGACCACAGCTCTTGTGCAGAACTCTTTGGCAAATTCGAGATTATGAGTGACGATCATCAATGTTTTCCCCTCACTCCATAGATCATCCATTATCCCTGCTATCATGAGAGCATTTTGATGATCCTGTCCAGAGAAGGGTTCATCTATCACTACGAGTTCTGGGCCGTGAGGTGAAGATGAATAGATATTCAACCTTCTCTTTTGACCGAAGCTCAGGGTGTGAGGATGTGTTTTTTCATCTAAATCCTCTTCAGTAGTTATCTTTTTCAGCCATTTCTTAGCCTTAGATCCTCCTTTAGAGAAGTTTTTAGTGGCAAACTTGATCTCCTCTTCTAAAGAGTTCTCGAATATCTGGTGATTTGGATTCTGGAAAACATATCCTATCCTCTTCCCCAATTCATAAGGCTGTACTTTATTGGACCTGTCCATGACCCGATCAAATATCTTGATCTTTCCTTCCTGGACTTCTGATAGAGCTGATATGAGTTTCACCAGAGTGGTTTTGCCTGACCCGTTCCTCCCCATCAAAGCTATTATCTCTCCCTTTCTAACTTTTAAATCTATATCTTTGAGTATTTTTTTACCATCTAAAGTATGATCCATATCTTTTATTTTCAGTACCGTTTCGCCATTCTTCACACCCTCTCGAGAGTACTCAGGATAAGAGTAATCCATTATGGAATTTCTTTCCTCGTGATCTAGATCTTGAAAATCTCTGATATCTCTGGACAATTCTCCTTCCTCTAGTTTCAGAACCCGGTTTATCTGTTCTACCAAGTCCCCTATTCTATGTTCGGCCAGGATTATGGTTAGATCATGACTTTTCCTACGTACGTTTTCTATAGCCTTTAGAACCTCTTTCATAGATATAGGGTCAAGGTTTGAAGTGGGTTCGTCCAGTATCAAAACCTTCGGATTCAAAACCAGCATAGAAGCGATTGCTATCTTCTGTTTCTCACCACCCGAAAGAGTACGTAACTCTCTATGTCTTAGTTCACTGCAGTTGAGATCTCTTAAAGTGGTTTCTATCCTTTTATCTATCTTCCTCCTAGTTAAACATCTATTTTCTAATCCAAAAGCTATCTCATCCTCTACAGTTTCTGTACAGAACTGTGTTTCTGGATCCTGATGAACCATGGTTATGTGCCTTGAGAGCTGGAGGGGATCTAGGTTCTTTTTTCCGTGAAATATGATGGACCCTTTTAAATCAGCAGGTATTATCTGAGGTATGAAACCACAGATACAGTTCATAAGAGTAGATTTTCCAGATGCACTTTCCCCTGCAAGCCAAATAAACTCTCCCTGTTTCAACGAAAAGGAAACATTCTGTATCGAAGCTTTGTCTTTGCTGGGGTATGTTACAGACAGTCCCTGAACTTCTAACATGATTCCACTAAGAAACTTCTATCCTACTTATATCTCTTACCCAATCTGAGCCGGTGTACCCCTCTTTTCTCGAATCAACCACTAACCTATAATCACCATCTTCAAAAGAGATGATAACTTCGTTGTCGTTCATCACACTCTCTAGATCAAATTCCCGGCCATAACCATCTGTGGCTATAACTCTTATCTTGGTGGATCCATCCTGAGGTTCTGCATGGCTTAAGATCACGCTCAGAGGGATGCCGGTATAATTTCTAGGTGGTTCATAAGTCACCGATCCTTCGAGTTCCGCAAATACAACTACCTCTTGTTCTTGGAAATCCTCATAGACGAAGTCGTATTCGTTATACACTTCACCAGTGATATTTATGGACTCAGATCCCGATGGCTCATGAATATTGTGAAAGTAATAAGCTCCTCCGACTGTAAAAGAGATAAGAAATATCACGGTAACGATCGCACTACCGTATCTTATGTAAAATGGCTTATCAGTATCTTTCTTTTTACGAGTAGAGCCGTATATGAGCCCTCCTTGTTCCAAAGAATCCATCATCTGAAGACTGATATAGCCTCCAAATATGATGCCAGAGGCGAAAGCTAACATGCCTAGCATCAAAATCAAAACTAACGGGACTCCTGCGAAAAAGAACGCTTGGAAAACGAATACGTTAGATGCTGCAGAGATACCACCTGCAAAGCAGTATGGCAACAATTCTCTTTTCTCTTTAGTAGAATCTTTGAAAAGTACTGCATCGACCAACAAACCCTGTATAAGGGAAACTACTACTATCACAACTCCATGTGTACCTCCTAAAAATAGTTCTACAACGCCCTTCAACAGACCGGTAGCTGTTCCTACACCTTTCCTTTTTGTGATGCCTACCGCCAAAACGATCCATATAACGTGGAGGCCCGCCATGAACTGACCTGCACCGAAAGGTACTCCAACCACTCTATTGACCAGATTACCCAAGTAACCCACGTAGACTGATAGACCTCCACCTAGAGCGGAGAGGATAGCTATGGTAACGAGATCCTTGGTGGACAAGAAATATTTCTTATCCACCTTCCACCACCATGATTGATTTGACGTATTTTACCCATCTAGCACCGGCGGACTCGTACAGGTTCCAACCCTGCCCTTCATAGGATGTGTTCTCACAGTTGTTGTTGGTATAATATCCGTCGTCAGGCATGAACGCAGCCCTAGGCCCGTCGTTCCATTCATTGATGGTCTGATTGTTATAAGTCAGAGCTAGGATGAACTCCCCTTGTTCAGATAGGAAGTATTCGTCTGGATACACGTTCAGATACCCAAATTCCTGTGTATGACCGTCGATGGATTCTATCACAAGGATATCGTCTTCATCCATACCGCCGACTTTTTCTATCATAGTGCTGATCTTGACTCCACTGTAGTAGGCTTCTCCCCTTTGATTACCGAACTGGTTCTGGAATGAAGATATCCCGGATACACCCTCCTGTTTCATGATCTGCAGCAGCCTCTCGTAGGTGATGTTCTCTTTTTCTTCCCCCCTCTCCACCGATATCTCAAATATGTTCTGCTCTGGAGTTTCTATAGGGACTTTCTCGAAGCTCAAACCGGTGCTGTCTGCGGTGACATGAGTGTAATGATGTACTCCGGCGACCAGCGATCCACCTCCACCACCGGTGATCAATCGCTGCATACCGTGTGATACATCTTCATGATAAGCATGTATATGGCCGGCCATGAAAACATCTATCTTACCCTCTGAAAGGTACTGTTCAAGCATCTCATCGGACTCGGGGTCAAGAGTATGATCGCCTCCGAAGGGATCGTAATATGGGGAATGGGTTACGATCACGTTCTGTTTATCCTCTAACAGCTGTGTATCGATCCAGTCTATCTGTTCTTCAGTCAACGAAAGCTCGGACGTATCCAAGAATATGAAATTGTAGTTCGAGTAAACGAAGGAATACTCCGTAGGTGCCAGGAAACTTTCGTATATCTCGGTACCGTCGAACCGGTTGTCGTGGTTTCCGATGGTGGTGTATACTGGAAATCCTGCCTCATCTATGACCTCCATGACCGCATCGTATTCATCTTGCCTAGAGTGCGGTGTCAAGTCTCCCGTGTGTAGCAGAAACTCGATGTCTTTCATATCGTCAACTGCATCCTGAAATATATGATTCATACCCTGGGTATCACCGATCACGGCGAATTGGAACTCCGCCTTTTCAGGTGTATCTATGGTTATTGTCCTTTCAGATCTATCCTCGATATCGATATTTATGAAGGTCGCATCTCTGTCATACCTATCTACACCTTTTACCACAGAATCGAGATGAGAGTTCGTGACCTCTATGGTGCCCTGGAAACCCTGTACGGCTATCTCCGTGTCCGGTGATATGGAACGGATAAGTATCTTATCGTCGGATTCCTCTAGTAATATACCGCCTGACACCTCGAGGGCGTAGTTCGGTTCTTCCGTACACCCCACTGTGAACAGCGAAAGAAGGATCACGGTTACAACCAGGGTTTTTATTTTTTTACGTCTCATAATTCTAGTCCTATGAGTCTTATTTCGATCACATTCTTGACACTCTGTCCTCCAGACAAATCTTCACCCACCAGTTGCAGTGGTGCGTCTTCCTCCGATAATGGTTCACCATCGACCCTGTCTGCCAGGATCATGGTGTCATTGAAAGCCACATCTGATATATCGAAGGTGTAGCTGTAACCGTCCTCTGCGATGACTTCCACGTCGTATCCTTTTTCGACCAAAGTCTCGTTCAATGACCAGTGGCTTAAGGTATCCCCGTCGTCCACCGCGGCGATCAGTATCCATAGAGGTATACCTTCATATGTCCCATCTTCAGAATCATAACTTTCGGTATGTACTTCACAACCGACCAATGAACCGAAGACCTCCGCACTGTATTCTCTTATCAAAGTACCAGAAAGAGTTAGTGACCAATCCGGGATCTCACTCTCGTCTGGAAGATCTGTAAGTTCTATCCTCACGATATTTCTAACACTTTTTTCTCCTGGTAGATCTTCACCTACCAACCTCAGCGGAGCTTCTCCTTCTGGTAACGGCTCTCCGTTCAGCTCGTTTGCAAGGATGATCGTATCGTTCCTGGATATCTGTTGGGAAGTCAAGGTCGCTGAATATCCATCTTCCGCCTCGACAACAACGTTGTACCCCAGATCCGCAAGTACGGTGTTGTACATGTAGTGTCCGTCCGGGGGATTCGCGCCATCTACCGCAGCCACGATCTCCCATAGGGGGACACCCGTATAGACGTCACCATCCACTTCGTACTCGGCCCTGTGGAAGTAACAGCTGGCTGTGCTTTCAAAATACTGTTTACTTATATCTACGGTTTCTGATCCTTTAACCAACTCCAGTGTCCAATCTGCTTGCT
>PUNK01000071.1 GCA_003552585.1 Thermoplasmata archaeon | reverse complement strand
AGAAGAAAAAACGCTACCACAAGATGAAGGACAAGTCAAAGGCAAGCAGTTGCGTAAGGTGCGGCCAGTGTGAAGAACATTGCCCTCAGGAGCTTGCGATCATGGATCTATTGAGCGAGACCGCAGAATACTTTGAGCAAGATCGATAGTGCACTCTCATCTCAGCGGTTTGACCATGACCAAACAGGGATTTTCTTCATCCCAAAGTGTGGTCAGCTCTTCTAAAGGATAGAAGCCCACGGCTCTGTAGAAATCCCTGGTGCGTTTATAGTTCTCGTCGGGATGGGAGCCGCTGAGGGTTTTTACTGAGATGAACATCTTCCCTTGTTCACGCAACCGCTCTTCAACGGTACCGAACAATCGTTTACCGATACCTCTACCGTGCAGCTCTTTAGCTATACCTAGCACGTATATCTCACTGGTATATTCGTTGTGCTCTTTGATGGAGATGAAACCTACGGGGATACTCTCCACGTAAACGGTTAAAAATAGCTTATCCTTCACACCCTTTACATAGTCGATTATCGCCTTCTCGATACCGAACCACTCGGGAAGGGACCTAAGTATGGACTCACATATCTCACTCTTCTTTTTAAGGTCCATCTCTTCCTTTATTTTTACATGCTCGAAAGGGTCTTCTTCGTGCATCCTCTTACAGCGGTCCAACCACAATTTTTTGAAGTCCTCTTCGGAAACGATCCTATCTTCAAGATCCGCTATGGACTCTATCCCCTCCTCTAGGCACCAGTCGACGCAGATCAAATACTGAAGGTGCCAGTCCATGTCATCCGTGTCATCATATACTTTCACTTCTTCCTCACCCCTTTCCCAAAGAGCGAAGGCCCGGTGATGACCATCGGTGAAGAACAGCTTACCCGCCACCTTTTTGACCGGTAGAGGTTCGGTATCTTCTGGCTCCCCTATACTTTGAAGCTTACCTTCACTCAGATAAAGCTGGCTCAGGAGGATGTCCTTGAAGTTCTCCCACCGGGTAGTTTTCGGATCCATGTTATTCTATTGGAGTCTATGTAATAATGGTTTTGGAATCAGCCGATATCATCGAACAATTTAGAAAGTTCTTGTTTCATCTCCACAACGAACATCTATAGGAATATTGTTGAAAAACTGGCTTTAGTTAGGCGATCATAGTGTCAAAGATATTGTTTAAAATTTCATCGATTTAGATGCAAATTCACTTATTATTTTGGGCAGGAATCATCATAGGACCGATCTTGGCTATCGCTTCTGGTCTTATACCATCAAAAGAATTAGGATCTTATTTCATCAAATAATAGCTTTTAAATCATCCATAATATCTATTAACTATTTTGAGTATGTCATATGAAAGGAGACATTGATATGATATTCGAACAAATACGGTCAGAAGGTTTAGCACATTATTCTTACATAGTGGGAGATAAAAACAAAGCTGCTGTTATCGATCCAAGGAGAGATATAGAAGTATATCTAGATATAGCAAGTGAGAATGATCTGGATATCACACATGTATTCGAAACTCATCGAAACGAAGATTACGTTATCGGATCTGTAGAACTCAAAGATGCTGTTGATGCCGAGATCTATCACAGTAAAGGTTTAGATTTCCGATATGGCAACCCTGTCGAAGAAGGAGACAGATTTAGTGTAGGAACACTCGTATTCGAAGTTCTAGAAACTCCTGGGCACACTGACGAAAGTATCTCTTTGATATTAAGGATTCCAGAGTCTCCACAGGATCCTTACATGGTCTTCACTGGTGATGCTCTTTTTGCAGGAGATGTTGGAAGAACTGACCTCTATGGTTTCAAAGAAAGAGAAAGATTAGCTAAAAACTTGTACGAAAGTTTACATGACAAACTCTTAAAACTGGAAGATGGTACCATAGTTTGCCCAGCCCATGGGGAAGGGTCGGTATGTGGAGAAAGCATCAATGATCAACCTGTTACCACCATTGGTTACGAAAAAAGAAATAATCCATTACTTGATTTGAGTTTAGAAGAATTTATTGCTGTAAAGAAAGACGAAAAAATTCACAGACCGCCTTACTTTAGAAAGATGGAAGATTACAATAAAAACGGTGCTCCGTTATTAGGTAGAAAAAACCAACTCGACCCCATCAGTTGTGAATCACTTAAGAAACTAACTGAAGAGGAGGCGCAGGTAGTTGATATCCGAAGCCCATCTAGTTTTGCCGGAGGACATATCCCTGATAGCATCAACATATGGAGAGGCGGACTGCCGTTTTTTATCGGATGGGTGTTAGATTATGACGATCCCATCATATTGATAGATGATTTCAATTTAGGTATAAACGAGGCAGCCAAACACTTTACAAGATTGGGATATGATAATCTAAAGGGATATCTTGCGGGTGGATTCTCAAGCTGGTTTAAAGAGGGAAATGATGTACGAACTCTCAATATATGGACGGTTCATGACCTCAAAGGTAGGATAGAGGACGAAGACCTGTTTCTTTTAGATGTAAGAACAGATAAAGTATGGCAGGAAGAAGCACACATCCCACGAGCAAAGCACATCTACATAGGAGATTTAGCCAACAATTTAGAAGATGTTCCCACAGACAAGCATATAGTAATATACTGCGATACAGGATTCAAAACTAACGTAGCAGCAAGCATACTTTTGAAGAATGACTACGAGAATATCACTGCCTTGATAGGAGGATTTATGGCATGGGAAACTTTAGGGTATCCTGTTGAAGAGTGACGATGAATTCTGAGGAGATGCCTTTTTATCTGCAGTTAGAAGGATATTCCATCCTCTCAGTCACACCTGCTTTGATATCTTCACCAAACACATCTTTAATCATCTCTATTGACAAGTCTATTCCTGCGGAGATGCCTGCTGCCAACCAGATTTTAGGTTCTGTATCATTTTTAACTATCCTTTCTTCTAAAACTTCGATACCAGGGTAAGATCTTTCTAACTCATTCAATGCAGAGTGGTGTGTGGTTGCCTTCAAATCCTCAAGAATACCCGCTTCGGCCAGCACGAATGCACCAGTACAAACGGAGCAAAGATATATTAGATCCCTAGTCTGTTTTTCAATGAATCCTATCACATCTTCATCATACATAGCCCGATGTCTCCCTTCACCCCCAGGTACAAGCAATATATCATAATCCACATCTCCGCTAAAGGTGGTGTCTGGCAAAACCCTGAGCCCGTTGTAACATCTTACCGCTTCCATAGTTTTTGCCACGATAGTAACTTCTATGGAGAGTGGCTTAATTTCATTAACAGAGGATATAGTTTCGAAAGGGCCAACAAAATCTAGCTCTTCGGCATCGGGATAAACCATGATCGCTACTCGGTACATGAATACACCATCTAGCACATAGTATAAGCTGTTTTGATTTATATGTTCTTAAACATTTGAGCGAAACCTTGTTATTGAAAATTGGCACAATGTGTTTCTTATTGGAACCTCTACTCTTAAACAGGATCACGAAAAAATTTGATCGATTATAAAATTTATGAAGATATAATACAAAATGATTCGTTTAGTGAGGATAATAAAATTTAAAAAAGGAAATGGTTTCAAGGTTTCTATCTACTCTCTTAGCAAACCCCATAGGTTGACAGAAGGCTTGAGAGGTCGTATGCGGTTCTTACAATTCTGCTGTTTTGTTTCATATTTACTACATAGAGATGGGAGTATTTATAATTATTTTGAAAATAAAATTTAACAACTTGAGCTACAATATGGATATCTTCAACTGAAAAGTTGATGACCATCCTCTAGTAAACAAAACATGCTATGGTTAGAAAAATATGTCGACATGTTTATCCATCGATTTTAAATATACCATAACAGTTCACAGTCTCGGTAGATAGCATGTCGGGATACTGGAAAAAAATTCTAGAAGTTGATTTGACCAACGGAGAGATAAAAATAAAAGAACTATCCGATGACTTTCTTAGAAAATACATAGGGGGGGCTGGTTTTACAACCAAGATAATTTACGATGAGATCGAGCCGGGCACCGACCCGCTGGGACCGGATAACGTTCTGGTGGTCGCACCGGGCAACCTCGTAGGACCGAAGATACCCACGGGCTCTAAAACCACCTTCGGTTTTAAGGCACCACAAACAGGAGGATACGGTAAAACCATAGTGGGGGCAAAGCTGGGCAATCATCTAAAAAGAGCGGGATACGACGTGTTGGTGGTCAAAGGTAAAGCAGAGAAGCCCACAATGATCGTGATCAAAGATGACGATGTAAAGTTGGTCGATGCTGAGCATCTGTGGGGTCTCGATAACCGAGAAACCGATAAGAAGATCAAGGAAGAATACGAAAGATTTTCTACTGCAGTCATCGGTCCAGCCGGAGAGAAACTTTCAAAGATATCGTCCATAGAGTGCGAGGATCGACAGGCAGGAAAGGGAGGTGGAGGTGCGGTCATGGGTTCAAAGAACCTGAAGGCTATCGCAGTAAGAGGAACGAAGGAAGTTCCCGTCGAGAACAAAGACGAGCTGGATGAACTGAACAAAAAATGGCGGAAGATAACCACTGGAAAGGGTGAAACTGCCGATGATAGCTTCAGCCCGGAAGACCAAATGAATTACGGTACCGGAGAAGCCATGGCGGCCAAGAACAAAGTTTACGGCTGCTTCCCGACCAGGAACTGGCAGGCGGGTTACTTCAAAAGAGCTTACGATAGACTGGAGGATCCCGAAGGGAGGATCGAGTTGAACCCACGCTACTGGGTCCACGAGTACAGACAGGGAAGGAGACCCTGTCCATTCTGTACCAAGCCCTGCAGTCAGTACTTTGTGGCAGAAGATACACCCTATGGAGATATAGAGGTCGATGGACCAGAGTATGAAACGCTCTACTCCTTCGGAGGCGCTTGTGAGGTCGATTCTATAGAAGCCGTTGCGAAAGCCAATGAGATGTGCGACAATTTAGGATTGGATACGATATCTGCCGGGATCGCCATCGCATGGGCCATGGAGGCGTACGAAAAAGGTATGATTGACACGGACTTGGATCTGGTATTCGGTAACGCCGAAGCCATGTTGGAAGCCCTTAGAAGGTTGGCTTACAAAGAAGGTGAACTGGGAGAACTTTTAGGCGACGGTGTTTATGAAGCCTGCAAAAAAGTGGGCCAGGGTTCTGAGAAGTTCGCTATACATGTGAAGGGTATGCCACCTGCGGGTTTCGAAGTACGGGGAGTGAAAGGTATGGCCCTAGCCTTCGCAGTCGCTCCGAGAGGTGCAGATCATCTGACCTCATGTTTATACGCCCTCGAGATGGGAGGCGACTACTGGAACTTCGAGGATTACGACCGCACAAAATTGAGGGGGAAAGCCTTCGCACTGAAGTCCATGGAGGATTTGATGACCCTTTACGATATGACCGGTCTTTGTAAATTCTCAAGAGGTTTGATGGTCGATGAGGGTCAACTGGAACTGGTCAATGCAGTTACTGGTTTTGATATGGATCTTTCCGAGTTCTTAAAAGCCGGTGAAAGAGTTTACAACCTCTCCAAAGCTTTCAACATCAGAGAAGGGTTCGGACGCAAGGACGATCGACTTCCAGACCGGTTCTTCGAAGACAAGGTTTTATACGGGCCGACCGAGGGAGAAACCCTCTCAAGAAGGGAGTTCGAAGAAGAACTCGACAGGTACTATGACGTAAGAGGCTGGGACGAGGAAGGGATCCCGTTGAAGAACACTCTCAAAAGGCTTGATCTCCAGGATGTTGCAGAAGATATCGGAGCGACGAAGGAAAGAAAGTAATATTTGGTCGAATAAAAAGATATTAATTTCTCAAAAGAAGTCGCTTAATTTATTTCGTCTGTAGATATCTATCTGACTTAGTGTTGTGGACGCTGAGCGTTTGAGAGAGAAAGCCACAATTTCTGCAATCTCTTCCGGTTCGATGACCTCGCCTTCTTTGAATTTTTCCTTGTAACTCAAACCATCTTCAGCAGGTATTCCCGTTCTTACTTCAGAAGGATTTATAAGTGTAACACCTACACCTTCTTGTCCAAACACAGCTTCTATACTGTGAGCAAAACCCTTTACCCACCATTTAGATGCAGCATATATCGGGTTAAGAGAACGAGGATGATTCGAATCGAAGCTTCCTACGAAAACTATGTTTCCCTTCCTTTTCTTGATGTAAGGCAGCGCCTCCCTAGTGACGTAAAATGTTCCATCAACGTTGGTTTCCATCACAGTTTTGTAATCTTCAGTTGAAAAATGTTCTATCTCGCCATATCGGATTACACCTGCATTGTTAATTAATATATCTATATCTCCAAAATATTTTGCAGCATCCTGGACCATTGTCTTGACCTGTTCTTCTACCCTAACATCGGTGGGAACCACCAATACATCCATTTTATTGTCAAGTTTATCTTTCAGCGTTTTAAGTTTATTTTCGCTTCTAGCACAGATCACTAACTTACATCCTTCTTCTCCCAGCTTCAATGATATCTCTTTTCCAATGCCAGAACTTGCTCCTGTTATGATTGCTGTTTTTCCTTCCAAATGTCTTTCATAAGGCATATTATTGTATAATGCAATTCTTTTTTAATAACTTATTGATAGTTATTAATTAACAAAATTTTTTTTATAAAATTTAATACTGATTAAAAGGTACCCTTTATAAAAATCTCAGAGTACGCTGAAAAAACGATATCATTGTGATGGCATCCCATGGAAGCTCCGGTTTCAAGGAACTTTTTATGGGCAGTATAACTGACCGTGTCCTTAGACATGCTGGCTGTACAGTAGCAGTGGTCAAGGAATAACGAATAAAAAATTTATTTTTCCATCGTAAACAAATTCTTTGAGCGATGGATCGAAGCCGGGTATAGCCTTTTCTGTATGAGTGTATATCGTCCTGTCAGTAGAGAAGCCCCACGGCTCCACCATGTGAGAGGATGTCACCTATCTTCAGCAGGGTATTGGTTTGCTTCAACGTAGGATACTCACGGATCCATAGATATTTACTATAATCAAGACTAGATTGTATTAGTTACTCCGATAAAGAAGAAGGGATTACCTCCTATCATCCCTTTTTTAATTCATTTCTTGCTTTTTGAACCCAAAAAACTAGATTCATCCTTTCAAACATATCCAATGCCTTTCTAAGGAATTCTTCACCCTCCTCTCCCCTTAAAAACATACCGTACTCGTAATGAGTCCTTGATGATCCCCGTTTATCTCCTATCATTTCAAAAACATTTATAGACTTTTCAAAATGTTCTATCGCCTTTTCTTTTGTTCCCAACTTTCCAAACACCATTCCCAAAATACGATAACATGTCCCCTCCTCTGATTCCCCATCAGTGTCTAAAGATATTTGAAGGGCTTTCTCTGCGTATTCCATAGCTTTATCAATAATATCGTTTTTAAGGCATAACTCTGCTAATCCACAGAGATTGTAAACTGATATCGTACTTTCTCCGACTTTTGTAGCCTTTTCGAGACTTCTTTCATAGTGATCTATGGCCTCAGAGATATCTCCTTTATATTGATGAATGAGTGCTATACTATTCAAAGAATAAGCGATTCCAGCTTTATCTCCTATCTCACTTTCAATCTCTAAACTCCGGTTATGATACTCTAATGCTTTATCGAGATCGTATAGATCTATGTAAATATTTCCAATATTGTTGAGTGATATTGCTATACCTTGCTGATCTCCAGTGTACTCTCTTATCTTCATACTTTCTTCATAATAAGTCAGGGCAGTTTCTCTTTCCCCTTTATCAGCGTAAATGTTACCTATATTACTCAATGCCAAAGCAATACCCCCTTTGTTCCCAGTCCCCTCTACTATTTTAAGACATTTTTCATAATTATCTAATGCTTTATTAAGTTCTCCCTTATACCAGTAAATAGTGGCTATATTGTTAAGAGATCTTGCGATTCCGTTCTTGCTACCTATCTCCCTCTCTATTTCCATACTTTTATTGTAATAATATAAAGCTCGATCCATGTCTCCTTTGTTTTTATGTACGACTCCTATGCTATTAAATGTATCTCCGAGGCCTTCTATATCCTCGCATTCTTCTCTAAATCCTACCGATTCTTTCAGTAGTTCTTCAGCTTCTCCGTAATCTCCTCTTCGAATCAATACAGTTCCAAGGTCGTGTAATGCTCGACCAATACTTTTTGTATCATCTAATTCTCTAGCTAATTTGATTTCTTCGTTGAAAATTTGGATGGATCGACCGTATAAACCCTGCAACATAAAAACCCATCCATTTATATTAAAGAGTTTACATCGTAAATTATTGTTCTCCTCACACAATTCAATACCGATCTCGATCTGTTCAAGAGCTTTTTTATATTCACCTTGATTGTTCAGAACCTCTGCTATTTTGCCATGCAACCTAGAACTATCCAATTCGTTTTCAACATTATCCAAAGCATTTTCATAATGTTCTAAGGATTTTTCATACTTTCCAATAATATTGAATACTTCACCTAGTCCATCATGAATTTCTTTCAAATCACTCTTGTGAACAGCCAGAGACAAAGCATCTTTGTAAAATCTTAGGGCCTCCTCGTTTGCATATTCATCTTTTGCTTTTCCACCTAATTTTAAAAGATAATTTACAGCCCTTTCTTCTTTAGCTTTGAAGAAGTGATATGCGATATGTTTCGAATACTCTTCCATTTTTCCCTTATAGATCAACTCATAACTTTCAGCGACCAAACGATGATATTCTTCCCTCAATTCATCGTTAATATCAAAATACAATACCTCTCTTATCTGCCGGTGCTCAAATCGATACTTCTTCTCTATAGATATTATCAATTTGTGTAGACGCTGGATCTCATTGAGATTTTTCAAGAGTTTCATCCTGCTAATACCGATAATTTCACCAATAACCCGGCTTTCAAACTCCTCCCCAACTACACTAGCACATTCTAAAATATCTTTTTGCTCATCAACTAATCGATCTAGCCTTCTCACCACCAAATCATATACTTTTGAAGGTATCTTTATCTCTTGGATATCCTCTTTAAGCTTCAAAACTCCTTCTTGATCTATCAGATGTCCCTCGTAGACAAGCATTTTCATCACTTCTAAAAGAAAAAAGGGATTCCCATCACTCCCTGTGTACATCTCGTCTATAAGGTCCTCAGAGATTTCTTCATCTTCTAAAGTCTGAATCATAAGATTTTTTACTGAGTTTTCATCCAACCGCTGAAGTTGGAGTGCTTGAAATAGATGTTCTCTACTCATGTTCTGCATGATAGTTTTAAAAGGATGAGGATCTCCCTCCTTAGATTTGATAACATCCTCTGGACGGTAATTACCTATGATCAATATTCTATCGTTTTTAGTATTTCTAGAAAGATAGTGAAGTAGTTTCAAAGTGGTTGATTCTGCCCACTGTAAATCGTCTAAAAATAATACAACGGGACTTTCAGATGAGATTCTTTGGAGTCCCAGGAGTACTTTATCAAATAGATTTTCCTGTTTTAATTTAGGGTCTTTAGCCAAATATCTGCCACTATACTTTCTCGAATCGATGAACCATTCTATATAGGGTCTGACTTTTTCTGAACTTTCCATATCACCGTTCCAGGAAGCGAACCTGTCTCCGATATTTTCCAGTGTTTTTCTCATGTCATCTATCAAAAACTCGCTGCTTTCTCCTTCTATCACTGAAGCTAGCGACAGACATTCATTAGATTGAATCAATATACTGTGTTTTCCATATCCGATGGTATTCAGTTCTCCTCCCTGCATTTCTCCCATCATGGAGAGAGAGTCTTTGATAAAATTACCTACTGCATCGAGCATTGATGCGAAAATATCAGGATCTAGGTCCGTATCCGATCTTTCTGCTTTAGTCACCAGCAGTCCACCCTTGTCAATCAGGTATGTTGAGATGACTTTGGGAGGCGGTTTTTCAGATATTATATGTGATAAGTCCTCCTTTCTAAAGCCTTGTTTGAACGGCATCAGTGGTTCTAAGCTCTCCGATAGGCACCAACATTTGATAATTTTTACATCTTTGTCGAGCCTTTCAATCAGCTCGTTTACCAGACGAGTTTTACCGACACCCGCTTCACCAGATATAAAAACGGTTGAGCCTTTACCTTCTTTGGCACGCTCCCAAAAGGACATCAACTTGCTTATCTCCTCATCTCTACCTGTAAGCGGTGGTTTGAAAGAGATGTTTGCATACCCGGCTTCCATAATCTTCCAAAAAGATACGTCTTGAGAAAACTTAAAGGTTTCTTATGACTTGTTAAATAGACTTTAACTCCTCTTTCGCCTCCTTTACCATTAGTTTCATCCCTATATCCTCGAAGATCTCAAGGGATTTTTCTAGGTATTCTTTTGCCTTCTTTTTTTCACCCATCTCCTTCCACATCAAACCATATTCATAATAAGCTATGGAAAGATCTTTTTTATCCAATTTGCCATCCAACATTTCTATACCTTTTTCAAATTCTGCTCTAGACTCATCCCACCTTTCCTGCTCCCTGTATACCATACCTAGTAATTTATGGCTCATCGTCATCTCATTCTTTCCTCCGACTTCAATAGCGATTTGTAATGCTCTTCTAGCGTTTTCTTCAGCTTTCATGATCTCTTCTTTTTTAATATACGTTTCCGTAATCCCACACAGGCTTTCAATTATACCTGTTTTATCACCCATCTCCTCACGAATTTGAAGGCTATGTTCAAGGCAATCAATAGATCTATCCAACTCGCCCATTAAACTGTATACTACTCCAACATTACTTAGAGACTTTGCTATCCCCCATTTATCTCCGATCTCCTCAACATTACTCAGACTCTTTTTGAAGAAATTGAGTGATGTATCTAGATCACCTTTATCCCGGTATATCGCTGCTATATTGTGAAGTGATGTAGCGATACCCAGTTTATCTCCGATCTCCTCCTGGATGCAACGGCTTCTTTTATAATGATCTAGTGCACTATCGAGTTCTCCTTTGATCCATTTTATCACACCTATGTTGTTCAAAGCCGTGGCCACACCAAACTTATGACCAATATTTTCAAAGATATCAATACATTGTGTAAAATATTGAAGTGCATGCTCTAGTTCCCCCTTATTCCAGTAGATGAGAGCCATATTGTTGTAGGAAACTCCAAGTCCATTAATATCTTCACAATCATCCCTAAGCTTGATAGCCTTTTCTAGATATTCCTTTCCCTCATCAAACTCTCCCTTTCGAAGATAAATAGTTCCTAGATTATGCTGAGCTTGTCCCTTATCTAACTTCCGGTCAAGCATATCTGCTTTTTCTTCACTCTTCTTGAATACTTTTATCGCCTCATCATATTCTCCCTTCCTTAACAAACCCCATCCCTTGACGTTCAACAAACTACACATCTCTATGTCATCTGGATCTACCAGAGATATCCCCTTTTCAGCATATTCTAGAGAATCTTCGTAACCTCCAATTTTTTCAAAGATATTTGCTATCTTTCCGTATACGACTGCCTTTTCTTTATCTTTTACAATGTCTAGAGCTTCTTCATAACTCTCCAAAGCTTTATCATAATCCCCTATAACATTATAAACATCTCCAAGTCCTTCAAGTGCTTTAGTGGGCACATCTATATCTTTTTCTTTTGCAAGTGATATTGCGTTATCATATAGGACCAAAGCTTCATCATTTGCATATCTTTCTTTAGCCTTATCACCTGTGCTCAGGAGATATTCTATTGCTCTTTCATCCTCTGCTTTGTAATAATGATGAGCTAACAGAGGTTCTACTTTATCGATATTGTTTGGATACAGTTTTTCATAACTTTCTGCAATCATAAGATGATATTCTTCTCGTAATTCTTCATTGATGCTATTGTATAGGACTTCACGGAACTTGTTGTGGTCGAATCGATATTTCTTTTTGATAGAATGGATTAAATTATGAGTCCTCTCGATTTCGTTAAGATCTTTTAGAATTCTTATACGATTTATGCCCGTCACTTCACCGATTATTTCACTCTCGAACTCCTTCCCGATCACACTCGCACATTCCAGCAAATTTCTTTGATCGCTTATCAATCGATCTAACCTTCTCATCACGACATCATATACCTTAGATGGTATATTGATTTCATCAATATCTTTCCGTTCTTCCCAGAAATCGTTTTTTTTAGTTAAATATCCCTCTGCAACCATCATCTCTATGATTTCAAGAAGAAAGAGAGGATTACCCTCACATTCCCCATATATCTTTTTTACCAGCCCATGACCAATATCGATTTTTCTTAAAGTACTTTCGATTAATTTCTTTACAAACTTTTTGTCCAGTCTCATGAGCTTTATTTCCTCGTAAAGGTTCTCCCTGCTCATGTTCTGCATGGTGGTTTTAAGGTTGTGGGTTTTACCATCATCACTTGCAACTATATCTTCAGGTCGATAAGTTCCTAAGATAAGGATGCTGTTATTTTTTGTATTCCTAGACAGATAATGTATTAATTTCAAAGTAGTAGGATCAGCCCACTGAAGATCATCTATGAAAAGAATGATTGGCTCTCGGTCTGAAAGTCTACGCAACCCGAGCAGCACTTTATAGAACAAATTTTCCTGCTTTATCTTGGGGTCATCCACTAGATATCTACCTTCATACTTTCTTGAATCTATGAACCAAGATATTTTAGGTTTAACTATTTCAGCTGAGTTCATATCGCCATCCCAATCATCGAAAGTATTTCCGATCTCATCAAGAGTGTTATTCATATCGTCTATTAAAAATTCATAATTAGACCCTTCGATAACCGTAGCTAATGATAGATCACCTCTCGAATGTATCAATATATTATGTTTTCCGTAACCGATGGTGTTTAACCCTCCTGTCCCCTGCTCTTTCATCATTTTAAGGGAATCGGTGACAAAGTTGCTCACTGCGCTCAACATAGTTGCAAAAATATCTGAATCAAGGTCGGTATCTTCCCTTTCAGATTTAGCCACCAATATTCCTCCTTTTTTAATTAGGTAGGTTGATATAACTTTTGGAGGAGGATCTTCAGATATAAGCTGGGGAATGCCAGCATCAAGAAATCCATTTCGTAGGGGCAATAAGGGTTCTAAACTTTCTGATAGACACCAGCCTTTAATGATCATGGTCTCTCTCTCTTCAGCCATATCCATAAACTCAGATACCAACCTCGTTTTACCAATGCCAGCTTCACCAGATATAAAAACGGTTGAACCTTTACCCTCTTTAGTACGTGTCCAAAAAGACTCCAACTTGCTTATATCATTATCCCTTCCTGTAAGCGCTGGCTGGAAGGAGGTATATGATACTCCTTCTTTCATAAAGTTCAAGCCACATAAGTTTTTAAAGAATTTAAAACTTTCTTAACTTTTCACGAAATTGGTTTTTCACCATCAATCTGTCAACTCCTCTATAATTTCTTTATAACGTGTGGAAGGATTTTTTTCATATATCTTTTTATAAAAATCTAGGGCATTCTTTTTATGATCGTCTTCACCAGATATTTTGTATAGTTCATAAACAAGTTTAGCTTCTTCTGGGGCACTGTTGTTCGCTTCCAACATCTTTTTTAGTATCTGAATACTTTTTTCTTTATTTTCTTTAGACAATATCTTGGCTTTTAATAAGTTCGCACAGAAAATTGTTTGCTGCATATCGATCTTTTCAGCTATCTCTAGAGCATCTTTGTTCAAGACACCAGCTCTTTCTATCAAACCTTTTTGAAAGTACAGATCAGCTTTACAGGATAGAAAAAAGCTCAAGACGTCTTTGGTATCTTGTTCTCTTGCGATATGGAGAGCTTCGTCATATAATTCTTCGGCTTTATGAAAATCACTTTTTAATTTGTAAAGGTTGCCCATATTACCTATCGTTATTGCATAACCTCTTTTATCGGCAAGATCTTTTGAAATATCAACATCTTTCTGATAATACCTGAGTGCTTTGTCGTACTCCCCTTTCTCCTTATATAGTTCCCCGATGTTATTTGCGACATAGGCTATACTTCGTCTATCCCCCATTTTTTCAGACAAAGACAATTTTTTCTTATAATATTCTAATCCTTTAGTGTATTCTCCCTCTTCAGTATAGGCGATACCGAGCTTCCCTAGTGCATTCTGTTCCATCAATTTATCTCCAGTTTTTTCAACTATCTCCAATGCTTTATTACAGGCCTCCCTAGAATGTTCATAGTCTTTAAGTCTCACATATATACTTGCCAAGTTAACTAAAGTATAACCTATTTCTAACAAATCTCCTTGTTCTTCTTTGAGTTTTAATTTTTTCTTAAAATATTCCATAGCCTCTTTCAATTCTCCTCTCCCATAATGGGTACTCCCTATATTCCCATACAATCTACTCAATAATCCATTATCTTTTAGTTCTTCAGCTATCTGCTGCATTTCCTCTAAATAAACCATAGATTTGTCGTATTCAGCCATGTTTGTGTATACCGATCCGATCCTCCCTAAAGATCTACAGTACCCCTGCTTGTCACCCATATCTTTATAAATCTGGCAAGCTTCAAAATAAAGGTCTAAAGCCTCATTATACTTAGCTTCTAATTTGCAAATGTCTCCTATCAGGATCGTACATTCTGCTATTTTAGTACTATCTTTCATCTTTTCAGCCATTTGAAGAGCTTTTTTATATGATTCTTCAGCATGATCCCACTCACAAATGGTTTTCAAACAGTCACCTTTCTGTGTCAGACAATCAATTTTTATTTCCTCCCTATCTTCACAGGACTCTAATAATGGGATAAGGTCCAATAAACGATCATAGCACTCTATGGCCAGGTCATTAGCATAGGACCCTTTAGCCTTTTTAGCACATTTTTTATAGTACTTAAAAGCCTTATCAGGTATCCCTCCTTTTTCCCAATGTGTTCCTAAATCGTAAATGATATTCCCTAAATCCTTTTTTGAGTCCTCATAGGTTTCAGCAACTATCTTGTGATATTCTTGTCTTAATTCCTCGTTAATACCGTTGTACAAGACTTCTCTGATTTTGCTGTGATCAAATATGTATCTCTTCTTTATAGAACGTATCAGGTTGTGGGTTCTCTCGATATGGTTTAAATTCTTCAAAAGCTTGATTCTGTTAGATCCGGTCATACTGCCAACAATACTGCTCTCGAATTCCTCACCTACCACACTCGCACATTCAAGGAGTTCTCTATGCTCTTCCATCAACCTATCCAACCGGCGGACAATTATGTCATATATTTTAGAAGGTACTTCGAACTCTTTCAGGTCTTTACTCGGTTTCCATTTATTACCCTCTTTAACCAGATATCCTTCTATTGCCAGCATTTTAAGAACTTCTAGCAGAAAAAATGGATTTCCCCCACTTTCTTTGTAAATTTTCCTTATGAATTTTCTTTCAAGCTCTGCACTTTCCAAGGTTTTGGTCATAAAAGATTCTACAGACGATCGATTTAAACGTTTCAAATCCATCTCATGAAACAACTCTTCTCGTCCCATATTTTGCATGGTAGTTTTTAAAGGATGAACTTTACTATCATCGAACTTGGTAATATCCTCTGGACGGTAAGTTCCAACAATAAATATCCTATGGTTTCTGGTATTCCTAGAGAGATAATGGAGCAAATTCAAGCTCGTTGGATCTGCCCACTGCAGGTCGTCTAAAAATAAGATAACAATTTTTTCTTCTGAAACTCTTTGTAGGCCTAGAAGAACTTTATCGAAAAGATTTTCCTGTTTTATCTTAGGGTCCTCTACTATATGTGTACCATCATATTTTTCTGAATCTATAAACCATCTTATATCCGGTATCACTTTTTCTGTAGCTTCAATATCCCCGTCCCAATAATCAAATTGATTTCCGATGTTCTGAAGGGTTCTTTTCATATCTTCTATCAAAAATTCATCTTTTGTACCTTTTATCACCGCGGTAAGTGATAGATTCTCAAGAGTTTGAATTAAAATATCGTATTCTCCATACCCGATCGCATTCAAATTACTTCCTTCGTCCTCTCCCATCATTCTCAAAGAATCTTTTACAAAATTTCCTACTGCATCTAGCATAGTTGCGAATATATCTGAGTCAAGTTCGGCTTTATCTCGCTCTGCCTTCGCTATCAACAAACCACCTTTGTTTATCAGATAAGTAGAAATGACTTTGGGGGGCGGTTTTTCGGCTATGATATGAGATAGTTCTGCGTCTCTAAACCCCTCTTTGAACGGCATCAGTGGTTCTAGATTATCAGCTAGACACCAAGCTTTTACTATTTTTACCTCCTCGTCAACTCGGTCAATCAACTCATTTACAAGACGAGTTTTACCAATACCAGCTTCACCAGATATAAAAACAGTTGAGCCTTTACCTTCTTGGGCACGCTTCCAAAAGGACATCAACTTGCTTATCTCCTCATCTCTACCTGTAAGCGGTGGTTTGAAAGAGACGTTTACATACCCGGCTTCCATAATCTTCCAAAAAGATACGTCTTGAGAAAACTTAAAGGTTTCTTATGATTTGGAGAATTTTATAAGTGGGCACGGGGACCCAGAGGAATTCTTCCTCTTCAACCTCGGTTCACTTCTCGTGAACACTCGGTACCCGCAGGAAAGCGAAGCTTTTCGAGTGGGCTAGTGGAAATCTGCGATTTCCACGTAGTGCACAAATTTGATAAAATTTGTGTGCGAGCGGAAGGTTTCCTTCCGTGTAGTGCACACATTTTTCGGAGAAAAATGGGGGCACGGGGATTTGAACCCCGATCAACGGGTTTCTTCAACGGAGGGAGCGACCCACCGTTTCCAATCACGGTGTCACCGCTCCAGTTATTCATCACACCGATGAAAACCGGTCAGCAAACCCGATTGGCGATCATTCCTCGTAACTGGAGCCCGTGAGGATGCCGAGTTACCCTATACCCCCAAAGGGATAGGATGATAGCATAAGTGCTTTCCTTTTTAGACTTTTTGGATTACTTAGTAATGGATAAGACATTCACCCTAAATATTAGCCCAATGTATTCTTTAATTCTGTCAATGTAACAAACCTACAGTTACCGCACGTGTTCCAGAGCGCAAGGCACGAGTGGCGGTCTTTCGAGTAAAATCATCGTGCCACCTCTCGAAGTAGACAAAAGAAGTTAATGTGATCGTCGGATAGATGAAAGAGAAGTAAACGAGAAGATTCTCTAAAACAGCACCAAGATCCTGTATCAGACCGTACAGCGTGAATAAAAACAATAGGAATGCTAGAAAGCCGCCAACCGATTTCAGTCTGGTATTAGCTTCCTGGCCTAAGGAAATGATCTCTTTACTTTTCTTGTCTATATAATAAAGTCTACTATCGGTCAAGATCCTGATAGGAACCGTTATCGATACTATCACAGGGGCAAAAAAAAGAACAAGGAATACAATCCCACTGGTTGGATCACCTGTATCTCTCAGAGCCATCCCTATGACTGTGAAGGTGATTACCGTTGGGAAAAAGGAATCAGATAGAGAACGATAAAAAACATCCCACCTATCATTTCCTAGGTACCTACGATTATGAAGGGCAACTATTTTCCTATCACTCCCAAGCCTGCGAAGAAATGTCTGGTGTATTTTCAGATACCACGTTATAAATCTAGGGGTTAACCTACCCACAAAATACCAGCTGATCGAACCACCAGCTACACCTAGCATCATGAGAAAGAAAAGACCGGATACAGTTGAAATTATGGCTAAAGGTATCAAAAAGACAACGAGCAAAAGAACGAACCATAATTTTTTACCTATATTCCAACCCATCCTATCATCCTGTATGTTGTCGGACTGTACATACCATGATCAAACTAACATCTTCACCATATAAAATAATTGGTCTAGATAATCTAAGATGATATAACGGACTCATCAGAAAGCTTACGCTGTCTAACTATCCCTCAATTATGAAAAAATAATGTGACGGACGCGACGGGATTCGAACCCGTGATGTCTGGCTTAGAAGGCCAGCGCCATGTCCGAGCTAGGCCACGCGCCCACGTTGTTTACTGCATATGGTTTTCATATCAAGGAAGTGTTCATTTGGAAATTTATATATTGGCTTATTCCGACGGAGTGAACTACCATATATACCTCAATAAAGAATTTTTCTATTCCTCTATATCTTCGCTGAGGTCTTCCTCATGGTATATTTCATCCTCCTCGCCCTCGACTATATCTTCTTCCTCTTCCTCACCGATTACCTTTGACATGGCGATAAGCCTATCGTCCTTTTTCAATCTCATCACTCTTACCCCCATGGTATTCCTGCTCTGCAGACTGATCTCATTAGCGATGGTACGTATAACCATACCTTTCTTGCTCATAAGCATGATCTCATCGTCATCTTGCACAACCCGAGCGCAAACCACGTTTCCGTTCCTTTCGTTCGTCTTGATGGTGATTACACCTTTAGCACCACGATGAGTTTTCCGATATCTGCTAACTTCGGTCCGCTTACCGTATCCATTCTCCGTAAGGCTAAGTAGAATATCGTTATCGTCAACCAGGGTCATGCTCACAACTTCATTGATTCCTTCAACGTCCGCCCCCTTTACGCCCATGGTATAACGTCCGGTGGCTCTAACTTCTTCCTCGTCAAACCTCACGGCCTTGCCATTTTTGGTGGCTAAAAGAATGTCCTTACTGCCGCCAGACAACTTCGTATCCACCAGCTCATCTTCTTCCTGCAACCGAATGGCCCAGATGCCAGTCACCCTGGGTCTGCTGTAAGCAGAAAGTGCTGTCTTCTTTATCTTACCCTTTTTCGTAGCGAACAATAAGTATTTTTCTTCAGAAAATTCGCTAACAGGTATCAAATCCCGAACTCTCTCATCGGGTTCCAACCGTGGTAGTAAATTCACTATCGGCCTGCCCCTCGACCTTCGACTGCCTTTGGGGAGTTGGTAGGCTTTCAACCAGTACACTTTACCTTTATTCGTGAAAAAGAGTAGGTAATTATGAGAATTGGTCACAAAGAGGTCCACCACGTAATCCTCGTCCTTCGTATCCATGCCGATCAAACCTACTCCACCTCGTCTCTGTTTTCTATAGGTGTCTACCGTCAGTCTTTTAATGTATCCCTTCTGGGTCATCGTGACAACATAATCTTCAACAGGGATCAAATCCTCGTTCTCCACCTCTACGGCATCCTTCTCTATGTAAGTCCTTCTTTCATCGCCGTACTTATCAACCAGTTCTCTTAGTTCCGTTTTTATGATATCCAATACTCGCTCCTCACTGGCTAGTATATCTCTGTATTCCTTTATCTGTTCTTGCAATTCTTCTGACTCTTCCTGTAACCTATCCCGTTCAAGGCCCGTCAATCTTCTGAGTCTCATGTCGAGTATGGCCTGAGCTTGTTTATCACTTAGAAGGAACTTTGACATCAATTTCGTTTTAGCCTCAGACTGGTCATCCGAACCACGTATTATCTTAATCACATCATCCAAATTGGCTAATGCAGTTAGCAAGCCTTCTAGTATGTGTGCCCTCTCTTCAGCTTTATCCAAGTCATACTTTGTCCTTCTTTTGACCACATCTACCCTGTGATCTATGAAATGTTGAAGCGAATCTTTGAGAGGCAAAATCTCCGGTTCATTGTCGACAAGTGCTAAGTTCAGCACTCCGAATGTAACCGCCATCTGTGTGTGTTTGAAAAGCTTGTTCAAAACTACGTCTGGGATGGAATCTCTTTTGAGTTCTATGACTATCCTTATACCTTCACGATCCGATTCGTCTCTTAAATTAGATATCTCAGATATCACATCATCCTTAACCAGGGAGGCAATTCTTTCAACCAAAGTAGACTTATTCACCTGATATGGTATCTCATTTACGATCAATCGTGATTTTCCAGATCCCATCTCCTCTATGCTCACGTCCGCCCTGAGTTTGATCTTGCCTCGACCTGTTTTATAAGCTTGATAGACCCCTTCGTGTCCGTAAATTATAGCCCCAGTAGGGAAATCTGGGCCTGGTATGTATTCCATCAAGTCAATCAGTTCTATATCTGGATCATCTATTATCGCTATGATTCCCTCCACTAGTTCATTAAGATTGTGAGGGGGTATATTAGTTGACATTCCAACCGCGATACCTGAAGATCCATTGAGCATCAGTGTTGGAACTTTAGAAGGCATCACTGTGGGCTCTTCGAGTGATCCATCATAGTTATCACGAAACTCGACCGTGTCCTTCTTTATATCTTCCAAGATCTCTTCTGCAAGTGGTTGGAGTCTTGCTTCTGTATAGCGCATTGCTGCAGCGGAATCACCATCGATCGATCCAAAATTTCCCTGGCCATCGACCAATGGATACCGCAAAGAAAAATCTTGGGCCATCCTTACAAGGGTGTCATAAACGGCTTGATCTCCGTGTGGATGATACTTACCAAGAACATCACCAACCACCCTGGCGGATTTCTTATGACTCTTTTTAGAACTAAGACCTTCTTGATGCATTGAGTAAAGGATGCGTCGATGAACTGGTTTCAACCCGTCTCTCACATCGGGTAAAGCTCTCCCTACTATGACGCTCATCGCGTAATTAATGTAAGAGTCCTGCATCTCTTCTTCAATCGTTATTTCCCTAACCTCATCCGCAAAATCAACTTCTGACATATTCTAATCCCTCAGACATCTATATTGGTAGCACATTTTGCATTCTCTTGTATGAACTCTTTTCTGGGTTGAACATCCTTTCCCATCAATATACTAAACAGCCTGTCAGCCTCAACCGCATCATCCACTGTGACCTGGGCAAGGATTCGGTTATCTGGGTCCATAGTGGTTTCCCATAACTCCTTTGGATTCATCTCACCGAGACCTTTATACCTCTGGATACTGACACCTCTTGTTCCCCAGTCATCTAACAACTCTTTTTTCTCCTTCTCGTTATAGACGTGTTTAACTGCACCCCCTCTTCTAATCTTGTATAACGGAGGTTGAGCCATATATAGATATCCTCTCTCTATGATAGGCCGCATATAGCGATAGAAAAAGGTGAACAATAGAGTGCGTATGTGGGCACCATCCACGTCCGCATCGGTCATTATTATTATCTTGTGGTACCTTACTTCATCCGCATCGAACTCTTCGTCGAAACCCGTTCCCAGAGCGGATATGATAGAACGGATCTCTTTGTTCTCCAACATCTTGTCCAGTCTTGCCTTCTCTACATTTATTATCTTTCCACGCAATGGTAATATCGCCTGGAAATTCCGATCCCTACCTTGCTTCGCTGAACCACCTGCTGAATCGCCCTCGACGATGTAAAGTTCTGCTTTTTTGGGATCAGGATTTGAACAATCAGCAAGTTTTCCAGGAAGATCTAGGCTCTCGAGTAAACCTTTTCTTCTTGTCAACTCTTTGGCCTTTCTGGCTGCCCTCCTAGCCTTGGCCGCCATCAATGCTTTCTCGATTATGGCTTCACCAATCTTAGGATTCTCTTCCAAAAAGGTCATGAGCTGCTCGCCGACGATGGACTGTACAATACCCCGAATATCGCTGTTACCCAATTTCATCTTGGTCTGGCCTTCAAACTGAGGTTCAGGAAGTTTTACGTTCACAATAGCTGTTAATCCTTCTCGGAAGTCATCACCGGTAAGGTCGATATCTTCACTTAGATTATACTGCCCAGCATACTTTTTTAATGTATTTGTCAGACCGGCTCTAAAACCTGTCAAGTGAGTTCCACCTTCTACTGTGTGAATGTTGTTTGCAAAAGGATATATGTTCCTAGTTGTGTATGATTCTGTCAAGTACTGCATTGCTATCTCAACGTGGACCCCGTCCATCCTATCCTTAAAATAAATTATACTCCTATGTAGGTAATCCTTTCCCTCGTTCAAGTATTCCACAAACTCCTTGATGCCCCCCTCGTAATGGAACTCTTCCTTATTTCCTGTTTTCTCATCTTCTAGAGTTATCCTTAGTCCTTTGTTTAAGAAGGCGAGTTCTCTCATCCTTCTCTTCAGAATATTAAAATCGAATTCTGTAGTTTCAAATATCTCGGGGTCCGGCATAAAGGTAACCGTAGTACCACTACTCCCTTTCGCTTGTCCTATCTCTTCTAAATCCATAGTGGACTTTCCCCTTTCAAATATCTGGCGGTAAAGTTTACCTTCTCTTCTCACTTCGACTTCCAGCCATTTTGACAGTGCATTGACTACGGAAACCCCTACACCATGAAGGCCGCCAGAAACCTTGTAACTTTTACTATCAAATTTTCCACCAGCATGAAGTTTTGTCATAACGATCTCTACACCGGGACGTCCATACTGAGGATGAACACTTACAGGTATACCCCTTCCATTATCGATAACCTTGGCTGATCCATCTTCACGGAGAATGATATCTATCCTATCGCAGTATCCCTCCATAGCCTCATCTATAGAGTTGTCTACAACTTCATGGACAAGGTGATGCAGTCCATTTATATCTGTGCTCCCGATGTACATGCTCGGGCGTTTTCGGACCGCATTTAGACCTTCCAAAACTTTTATTTTGTCTGAATCGTAAAGACTTTTTTTATCTACTATCGGTTCATCAGTCATTATTAAACCACCGAACTATTCTACTATTAAATGGCACATTGAAAGTGCATCCCTACAATGGAACCATTCCACATGTATACGTAAAACCCCATGTTTCAAGGGTATATTAATCTTTCCAAAGGTTCTGGATATAAAAGTATCTCGCTTAAAAAACCAACTATCTACAGCCCCTTTTTTATCTCATATTCTGCCTTATTATCAAGATCCTTTTGATAGATATAATCAAGAATAAGTCCGAGGATTATAAGGGGGAAAGTGAACCAAATCAGTAAAACAATATCAAGTAAAAAGGACATCAATAAAATAAGTGCTGCAATGCCTGCAAAGATATAGGGTAGATATGTAGACTTAGTCGGATCGTATTCAAGTGCCTCCATCTTTTTCCCACAGAAGTCACAAGATTTGCTTCTCCGCTCGACACGTTTACAATCTCGACAGATGTATCTACGCGGCATAAAGAAATATAGCCTTCTTGATATATGTTATTTGTTGTACGCCTTTTCTTGAATTGATCAATTGGTAAAAATAAGGGGGTTGTTTAGCGAATTGGCAGAAGCTTTTTATTCCTCTGTTATATCCTCGCTTTAAGTGGTAGAATGCCAGATAACAGAATAAAAGAACACCCAGTTCTGGATTTTGATCGGGGAAAAGAGATCTATTTTGAGTTTGAAGGTAAAAAAATCAAGGCGTATGAACGAGAAACTATAGCATCTGCACTCTATGCAAATGGCATTCATCAATTCACAGAGAGTAAAAAGATGCATAGACCAAGGGGTTTCTTCTGTGCTATCGGTAAATGTTCTTCCTGTATAATGAAGGTAAACGGTATACCACATGTAAGAACATGTATCACTCCCGTAGAAGAGGGTATGAAGGTTGAACGTCATAGTGCTCAACCCGAGATCCCCGAAATCGAACCTGAACCATATCCTGAGCCAGAAGAAAAAGAAGTTGAAATCGCGGTCGTTGGAGGAGGGCCCGCTGGTCTATCTGCAGCAATAGTCGCTGCAGAGTTTGGAGGAGATGTTCATTTGTTTGACGAAGGAGATTCTCTTGGAGGCCAGCTTGTTAAACAAACTCACCAGTTCTTTGGAAGTCATAAAGCAGAAGCAGGAACAAGGGGTATAGACATAGGAACTGATCTCCTTGAAAAAGCAAAAGAGATGGGTGTAAAAATACACCACAATGCTACAGTCTTAGGTTATTATCCCGAGATGACATTGACGGTGGACGCTGGTGGAAAGCTCGAAATATATCATGTAAAAGGTATCGTATATGCAACAGGCGCGATAGAAAATTACCTTGCCTTTGAAAATAACGATCTTCCAGGCATATATGGTGCAGGCGGAGTACAGACATTGATGAATGAACAAGGTATAATACCCGGTAGAAAAGTGCTGATGGTGGGATCAGGAAACGTAGGGCTGATAGTCAGTTATCAACTTCTTCAAGCCGGTGTAGATGTCGTTGAGGTGGTAGAGGCAATGCCACATATAGGAGGATATCAGGTCCATGCATCCAAGATAAGAAGAGCTGGTGTCCCAATAAATACAAGACATACAATAGTCAAAGCCAAAGGTGATTACGAAGTAGAAAGTGCTATCATCCAGGAATTGGACGAAGATTGGAACCCAGTTCCTGGTACAGAAAGGGAGATCGAATGTGACATAATATGTATTGCTGTAGGACTTCAACCGGATAATCACTTTCTTAGACAAGCAGGCTGTGATATAGAATTCGTCCGTGAGTTGGGAGGTTTTGTTCCAATCAGGAACAAGGACATGGAAACAACTGTAGAGGGTATATTTGTTGCAGGAGATGCAGCAGGTATAGAAGAGGCTACTGTGGCTGTTTTAGAAGGAAGATTGGCTGGAGCAGCAATAATACAAAGGCTTTACGGCACCTCGGAAGATACCCAAAAAGAGAAAGAGAAGGCAAGAGAAGGTATCGAACAGATGAGAAAGGGGCCATATGGTCAAATGCCACGAAGAGGTGTAAAAGTTTGCACCATCGACGAGGAGGTCTGTTGAATGTCAGATTATCGGGAAACAGGTATACTGAATAAAGATGACATCAAATTACCTGATGAAGAAAGATTAAAAAAAGGTCCAGTTGTGATATTAGAATGTGTGGAAAACATCCCGTGTGATCCATGTGTCGCTGCCTGTCCAAAAGAAGCGATATCTATGGAAGAGATTACAGACCTACCTGACATAGACTTTGAAGACTGCATAGGTTGTGCACTCTGTGTAACTGAATGTCCTGGGTTAGCTATATTCGCCGTGGACTGCTCCAGAGAAAGATGTTCAGTAACGATTCCATACGAGTTTAAACCTGTTCCTGAAAAAGGAGATATAGTTCTCGCCTTGGACAGAAAAGGTGATCCGGTTCAAAAATCAGAAGTTCTAGGTGTAAGACACTCGGGAAAGACATATGGAATAACTCTGGCCGTTGATAAAGAGAATATATGGAAAGTCAGAGGACTTAAGGTGATAGAATGACTATCATGATCTGTAGATGTGAGGACCTTACCGAGGAAGACATACTTGAAGCCATATCTGAAGGATACACAGAGATAGAAAAAATAAAAAGACATCTTCGGCTCGGTATGGGCCCTTGTCAAGGGAAAACGTGTATACTATTAGTAGAACGAATCCTTGCCCGTGAACTAGGAAAGGGATCAGAGGATATGGATGAACCAACTGCAAGACCACCATCTAGACAAGTACCTTTCGGTTTGCTGGTAGGTGATGGAGATGACTGATAGTGCTGGTGTGGTAATAATAGGAGGAGGCGTCAACGGTACAGGGATAGCTTATCACCTAGCAAAGAAGGGGTATACCGACGTGATCGTACTTGAGAAATCCTACATATGTTCAGGAGCATCGGGAAGAAACGGAGGAGGAATTCGACAACAGTGGAGTACCAAAGAAAACATCAAACTTGCTATAGAAAGCACACGGATGTTCGAGGAGCTTCAGAAGGAGTTAGATACTGATCTAGAGTTTAAACAGGGAGGATATTTAGTGTTGGCTTTTACAGAGGAGGAAGTAGAACAATTCAAAAAGAATGTATCGATACAGAACGAGATGGGTCTTGACTCTAAATTCATCAATCCAGAAGAAGCTAAAGAGTTAGTGCCTGAGCTTAATATATCTAAAGTAAAAGGGGCCACATTCAATGAAACCGATGGAACGATCTATCCCTTCAAGGTTGTTCATGGTTATGCCAAGGCCATAAAAGAGATGGGGATCGATGTACGTGAACATACAGAAGTTCTAGACATCGAAAAAAATGGAGATGAGATCACTGCAGTCAAAACGAATAAGGGAACTATTAAAACAGATACAGTAGTCAATGCTGCAGGGGGGTGGTCCAAAAAAGTTGCAGAGATGCTGCAAGTAGATCTACCTAATAAACCCTATAGACATGAGATTATGGTCACGGAACCTTATGCTCCCTTCTTAGACCCGATGGTAATATCATTTCATCATGGCATATATTTCAGTCAAAGTGAACATGGAAACATCGTGGGAGGTATTGGTAATCCAAACGAGACCGAAGGTATCGAACAGAGAGCTAGTCTTTGGTTCCTGAAAACAATGGCTAAAACATTGGTTGAGTTTGTACCACGATTTAAAGGTATGAACATGTTGCGTCAATGGGCAGGTTTGTATGATACGACACCTGATGCACAACCAGTTCTAGGACCTGTACCAGAAGTGAAAAGATTCTATCAAGTCAATGGATTCAGCGGCCATGGATTCATGGTCTCACCGGTCGTGGATAAAGTCACAGCCGAGCTAATACTGGGTGAAACACCCTCCATGGATATAAGCGATCTTAGCATCACTAGATTTGAAGATATGGATATAGAGAAAGAATATTCCGTAGTAGGCTGAGGAATAATATCGATGTCTTAATGTTTGATACTCAGTAAGGATTATTACCTTTAAACATATAATACTGCATATGGTTATAATCCAAGAACACAGTTCTGAGATCCTTGAGGAGTACGCCCAGATACCAATTCGATTCGAGGTTAAAGAGTATTTTGCAGTCAAACTGAAAAACAAGGGTCTCGGTGGATTTGATTTGAAACTAAGGGATGTAGATCCCCCTTTTGCAAAAGATTATGATGAATCCGAGCCGATAATCGACTGGAAAAATAAGTTCGATACGAGCAAATGGGTTTTCTTACTTGCCATAGAAGATGATAAAAAAGTAGGTGCAGCCACTGTTGCATTCGACTCTAAAAATGTTAACATGCTGCAAGGTAGAGATGATATAACTGTTCTATGGGATATTAGGGTCGATCCTTCTTATAGGGGTCAAGGAATAGGAACTAAACTTTTCAATTATGCTGCTGAATGGTCAAGAAAAAGATACTGTAGATTCATGAAGGTAGAAACCCAGAACATCAATGTTCCCGCATGCAAGTTCTATGCAAAGCAGGGCTGTTATTTGGGTACAATCGATCTTCATGCTTATCCTGAGTTTGAAAACGAGGTCTGCTTGATTTGGTATCTACCGCTTTAGCTTTTTAGTTAAAGCATGAATTACAAGAGCTGTTGCCAGAGCCGTAAATGATAGCATGACTGGCAGTGGGGTATCTCTCTCTTCATTTACCTGATCGTTATCTTCTATTGTGAAATTAGCACCGTGCCTTGCTTGAAATATCACACTGTATCGCCCGGAGGAAACCTGTTCACCATCCATATATGTTTGGTTCCATTCAAATACTTCTTCTGTGGGAACTAGTGGTAATGTCACCTCGATAACACTACCATCGTAAACTAGCTCATCGGTCTCCATGTTGAATATCTTCACGTGTCTTTTCATGGGATGGTTTGTAATATTTTGATCGTTTCTCAGTGCTATCTTTACGGTTTCACCTTGCTCGTACACATCTTCCTCAAGATCGATGTAAATACCTTCATCCTCCATCTGTTCCCAATCGGGAAAGGAACCATCTGCGGAAAGAGGTACTGATAAAACGGATGCCGCCAACACCACTGATATGATCCTTAAGTATCTCATTCTCACCATACCATGTATACTTGACGTTCGAGGTAAATAAAACTTGTCCTCCCTGCAAAACAATAATAAGGGAATACGTAATCTCCCTCACGTGGTTTCATGGTAGTTGTTGAAGTCAAGATAGAACTAAAGAAGGGAGTTGCGGACCCGGAAGGTATGAACACTAAAAAGGCATTGAATCTCCTCGGTTGGGATGTCAATGATGTTAAATCAGGTAAGTTATACGAAATAGATTTTGGAGAGGACGTTACAGAGGAAGAGGCTTTAGAAGAGGTAGAACTTATGTGTAAACGTATACTATCCAACCCTGTGATACAAACCTATCAAATATCCATAGAGGGGTGAACCATGGAATATTATATCCGTAAAGATGTTCCATTCGAGCTGCATGAAGTGAACATATTAGATGCTGATGAACAGGACCTGGAATCGATAAGTAGGGAGAGTGGTATCGGTCTGAGTAAAGGCGAGATGAAGATGGTGAAAAAATATTTCAAAGACCTTGGTCGCAATCCGACCGATCTAGAATTGGAAGCGATAGGTCAGGCATGGTCGGAACATTGTTGTTATAAATCTTCAAAATGTATTTTGAAAGACACTGTTTTCGATATTGATGCTCCTCAAAACATCTATGTTATAGAGGAAGACGCAGGTGTTGTTGAATTTGACGATGACCATGCCTACGTTGTAGCTCTAGAAAGTCATAACCATCCTTCAGCTATAGAACCATATGGTGGAGCGGCCACAGGAATAGGAGGGATTGTCAGGGATGTAGTGTGTATGGGTGCTCAACCACTTGCATTCGTTGATCCGCTTTTCTTCGGTCCGCTAGACTTGCCTGAAAGCGATATACCACAGGGTACTAAACATCCACGATACCTCTTCGACGGAGTGGTCAAAGGTATAAGAGATTATGGAAATCGATTGGGAATACCCACTTTGGCAGGAATGGTTTACTTCGACCACAGTTACACTTCCAATTGCCTGGTCAATGTAGGATGTGTGGGGATAGCTAAAAAAGATGAACTGATAAGGAGTAGAGTTAAAGAATCTGGTGATGTATTCATAATGGCGGGAGGAAGAACGGGACGAGATGGCATTCACGGTGTGACTTTTGCATCAGATGAACTCCACGAAGAGTCTGAAGAGGAAGACATAGGCGCAGTGCAACTCGGCGATCCCATAACTAAGGAACCACTTATACACGTGAGCTTAGAACTTAATCGAGCTGGTCTTCTGCAGGGTATGAAAGATTTTGGCGGTGGTGGTTTGTCGTGTGTAGCTGGAGAAATGTCCCTTGCCGCAGGTTATGGTGCAGAGATACAGCTCGATAAAGTCCCTCTTAAAGAAGAGGATATGGCTCCTTGGGAGATATGGGTTTCCGAAAGTCAGGAACGTATGATGTATGCAGTAAAACCAGAAAATGTTGACGAGGTACTGCGAAGATGCGAGAAATGGGATGTGGAAGCAACGGTCATCGGTCGAGTTATTGAAGAACCGAACATAAAGGTTTATTTCGACAACATTATGATAATGAACTTGGATCTTGAATTCCAAACTGGTGGACCTTCATATTGTAGACCTGTAGAAATAATAGATAAGACTAAAAATATAACTGAAAAAGAACCTGAGGAACCTGACAATCATAACAAAATATTGCTTGAAATGTTAAGTAGAAATAACATAAACAGTAAAGAATGGGTGATCAGACAATATGATCACGAGGTCAGAGCTAACACAGTCCTTAAACCGTTGCAGGGTGTAATCGGAAAAGAAGGACCCGGTGATGCTGCGGTTATTAAACCTCTAGAACATTCGTTTAAAGGGATTGCAATAACAACAGATGTAAATCCAAGGATGGTCTATCTACATCCTTATAAAGGTGCGATGGCAACACTTGATGAATCCATAAGAAATTTGGTAGCCGTTGGAGCTATGCCACATTCTTTCGCAGACTGCTTGAACTTTGGAAATCCAGAGAAACCAAAACGTTTGGGAGACTTTGAACAAACAGCTAAAGGATTAGAAAAGATAGCTAGACATCTCAATATATCTTTTGTTTCAGGCAATGTCAGCTTTTATAATGAAACAAAGCAGGGCTCGATTAAACCAACTCCTTCTATATTGGCATGTGGACTGATAGAGGATGTGAGAGAAGCAGTAACGATGGATATAAAAGGAATAGGAAACACACTTTATTTAATCGGCAAAACCAAAGACGAGATGGGCGGATCAGAATACTACGAGATGATGGATGCAGAAAGTCCAAGAGTGCCGGAAGTAAAAATCGAACTCCTAAGTTCCAGTATCGAAGATATGCTCAGCGCACATTCAAACAAACTTACCAAGAGTTGTCATGACATCTCATCAGGTGGAATAGCAGTAGCCATATCGGAAATGTGCATCGCTGGTGATATAGGTGCAGAAATAACAATAGAAGATGAAATAAGAGGAGACAAGTACTTATTTTCCGAAAGTAACACGAGATGGTTGGTAGAAGTTGATGAGGAAAACGAAGAAGAGTTCGAAAAATGTTTTTCTGTTCCTGTTAGAAAGATTGGTAAGACAGGAGGTAAGAGATTGATAATCGACTATAACAGTAAGAAATTAATAGATGTTTCGATAGAATCTCTTAGAGATAAATGGAAAAATTCCCTCGGCAACAAGATGGGGTGATTCACTCCCATTCCATCTTATAAAAACAATCTTTATCGCCTTTATCAGGAGTGTTTAAAGGTTTGATCTTACCTTTTGTATTTGTAGCCTTGAGAATTCCTTTCAGTACACCTTTCCAAGCATCACAGACGTACTCATCTATCATTATGTCTTTAAACTTAACTATAGCACTTTTATCTTTTATTTCGACAATGCAATCCCCATAAGAAAACCCTTCAGAGAAATTCTTGGGAGCTTTGTCAAGCAACGTCTTTACATTAAGAAATTTAACAAGATAAGACAACAGACCTAGATTTCGAATAGTGTATCCCGCAGCCAATTCAACATGCTTTTCCCCTTTATCAGCCAACCAGTGATGAACATCTTTTAATATGTCTGAATCATACCATATTTTATCCTTTAACCGTTCAGATTCGATACCACTATAGGAGTCAAAGGAATCTATACCTTCCTTACCCCATGTTCTTTTTATATATTTCAAGTAGCCCCTTAGTACATCCCCTCTAACCTTACCCTTTTTCATAATATAATTACGTTCTGATAACTATATATCTTTTTCCTATTATTGTTGATCACCTCTGCAAGAACTGAATTTCTAAATAATATCGGGAATACTCTCCCTCAAATTTTTCAAAGTTGAAAGAGAGATTAGTCCTTCATCAGATACACCGTAGACATGGAATTCTGGAAGAGGGATACCCTCTAGAGCATTTGATATAAATTTGTGAGCACGGATCATATCTCTACCATAAGCCAAAGGAGAGAAAGCGGGTAATACAATAACACCAGTTGGATGATATAAAAAGCAAGGTAGCTTGAAAGTTGCACCTATCTCATCTCTAATCTTTAACGAGGGATGTTCATGACCCATCAGGAGAATTTTTTCATTGTCGACCATCCGATGACCATGTGTTACCCTGATTTCACCTAGATCAATTTTTTCTTCATACAAGGGAACACCGGCTGATTCGGTAATAGTTCTCAAGAAATTATCATGATTTCCTCTGACAATAGAAAGATGTGTCCGTTCCTGAATATAATCAATTATCTCAAAAATCTCTCTGAATTCCTGATCCCGGTTCTTACTAAATTCGTGTTTTAAATCACCAGCAATAATCAGATTTTTAGGAGAATACCTGTCTAAAATGGTCGACAACCTATTTAATATCTTCTTTTTATGCACCCTTGGAACAGTTATACCTTCGTCAGCCAATGATGACTCGTACCCCAGATGAATATCGGCAATTATGACGGTATTTTCTGATCTATACCAAACACATAGATGTGAAGTTAGAAAAATATCAGGAATTATTTCTTTCATTTCCATGTCAGGATATGATCTCCTGGAACTCAGGTCGATCCCTTATTCCATCAAAGGCTTCATCCTGCATAAGATCTTCTCGGTACTCATCGTTTAATTTTATAGCTCTCTCAAGTATGGGTTTCAGCAATTTGATGTTGTCCTGCTTTGCGGCTATTTTGGCTTTATAATACCATGCAGGTGGGGTATCTGGTTCTCTTTTAACAACTTCGTTGAAGGCATCCATAGCCTCTTTATATTCGTCATTTTGATAATGAGATGCACCTTTACTTAACCATGCCGATATGTCTCCAGGATTCTCATCTAAAACTTTACTAAAAGCTACAATAGCATCACTGTACCCTCCCAATTGATAATGACATGCCCCTATATTATGCCAAAGATCTGTACTGTTTTCTCCCAAATTGAGAAGTTTATTATAGGTTTCTAGAGCTCCTTTATACTTTTCAGCATTATACAAAGCATCTCCTTTTCTGTAAAGAAGATTTTTATTCGCAGGATTAGCTTCTAAAGCTTTATTGAAATATACTATATCAGAGGGATCGAGTTCGTGAATTTTCTTGTAAGTCTTCAAAGCTAATGGTCTTTCTCCTTTTTTTTCATGAAGTTCTGCCTTCATACGTAATACATCTATATTCGTTTCATCGATCTCGAGTATTTTTTCCATTATCTCAATATTCTCTAAATCGCCATCGAGTGATTTCATTAAAAGTTCCAACGCCTCTTCTTTTTTACCTTTATCTAGCATATCTTCAGCTTGTTTTAGTACAAATCGTTCATCATGAGGTCTCAAATTCGCTAGCTCTTTGAGTGCGACATCATCCTCTGGATTCAGTTCCAATACTTTCTCATATGCTTTTGCCACTCTATCCTTTTTCCCAACCATTTTAAAATATTTTGCTTCAAGATGCCATAGATTAGGATCATCTGGTCTTCTTTTTACCATTTTATGAATATGTTTCACATTCGATGGGTCTTTCTCCAATAGTTTTTCGTAGGTTTCAAGGGACTCATCCATCCTGCCCAAAATGCGCAGCACATTGGCTTTATTCAATAAAGCTTTTTGATTATCTGGATCCAGTTTAAGAGCTTCGTTCAAGCAAAGTAGGGCATATTCATTCATCTCATTCATACTAATATAAGTCATTGCTTTATTTAACCAAGCATCAACACTGTTTGGTCTGAGATTAAGGGCTGTTTCAAAACATTCAATTGCCTGATCATGTTCCTCAGAATTATAAAGCCCCTTACCAATATCTAGGTATATATTAGCAAACTTGTCGGGAGAAGAATTAACGACATCCTCTTTATCAACTAAAAATCTGATCGCTTGTCTATATTTATAGGTGGCTTTGAGATTTTGACCTTCTTTTATGTTCTCCTTAGCTTCGTTGAGGATTTCATTTACTTCGTCATAAACTTTCTCTTCTTTACTCTTTCCAAACGCCACTTTATTATCTCCTTTCCAACTTTACCAGTAGATATGTGTTTAAAAAGATAATGTACATTTTGGATATAAAATCTTCGGTTGATTACAATATATTTTTACTAATTGATATTGAAATGCCATAAAAATCAATCCGTTCTATCAGATATTACACCACATAAGTATCAAGAAAAAGTTTGCATCTATATAGTTATAAGTTCATAGATGATAAAAGAGGGAAATATGACCGCATATTTTGTTCAAGATCCAATTATTTGTTGCATCTATCCATATAAACAAATTCGGCATTAGGTTTTCTCTCGGGTCTCTTTCTTTCTATTTCTGCATTTTTCTCGGATAGTAGGCTATCGATATCATCTGAATGTTTTCCTACAACCACCAGAGTAATAAGCCGATAATCTTCAGGTATATTTAGTATTGATTTGGCCTTGGACTCATTGTACCCTGCAATCGGATGAGCTACAAGTCCCATATCTGTAGCACGAAGTACCAATTGGGCAGTAGCTAATCCTGTGCTGAATAGATGATACTTTCGATCTTTTATTACACAGTCATCCTCTTCCCTACTAAACACTGCTATTATCAAAGATGCTTGCTTTGTCCATTCATTACCTTTCGAGATCGCCACTTGAAGATGTTCTAACATGTCTATATCCCTTACAAATACAAAATTCCAAGGCTGGTTATTAAAACAGGAAGCAGATAGTTTTGCAGCCTCAACTAGCTCTTCGATTATCTCATCGTCTATATCGGTTTTCTCTAAAGCTCGATAAGCCCGTCTTTTTTTGATCACCTCTTTCAAATCCATTTTATTCGACCCCTAACATGTCCTCTATAAGCTCTATTCTTTTTTCTCTCTTATATCTATCCTTTACCGGATTCATATCTCCCATCAACTCCTCATGATAGACTGGTGCCTCTTCCCTGTAAAATATTCCTATAGGCAAAACATCTGTTTTGATTGCAAGTTGCATTGCTTTAGATATAGTTTCTTCTGGTTCTTCCAACTTCTTCACTAATTCATTGTATTCATCATAATAATCTGTGAATACAACACTAGGTTGAAGAACATCTATATGTGCAAAACCGGGATGCTTGACTCCTTCCACTATCAACTTAGATAAGTGATCTACTCTTCCTGCATACCCCCTTGCAACAAACGTAGCACCAGCTGACAATAATAAAGTTAAAGGTTCTATCGGGCGTTCAACACTTCCCTTCGGTGTCGCTGGACCTTTGAACCCTTTTGGACTCGTAGGAGAAGCCTGTCCAGTAGTAAGTGCATATGCACCGTTGTTATGCACTATAACCGTTATATCCATGTTTCGTTTGGCTGCAAAGAGAAGATGTGCTAGTCCCTCACCGTAGCAGTCCCCATCTCCCCCAAAAGCAACCACCTTTAATTTAGGGTTTCCCAATTTGATACCTTCGGCACTTGCCACTTCACGGCCGTGTAATGAATATATCCCACTGAGATTTAAGTAATCGAATATCTTCCCGTGACATCCTATACCGGTCGATATCACCAAATTCTCCTTTGATAGGCCGTTCTCTTCTAACTTTTTTACAGCCTTCTTCACTGCTGCTAGTATCCCGAAGTTTCCACACCCGGTACACCATGTGTTTTCCGCACCGGTATCCAGATCGTCGCTCATTTTATCGCCTCCTCTATCTTTTCAGCTAGCTCCATGGGATCGAAAGGCCTCCCATCATATCGTTTGATAACTGATGTGGGCTCTAATCCGATCTTATCTTCTAGCAGAGTGCTGAATTGTTGGGCTACACTCTGTTCAACAACTATGGATCTATCATTCACATGCTTTTTTAGCTCCCAGGTAGGTAATGGTTTCAAGTATATAGGTTGAACAACTTTTGCCTCTATGCCTGAGCATCGCAGAGCCTCTCTTACGCTGAGGGTGGTAGAACCGTAGGTGAATATAACGTTCTCACCTGAACCGTAAACGTTGACGGTGTGTCGGTCCTTTAGATCTTCTATGATAACTACTTCTTTCTTATGCCTCTTCTCGTGCATCGCAGCTATCTCTTCAGATCTGGAAGTGGTTATACCGTATTCATCGTGTTCCTCACCGTTCCACTTTATCGCCTCTTTGGAGGGGGGGAACTTGAGTGGAGAAACACCATCCTCTGTAAATAGATATCTTTTGTATCCCGTATCCTCTTCATGCATACGCGGTTCAACGGTTCTTACCTTGGAAGGATCGACATCCATGCACATCGAGCTCTCCGATAGATGTTTTTCAGTTAGAACTATGCCGGGAGTCTGATATTTCCACAACAAGGAAAGCATATCCGCTGTTAGATAGAAGGCTTCCTCCATATCTCCCGGTGAAGCGACTATCCTCGGGAAGTCGCCGTGACCCTGATGTAAAGCAAAACCTAGGTCTCCCTGCTCGGTGTATGTGGGAACACCCGTAGCTGGTCCGGGTCTCGATGAGAGTACAAAAAGAACGGGTGATTCGACCATACCTGCCAAAGAAAAGGCTTCGGCCATGAGTGCGAATCCACCTCCACTAGTACCCACCATGGACCTTGCACCTGCGATGGTAGCTCCTATTGCCATGTTAGCAACGGCTATCTCACTCTCCGGATGTACAGCAGTAACTCCTAACTTGTCGCCATGTGATGCGTAAAAGTGAAGTATCGATGACGCTGGAGTCATAGGATATGCAAAATAGATATCCAATCCTGCGGAAGCTGCTCCCATAGCTATAACGTGGTTGCCTGGGAACATCCTATTCCGGCAGTCTCCCTCTTTCAGATCCAAGGTGGATTCTACTTTATCCACAACTTCATCATAAACCATCTCTGAGAAAGCGGTATTATCCTCTTTTCCACGTGGATATACACTGTTCACCAAAGAGACCAAGGAATCTTTGTCTTCACCCACAACAGCGGCTAGTATCGAAATACCGGCAACACCCAGGATCAACTTCGGTCTTTGGAACTCCTTGCTCATAGAGGTCAAAGGAAGTCCTATCCCATCTCCGTTTTCTATCTCATCGGAGTTGTAAAAGTTCAGTCCGTCCGGTGTAAGATCTTCCTTGTGCATCTCATAACTGGTCTTGTCAAGATTCACCACAACATCGGCCCCCATGTGATGGCTAAATAATTCTTCGGTGGAAGAGCTAACTGAGGCAAAATTGTGCCCTCCTCGTATCAAACTTTGATAGTCGTCCATCTCAAAAACATATCTACCTTTTTCCAAGAAAAATTTAGACACGGCCTCACCAGCCTTTTTAACACCTTGTCCGGCCTGACCACCTATTATCACCGTGAATAGATCTTCGTCCATAGCTTTTAGGTCATCTTTAGATCCCATATCATCAACTCCTTTTAGGAAAGGGTTTCAAAGGGGGGCGAAAGTTCGTCCCCCTCATTTTGTAGGTTTACACCTCATTCTTTATTTTCTTCCGAAATAGGTCTCTCTGCTAGCTTCTCGTTCATCATCAAAAGAGCGCTGGGGTTATCGCCGACCATCTGCAGCTTCTGCACGATCTCATCGGCAGAATCTTCTTCCTCCACCTGTTCATCAACGAACCACTGCAGCATGTTCACCGTTGCACGATCCTTTTCCTTCTCTGCAAGGTCCACAAGATCGTTTATCATGTCTGTTACCTTGCATTCGTGCTGGTAAACGTACTCGAATGCCTCTAGAGGAGTTTCCCACTCCACATCGGGCTTCTCGATGGTTTCCAGCTCAACTTGGCCACCTCGTTCCTGCAGATAATTCAGGAAACGCATGCCATGGTCCAACTCTTCCTGTGCCTGAAGACGCATCCAATGCTCGAATCCGTCCAGGTTCTTCTCTGCGAAATCAACAGCCATGGAGAGGTATAGATAACCCGAGTACATCTCCGCGTTTATCTGCTCGTTGATCGCTTCGGCTACTTTTTCTTTTATCATTTATAACACCACTAGAAATCCTTGAATTGATCGCTGGATATACCACATACAGGACATTTCTCCGGAGGCTCACCTTCATGGGTATAACCGCACACCGGACATATGTAAAGTGTGTCCAATTTTATATCCTTTCCTTTCTTGGATACTTTTTGTGCAGATTTGTACATATCAGAATGAATCTTTTCAGCCTCTAATGCATAGTGTATAGATTGCTGAGCACCTTTATCCTCTTCAAGGTGTGCGATAGCGTGGTATGCAGGGTACATCGAATGTACTTCGAAGTCTTCTCCATCTATACCAGCTTGTAAATTGTCTGAAGTATTACCTATCATATCGAGCTGTCTTGCATGGTTTGTTGCATGGACCTTCTCAGCATACGCTATCGCCTCAAAGAGTCTTGCAATGTTTTTCATTCCTTCTCTTTCTGCCACCTCGCTGAAGATCAGGTATTTCATGTGCGCCTGAGACTCTCCTGCGAAGGCTTCCTCTAACGATTTATCTGTCATTTTTCCCATATATATCACTCCTAATATTTCCATAATCCGTGTATATTACAATACGTCCTAACGAAGAGAACGTCCTTCTCATTCACCGGAAACACAGCTTCAGGTGTATCACCCGGTGATAAAAATGTTTTATAGGTCCTTTCGGTCTTCCTGGTTATAACTTCGACCCACTCGATGTAGTGCTTGTCTTCCATAGGGTGAGGTACCGAACCCACCGTGACTTTTATCCCTTCTTCAGTGGACTCTACCACTGGTAGGTGTTTCTCCGTACCCTCTTCTTCTCTTTTTTCATCCTTCAACTCCATAGGCTGACCGCAAGCACACTAAAGTTCCGATGCCGGTGTGAAGGACCTCGACTACGTTACCGCAGACATCACACCGGTATATTTGTAACAATTTTGTCATCTATCCACCTCGTCATAAATAAAAAGAAAGAGGGTTTTCAGGGTTTCCGATGGCACAGCCACCAGTCGTAGCACTCGATCTCGCCGTCTTCTTCCTGCTTCCGGCGCTTCTTGAGCATTTCGGTGCTGTTGGCGGGAGGCATTATGACCCTGTCTTTGATCAGTTCGTTCTCTGGCCAGTTGGCTGGTATAGCTACACCTTCTTTATCGGCCTTCTGGAATCCTCTGATCATCCTCAGGAACTCGTCCATGTTCCTACCGAGTTCAGCGGGATAGTACAATATCGCTCTGATAGTTGATTTTGGGTCAACTATGAAGACCGCCCTGACAGTCGTGGATGCGGATCCTCCGTGTATCAGTCCCAACCGGTTGGCTACCTGACCCATACCGTCGGCGATTATCGGGAACTCGATCTCTTCACCGAGGTTCTCTTCTATCCACTCTTCCCACTTCAGGTGACTGAACACCTGATCTACGCTCAATCCGATGAGCTCCGTGTCCAATTCTCTGAACTTGTCGTACCTGGTCTGGAATGCGTAGAATTCTGTCGTGCATACCGGTGTAAAATCAGCCGGGTGTGAGAACAGTAAGAACCACTGACCTTCGTATTCCTTCGGTAGTTGTTTCGTCCCTTTCGTCGTCTGTACCTTCATCTCAGGAAACTTGTCCCCTATCAAAGGCATCTTTTTTTCTTCCATATCTTTCACCGGTTTATAACTCTATTTTTTCTTCGTTACTCCACAGCCCGTGGATGTTACAGTACGAATTCGCTATCAATTTTCCAGGTTTTCCTGTCTTGAACACCGCTTTGATCAACGGTTCGCTGTATATCGTGCTCGTATCAGCACCTTTGACCGATGCTCCATGAGCTTTGAACGTGTATCGTCCTATCTCGTACGGGTAGTTTTCCCCATCCGGATGGAAGTACAGCTCTATCCACTCGATGTGATGCTCCGTGGTGTTGGGATGCTCTATCTCCTTTCCCACGGACGCTATCACTTTGATCTTTTCGCCCTTTTTCGCTTCGCCCTTTATCTCTATCACCGGTACGTGCTTCTCGGTTTTCCAATCATCTTTCTGGTACATCTCTTCCATTTTATTCACCTCATTTCCTCGATTATCTCTTCTATGTCGGGTAACTCCCTTATAGGATACAGTTTTTTGAAGATTATCTTACTTTCTTCATCGATGATGATATTCGCCCTCTCGGAAAAACCGTCCTCTTCCCTGAAAAGGCCGTAGTCTTTTATCATCTTGCCGTGGGGCCAGAAATCACACAGAAGTGAAGTGTTCTCTATACCTAATTCCTCGGCCCAAGCTTTCTTGGACGGTACGGTATCGATGCTTATACCGAATGCAACGGCATCCAACTCATCGAACCTTTCTTTGTTCTCCTCCAAAGACTTCATCTGGTCGCCGCATATCTTGGTCCAAGCCAAGGGATGAAACGACAGCAGGACTTTCTTTCCTCTGTGATCAGAAAGTTTGACCTTTTCTCCCGTATGTGATTCAAGAACGAAATCTTTTCCATGATCTCCGACCTTAACTTCTTCAGTCATATAATCTCCCTCATTCGACCTTCTCGAACTGGTCCTTCGGTGCTCCGCACAACGGGCACACCCAATCGTCGGGCAGTTCCTCAAACTTCGTTCCAGGTTCTATATTATATTCTGCGTCCCCTTCTTCTTCATCATAAACATATCCACAAACTAAGCATCTCCATTTTGTCATAATATCAAATCTCCTTCAAGGTCCCATGTGCATCTGAGGGAAATATTCATCGAACGTTTCGAACTCCTTTATTCTTTCCAGTTCGGATTCTAAGATGTAATAGTGGTTTTGTTCCATCCCTGCAAGGTATTTCATCGTCTGGACTACCTCATCTTCATATCTTTCATCCTCAGCTTTTTTTGCAATTTTTAGGTAAAAGTCTCTTGCAGCGATCTCCGCCTCCATAGCTTGTTCTATGATCTCTGATTCATCAGATTGTTCATCGTACTTGATAAACGGTATTGGGAGAGGGGTTTCTTCATCCAAATTCATATCAGATCCGTCGAATATTTTCTGATATAAAGTACGTATGAATTCCTCATGTTTCTGCTCCTCGTCAGCTAAAAAACGAAATCTATCGCTAACCACGAAAGTTTTGGTGTTTTCTGACAAGTATTCATAAACTTCCCTACTATTGACTTCTGCTTTTGCTGCCGCAATTAGTAATTCTCTATAACTCATTCCATCAATATTCATCTATATCACTCCTTATTCTCGTATTCTCAAAGGGCAAATCTCCCTTAACAATGTGATAAACTTCGTGTGATTTTATTCTTTCGGTGTTAGTTTTCATGATATAACCCTTTGGGGAATAACCTTATATAGTACGAATATATTAAGTTTTTGCACGAAAAGAGCGGTTATGATCGCGGTATTAGGTACATAGGTTGCAATAAAATGGCTAATATAGACGAAATAGACCGAAAATTACTCAAAATTCTTGAGATGAATTCACGCACTCCATTCACTGAGATAGCAAACGAGCTAGATATGAGCGAAAGTACTGTACGAAGCAGGATTTCACGATTGGAAGAAAAAGGGGTTATAAGAAGGTACACTACCGAAATCGATCCAATAAAAATAGGGTATAAAACGATAACCCTTCTAGGTGTAGATACCGACCCAGAAGACTACCTAGCAGCCATTCAGGAACTGAAAAAATTTAAAGAAGTCAAATGGGTGGCTAAATCTACTGGGGACCACATGATAATGGCTGAAGTCTGGACCAAAAGCGGAGAAGATCTTCAAAACCTTTTATCAAAGAAAATCGCATCAGTACCCGGTGTAAAAAGGTTATGTCCAGCTATACTACTTGAGAAAGTAAAATAAGGGAGAACGTACACTTATGAAATCGATACCTGTATTTGATTTAACATACGACGTATCGGGAACCTTTATAAAAAGAGATAACAGATTTTTAGCAACGGTAGATATTGGAAAAAGAGGAAGGGTAAAAGTACATGTTAGAGATCCAGGAAGACTCGAAGAGATACTTTACCGTGGGAATCAAGTTCTATTGTCCGAGGCAAATAATCCAAATAGAAAAACAGAATGGGATCTTATTGCGGGAAGGGTAGAGAACATGTGGATCTTGATAAATTCTGGTTTTCACCGGAGAATAGCTCGTTGGATTCTCAATAATTCCGATGTGAATCCTTTCACAATAGATGAAGGTTGGCAAGCAGAAAAGAAGTTAGGAGAAAGCCGTATAGATTTTTTAAATGAAAATGATGGAAAGAAATTTTGGGTCGAGGTTAAGGGTTGCACACTCGCTAAAAACAATATAGCATTATTTCCCGATGCCCCTACCACCAGAGGAACGAAACACTTAAATGAGTTAACAGATGCGGTAAAAAAAGGCGATAAAGCAGGATTGATGATCCTAGTTTTCCGAAGTGATGCAAAATGTTTTTTGCCCCATACTCGAAGAGACCCAGCTTTTACAGATGCATTCTGGGAAGCGGTAGATGCAGGGGTGAAGGTGTATCCGCTACGTTTTAGATATGATTCTAGAACATTATACTATGAAAGAGAAATACCAATTTGTTATTGAGATTACAGATATATCATGTATTGATTTATGAACATATCTATTTGAAGATCATTTCTCAAAACAATACATTCAGTAAAAGTAATATTGCCAATATCAAGATGATATATCTCACAGAATTACTGATAGAAACATTGGATAGTAACCCCTCTATCCAATCGGGATGTATACTTTCTACAGCCAAGAAAAGGGCATAACCAATGAATATAGAAATGAAAATAATCATCCCATGGAAAGAAATAAGGGACTGTATCTCTATGCCCATAGGTACTAACACAGTTCCTGGTTCTCCAAATATTGAAACTACTGCAGGTTCTATCAAATTTCTACCGACCAGAGAAGTGGTTAGGCCTATAAATGAGCAAAGTCCTGCAAGTATCACAATCGGTAAAAGCATACCCCCAGTCAAATTCTTGTTTTTCCCAACCACTGATTTATTAGCGAGTAGCAAGATCCGTAATGCTGAAGAAACAGTAAGGATGGTTGTTATCACTATCACTGAATAAATAACAGGATCTTGGACAGTATCCAATATTAACCATCGAGAGTAAAATCCATTAAAGGGAGGCACCCCTGCAAGTGCGAGTAGTCCTATAAATATTGAACTGGAGAGTAATACATTACTTTTCATGATCGGAAGTTCACGGATGTCAGAAGTTCCATATAAATATGCAAGTCCACCAACCCCTAGAAATAGGAGAGCTTTGTAAAAAGAATGGTTTACAAGATATAATAGAGATGAAGCTACGCTCTCTGGAGTCCAAATAGCTAGGGTTAAAGCTATTACACCCATATGACTGATCGTGAGCCATGCTAAGATCCTTTTCATATCAAAATATTTTAAAGATATCGCTGCCCCAAAAATAGCAGTAAAAGCACCTAAACCAACTACCATATATCTTATCAAGATGGTGTCAAAGCCGATGTGGAAAAGTTTTAACATAATATACCCTCCAGTTTTTACGGTTAAACCAGCAAGTATGGCAGTCATGGGGGTTGGAGCATGAACATGAGTATCTGCTAACCATGTATGAAAGGGGATGATCCCTAGTTTAATCCCTACTGCCACCAAAAAGAAAATGAAAATGATATTTTTAGTGTGCGCAGGAAACTCTGGTATTAGAGCGGAAAGAGCATAGAGGTCTAAATGCCCAGTGTGGAAGTAAACCAGAGCTATACCCGCCAAAAACATCACCGAGGCTATACTGCCGATAACAAGGTAACGATAACTAGCTCTCAGCGATTCCCGCGTACCTATAAATGTCAGCAGAACGTAGGTGGTCAATATTGTTATCTCGAAGAAGACGAAACGATTAACAAGGTCTCCAGTTAAAAACACACCATAGAGGCCGGTAGTCATGAAAAGGAAAAGGAAATGATAATCATCAGCGTCTTTCCTTATATCAAGCGTTTCGACGTAATAAACAAATGTTGATAAAGTTATGATCCCCGTAATCAATGCCATGCTGATCGAAAGTCCATCCAATATTAATGTAATTGTATATGGTGCTGGCCAACCCCCCATCTCATATATGATGACACTTCTTCTAGATACAAAGAATAAGAATAAGATCGGTATTAACAGTCCGAAAAAGGCAATGAAATCGCGGCTAGCTTTTGAATGGGGGAACCGGGACATAACTTTGATAGTAAGGCCAGCTGTTAGCGGAGAAAGAACTATCAGTGCAGGAGCATGTTCAAGTATCATATCACCTCCTCCTCATAACAAGTGGTATCTAATGTTCCATAACTCTTGTATAAATAGTGCACCATCGCTAATCCGAGGGCAACAGTGGCAAGCTCTATTACAATTGCTGTGACCATAACACTCTGGGGAATTGGGTCGACCATCAAGCCAGGATTTCCAACTATAGGTGCCCCATAACCAGGGGTGTAGGCCACTGAAACAAAAAGGATTATAACCCCACTACTCATGACTCCTAGGCACATCATTATTTTTATGGCATTTTTTGTTATGGTTATACCATACAAGCCGATAAAGATGGTGATTAATCCCACATTTATGCCATTTAACATTCTCTCACCGCCCTCATGCCGAAAAGATAAACAAATAAAGCCACTGTCCCTGCAAATACCTTCAATGATACCACGATGTCCAGAGCTATGCACCAAATAGGTGTTCCGGGAAACAAGTTGGTAAGAAAGGGTTTTCCCATTATTATAGCTGTTAGACCGGCACCGAGAAACACAACAGCCCCAAAAGCCTCGAACCAATCAATATCTTCCTCCAATCTGATGACCTTTTCCCGTCCATGGGTCAATAATATCAATATGACCCCTGAAGCCAACAATACTCCGCCTTGGAAGCCTCCTCCAGGAAGCAAGAAGCCATGAGTTGCCATGTAGAGCCCTGCAAGTAGTAAAAATGGAGCTAATGCTCTGCTTGCAGTTCTAACAATGACCGACTTCACTTGCTATCACCTTTTTTCATTTCTTTACCGATTATTATCACACCTGAGATGGCAATATACAATATCATCACTTCGCCGAAGGTATCGTATCCTCTAAAATCAAGAAGGACCGCTTCTATCAAATTGACAGCACCAGTTTCTTCGTAATTTTCTTTAACAAATTGATCCCACGGAGATTCTTCTTTATCTTCATATTCCAGATTGAGACCAGTGATGATCAATAATACGATAGTGAGCACCAAGAACAATGTTATAATCTTCTTAATCACACTTTTCACCTCTATTTAGCAAACCGATTTTGTTCATTATAACAAGGAAAATCATAGACGTGGCTGCAGCGTTAACTACTGCTACTGTTACAGTAACAGCCGGGGCCTTATAGAGGTATGACAATATAACTATGAAAACAGAAAGCATCGATAGAAAAATCAACGCCCTCAATAGATCTTTTTCTAGCACTACTAACACCGCAGCGCCCAGGAAAAGGATCAAAAATAGATCTATGAGCAACCTTTTTCACCCCCAGGATACTCCAGTTTTTCTATTTTTTCTGTATCGATCTTATTTGAAAGAGAAACACAACCAAAGGCATGGCCAACAATAGGAGATGTTAACATGGCAATGACAAGCAATAATAAAATCATGCCTGATGTTTCACTAAATCCTTCCTTAACGATCAATCCAAGGAGCGATAAAGAACCTCCAAATGTCGCCATGGAACTTGCATGAATCTTCATGTATACATCTTCAAATCTCAATAAAGCCAATGCAGAAAAGAAAAGAATCACCGTGCCAAGAGATAATAAGAAAAGTACGACTATATCATAGATCAATGAAAATCACCACCTTCAAGATACCTGATAAAGGCTAAGGTAGCCAAGAAATTTAACAATAAAAATGATATAGTTATATCCAAAAAATATCCTATTCCCCAATCTACACTTATGACTGTAAATATCACGACTACAACAACCACTACTACGTTGAGAGCGATCAAACGATCGTATACTGTTGGACCAATGAAAACACGGTAGGAGGACAATAAAGCTATCAAAATCAGTATGGCGGCGATGATCTCCAGCAAACTCATGTGAACATCCCCCTTATCAAGGACTCCCAACGTTTGATCGTTCTTTCTATATTTTCTTCCATATCTTCAGATCGTAGATAAGAGAAATGTATCTTCAAAATGTATCCTGTTTCAATTTCATCTAGGTTCATAACCATAGTCCCCGGTGTCATGGTTATCACTGAAGATAGAAGGGTTACTTCAGCTTTGGATCTTAAATCAACGGGGATAGAAACTATCTTAGGTTCGATTTTTTTAGTGATCGTTTGATATATCAACATCGCATTTGCAATTATAAGATTATAAACCACATCAAAAAACAAAATTAAAAAATCTCTAAGATTAAACATTATCGTTTTTATAGATTTTTTATATGCCTCATTCCCATGAAGTATGAATTTGTGGGATATTGAACTAACGATTGCGGTAGATACCAGTCCAGCTATCGTGCTGTAAATGGTCAATCCATCCATTATGAATAATGAAATAATTATTCCTGAAAAAAGGAACCAGAATGATAGAAGCAGCAAATCAAGTAATACATAATGCCCTTTAGTACTATTCTCATTGCATTCTGATATCGACATATGAAATAACCTCTGTCAGACAGATAGTTGGTTTGCTACCAACTATGTATAGGTTATTAAAAAATTATCTGTAAAAAAGGGTATTTTTGATATAAATAGTAAAAGAAAAAGGGTTTAATTTACATCATGCCGGGGGGCATTCCCCCCATGCCACCACCGGGTTGTGGTGCTCCTTCTGGTGCGCCCTCTCCGTGATCTCCCTTGGCCGCTATGATATCGTCTATCATAAGTATCATCTCCGATAACTCAGAGGCGGAGCTTATGGCTTGTGTTTTTATCCTAAGAGGTTCAACAACACCATTCTCTAGCATGTCCTCGAACTCTTCGTTTTCAATATTAATTCCGTGATTTTTGAGCCCGTCTTTTTCATGTAGGGCACGCAGTTGCATGAGTACATTCATTCCGTCCATTCCAGCATTTTGGGCTAATGTCTTGGGAATCTCGGTCATTGCCTCCGAGAATGCTTTTACAGCCATCTGTTCTCTACCCTCTATGGTGGATGCGAAGTCTTGCATTCTAGTATGAAGTTCTATTTCTGGTGCGCCTCCACCTGGTACGATGTAACCGTCCATAATAGTTATAGCTACTACCTTAAGAGCGTCGTTCAAAGCTCGTTCCAATTCATCCACAACATGTTCACTACCACCTCGTAAAAGGAGTGTAACTGCTTTACCTCTATCACCGTTCTCCACAAATGTCATGCGTGAATCTCCTATGTTTTTCTCACTAACCATTTTTACCCGACCTAAGTCTACGGGGTCCAAGTCCTCAATACTAGTTACGATATTTGCCCCGGTAGCCTTGACGAGCTTTTTCATGTCCGATTTCTTGACCCTTCTGATGGCGAATATCCCTTCCTTTGCCATGTAGTGCTGAGCCAGGTCATCGATCCCCTTCTGACATAGTACCACGTTGGCACCGACTTTCTTTATTTTCTTGACCATTTCCTGTAAAGTTTTTTCCTCTTCCTCAATGAAATTCTGCATTTGTTCAGTGTCTGTGATCTTTATCTCCGCATCTGTTTCTGTTTCTTTCACCTCTATGGCTGAGTTCAATAAAGCGATTCTAGCATCATCTATATCGTTTGGCATGCCCTCATGAACTCGTTCCTTTTCTAATATCAAACCTTCAACAAGTTCAGTTTCTAAAACTGAAGCACCTGCCTTCTTTACTATTTTTATATTATCAACGTCCACTTCCTTTTTTCCATCGGTCTCCGTAACTATCCTGCTCGTAGCATCTACAGAAATTTCTGCCAACGATTCCTTATCCATTTCTATCGCTTTCCCGGTCATAGCTGTTTCTGCTATCCTTTTAAGCGTCTCTTTTTTATTCGGATCCACTTCGGTCTTTATCTCTTCTAATACCTCAATTGCTTTGTTAGATGCAAGCCTGTATCCCCTCGTTATCGTAGTAGGATGAATTCCACTTTCGATCATATTTTCTGCTTTTTTTAGTAGCGCACCGGCTAAAACAACAGCAGAGGTCGTTCCATCGCCACATTCTTCATCCTGGCTCTCTGCAACTTCTACAACCATCTTTGCAGCAGGATGTTCTATGTCCATCTCCTTGAGCATTGTAACACCGTCGTTTGTAATGGTTACGTCTCCGATGCTGTCGACTAACATCTTGTCCATACCCTTAGGACCAAGTGTTGCTTTTACCGTATCTGCCAATGATTTTGCTGCTGAAATATTGTTAGTTTGGGCATCCCTGCCTTTCTGTCTTTCAGAGTCCTCACTCAATACCAAGATAGGCTGCTTTTCCCCGTTCATATTATCATTTTGAGATTTTTAGAGGTTCTATAAATAACTTTTCCATAACTGTGTCCAAAATACGACACTTTGTATTTTATTCGGAAATGGTGGTTGATCTCCCTCCGATAAAAACACCGGCTCAATATCTCTCTGCTGCCAAGGTCAAAGATCCCGAAGATAATAAAAAGTCTCCAAAATACATGCACAATGTTTATATTTCCAACATATCTAAGAAGGAATATGTGTCTTGCCGTACCTGGAAAAGTGATGGAAGTCGATGGCGATGAAGCCCTTATAGATTTTGGAGGGGTCACCAGAAAGGCGAACATATCACTGGTAGAGGCTTCAGAAGGGGAATATGTCATTGTCCATGCAGGCTATGCAATACAAAAACTTGATGAAAAAGAAGCAAAAGAAAGTCTCGATGCATGGGAAGAGATCATGGAACTCGGATCACAAATGTAATCATTCTTTTTTTACCTAAATCGTTCTTTTTCAATGCGGAAAGATTGAAAATTTTACACTACTAGAAGGGTTACAGCCATCACGAGCATTCCTAAAACGATGCCAAAGATAGCGGAGTGAGATGTATTGTAATCCTGTGCTAAAGGTAGAAGTTCATCAAAAGAGATATAAACCATTATACCTGCAACAAAAGCGAGCATACTTACTATTAATGCCGGTGTTAAAAAATTCCATAATATTAGAAATGCTACAAGTGCTCCCATAGGTTCAGCAATCCCTGCTCCCAGGGAATGAAGAAATGCTTTAAACTTATTCCCGCTCGCATAGTAATAGGGGACTGCAACAGCTACACCTTCGGGGATATTATGTATCGCTATTGCTATTGCGATTATCACACCCAATCTTATATCAACTAGGGCTGTAAAAAATGTAACCATTCCTTCTGGAAAATTATGTCCTGCGATCGCATAGGCTGTAAGTTTACTAGTTTTTAGTAAATTCGTTTCTTCTTCTTTATCTTTATCAGCAATAGGTGATATCTCGTAAGAACCTTTCTCCGGAGTAAAATAATCAAAGATCCCTATCAATATTATACCCAAAAAGAACGCTAAAACCGCTATACCCTCGCCAGCATCTTCGAAGGCCTCGGGCAGAAGTTCTATGAAAGATATGTAAATCATTACTCCACCAGCAAAGCCAAGTGATAGAGATAGATAAATCGTTTTTGGTTTCTTTATAAAATATGTGATTATACCGCCTAAACCTGTGGACAAGCCTGCTAGAATCGTTAAGATAAATGCTAGACCTACATTCCCAATCTCCATGCTAGAGGATGATAGAGTACGGCCTATAATAATTTTCCTTCATTAAGATTCTAAATTCATTTCAAAGGTATTTCCACATCATAATAATCTCCATACCAAGACGCAAATTTCCTTATTCCCTCCTCTATAGAAACCTTGGGTTCAAAATTTAGCTTCTTTTTGGATCTTTCAATATCCGCATAGGTTTCCTTCATATCTCCAGGTTGCATAGGCAGCATGTTTTTCTCAGCCTCACAGCCTAGAACATCCTCTAAAACTTCTATGAAGTACATCAGCTCCACTGGATCATGACTACCCAAGTTGAATATTTCAAAATCGAAGGTGTTCTGGATTGCAGCGATCACACCATCCACGATATCGTCTATGTATGTGAAGTCTCGTCTAAGATCACCATGATTAAAAACATCTATTGGTTCTCCCTTGACTATCCTGTCGGTGAACTTAAACAAAGCCATGTCAGGTCTACCCCAGGGCCCGTAAACGGTAAAGAAGCGGAGACCGGTTATAGGCACATCATATAGGTGATGATAAGAATGTGCCATCACCTCGTTTGATACCTTTGTGGCAGCATAGAATGAAACAGGTCTAGTTATGTCTGCGTCCGTAGAGTAAGGTATTTCCTCATTCCCCCCATACACACTTGAGGAAGAGGCGAAGACGAGATTTGCCACTTCACCATGCCTAGCAACTTCCAGCATACTTGTGAATCCTTCTAGGTTTGATCTCTGATAGGTGAATGGATCTTCAATCGAATACCTTACCCCTGCTTGAGCGGCTAGGTGGCATATACGATCAACATCGTTGTCTGTGACGATATCTAACATTTTTTCATATTTGCAGATGTCTATATGGTAGAATGTGAAATCATCATATTGTTCCAAGATCGAATTTCGTTCCCACTTTAATTCAGGTGAATAATACTCGTTCACGTTGTCGATACCGATAACGTCCTCTCCCATGTCTAGGAGTCTGCGTGCGACATGGTATCCTATGAATCCTGCGCTTCCTGTAACTATCACCGTCATGGGCGTCGAATAGAAGTTACACTATTTATCGATATTGGTATCTTCCTCAATAAAATAACTCTGCCAGCATCCACCAAATGCTAAAACCAAGCATTGCACCAGTAAATAACCCAGTTATCAATCTCCTCTCATTTGTGCTTTCAATACCAAAATACTCTTGGAAAAAAGAATCAAGAGCCAGAGGTATTATGGCTAAAAAAGTCAAGATGATCAGAGAGAAAGCTGTTATCCCTATAAACTCAGGTGATAAAATCAAACCTGATAGAAAACCGCATCCTAGTCCCATGTAAACACCTAAACAACGAGAACATACTGGAAGAGGTCTACCGTATATATGGAAACATCTTTCTTCTTTTCCATGACATCCGAGATTCATAACATATCTTCAAATTCCTTTATTAGTTCAGGATACCTCTCATACACACCCTCCAAAATTGCTCCTACGCTCATTTTTTCAAGTCCTAGATCGGAGAGTGCGTCTATTACCTTATCAAAGGTTTTATCATCAAGTGTCATGGCTTTCTCTTTCGCCATATAATTACGCCACAATTTATTCTCCAGTCTATCTCGCCATCTTTTTTCGTAAAGCTGTAAAAATTCATCATCGAATCGTCCTTCCTCTATGCATTCACCAATGACCTCGCCTGCTATCTTAGCCTGCTTTAAACCGTTGACTATACCACCACCGGTCATCGGATCCACGACTCTGGCAGCATCACCCACTAATATCAGACCGTCAGTAGTAGTTTTTTCCGCAGGGGGGGCTACCGAAACAGCTCCAGCCACCATATCTATCGCTTCACCATCTTCGAACTCCTTGCGTGATGATATAAATTCATCTAGATAATCTTTGGGTGTTTTACTCCCATCTAACCTACTTACCTGAATACCCAAGCCTACATTCGCGATGCCTTCGCCTTTTGGAAAAACCCATACATATCCCCCAGGAGCTGTACTTCCCAGGAAAAAATGGGTATATCTTGAATCGAATTCGATATCAGCCATCCGGTATTGGAAACAGGTCATTATGTCGTTTGGTGATATTGCCCCATAAAGTCCTGCCCATCGACCAACCTGAGATTCAAATCCGTCTGCACCGACCACTATATCAGAATGTATCTCGAAATTCTTTCCCATGCTACGAGCCTTTACTCCTTTTATCATGCCATCATCTTTTATCAATCCGAGTGCGCTAGTCTTGACCATGAAGTCCGCTCCCTCTCGTGCTGCAAGATTTGCCATCTCTTTGTCAAATATATCCCTTTCACAAACTACTCCTACCTCATCACCAGCCATCTTTTCGGTGATCTCAAGAGTATTTCCTGCAGGAGAATACAAACGTGCTCCAACAACCTTTTGGCTAGTCCATTTTTTATAATCGTCTATTTCCAGTTCATCCAACCAAGTGAGGGAAACTCCCTCGCCACATCTAACAGGGGATCCAATTTCTTGTCGTTTTTCCAAAACTAAAACATCTGCACCTTGACGAGCGGCAAATCTAGCAGTAGTACTACCGGTCGGTCCGCCTCCTACAACAACTACATCGTACTCTAGAACATCTCCTTCTGACACGAGCATATCATATACCTCCTTTTAAAGCCGCCACCGGACAAGCCTTTACACAAAGCCCACATTCTGCACAATCATCACTGATCTCTACAGAAACTTCCTTCAAAAAAATAGCATTGACAGGACATGTCCCTACACACGCCCCACAATGCATACAGATATCATTATCAACTTCTGGCTTCATCTCTATTCCTCCATTCATCTAAAGGAATTGAATATTTTTTCTCGATCTCTTTTCGGTAAGTCGGACCTCCATTGTAAGCACAGAAAGGTATTATCCTTCCATCTGGAACAGCATAATGGATCGTACATCTTTTCAACCGCTCTATATCATAGTTGTAATCATCTTGAAAGTGCATACCGCCTATGAACATCGTTCTCCATGAAAACTCTCTTATGGAATCTTTATCGCCCTTTGTTAACAGCTGTTCAAATATCTCATCAAGTGTCATCCCGCCGGGGAGTTCGTCTTTTCCCAAAAATTCACCAAAGTTTTTCATAAAGTTCTTTAATATGCTCTTCCTCTTTCCTTCTTCGCTCTTTAGCTTATCTCCCACTTTAAGAGCAGTTCTGAAAAGAAGATTGTCCCACTCTCCTGATTTCTCGAGCATTTTTTCCATCAGTCCTTCAACATCAACATAATCGGTTATAGGAGAAACCCTACCATCATCGTCTATAATCAAATAAGTAGCAAGTCCACAGTGAGGATGGGAGGTGAAAGCAACTTTTGGTTCTGACTTTAAAATAGAAACGAGTTGTGAAACCGGACTGACGAAGGGGACCGGATAGAAATCATCTCTACTCACAAAACCTGTTTGCTCTTCAAGGCCTTTAGCCAAATCTGGAAGGGTATATCTTTGTTTTTCTCTCTCCTCTTGGGATATTCTTCCAGTAAAAGATACAGGTTGATAATTTACTCCTAGAATGACTTTACGATTGTTTATCGCGAATTGTAATATGTCTCCAACCTGATCATCGTTAATCGTCTTTACGATGGTAGGTACTAATACGGTGGCAAGGGGTCTAGGTTTTGTATTAAGACAATTTTTTATAGCCTGTTTTTTCACTTCTAAAAGAGGTTTCCCCCTAGCTTGTATGTAATTTTCCTCCTTCAGACCATCAAATTGGAGATAAACTGTATGTAATCCTGCATCAACACATTTCTGTGCGAAAGAAGGATCCTTTGCCAGTTTGATCCCATTTGAAGCTATCTGTATCTGGGCAAAACCCATCTCCGAAGCTCTTTTTAAGACATCAAAAAAATGAGGATAAACTGTAGGTTCGCCTCCAGAGAATTGAACCGCAGTGGTTGGAACAGGTTTCTCCTCTCGGAGAACTTTTAGCATCTTCACAACCTGCTCGAAAGAAGGTTCATAAACATAACCACTAGCATTGGCATTTGCAAAGCAAATTGGACAAGTAAGGTTACATCTATTGGTTAGATCTAAATTCGCAAGACAGGTATGGCTGAGATGAAGATCACAAAGCCCACAATCGTCAGGACATGATTTAGCATTGGGAATAGCGGGATTATCTACACCTGTTCCGTCAAAAGCCCACTTTTCCGCATTATAGAACATATTTACATCAGACCAATATACACTTTCAAAAACACCATGTTCCGGACACCTTTTCTTCATGATCACTTTTCCATCATCTACTAACAACTTGGCTTGAATCACACTTTTACACTCAGGACAAAGGGATTCCGTCTTTTTGGGTAAACCCTTTTTCAATTGCGAATCTTGTATTACCATGGTTATCAGGCATTATGAGAATAGAAGAAAGACTTAAATATTTTGTAGCGGTGGAAGCTACAAATGGTCTCAAATATGCAGGAAGAAATTGATTTTGAAGAGGAATACGAATTGATATCCAAAGACCTCCAAACATTTGGGTTAACAGAGTATCAGGCCCGTACCTATACAGCCCTGGTCGCCCACGGTGTTGCCGAAGCGGATACCATCGCAAATACGGCTGGAATACCACGTACATCGGTATATAAAGCCCTAGATGGTCTACATGAAATGGGATATGTCGTTGTCAGTCAAGGACGTCCTCGGATATACCGGCCTGCAGAACCATTGGAGTTGAAATCACGGATCACAAACAAACTTGACAAGGTATTTGGGAGACTGAATACCCTCTCAGAGGCCCTAGCAGAGAAAGGAGAGCCCCAAGTGATATACACGATCCATGGAAAAAATAGAGTGATGGACAAGGTCGGTGAAGTTTTAAGGAAGACGACCCATGAGATAATCATATCCTGCCCCCATTTTTCACAATTGCTTGATTCCCTAGAACCGGATTTCGTATCGGCTAAAAAAAGGGGAGTAGAAATGACGATAATAACCGAATCAGGACAAAAGGTTCTAGATTGGGCAAAGGTGGAGAGAAGAGAGGGGTTGATCGCAACTGATCTGATCAGTGATGGAACGAGAGCTCTACTTGCATCCCCTGATTTTGAAGCATGTGGTTATACTAATAACCCTGCATTGGCATCTCATCTCGTAAACTTCATGGACATACTGATGCAGAGGAGTTGAATGGTTAACCAAAAGTTTATGTAGAAGGGGGGCACATGATTTCGGGCTTAACGGTGCTGTGAATGAAAACAGAATCCAAAGTAGACGGACAACAGGATAATGGTGAATTACCTCCTGTAAATCAATGGATAAAAGAAGTCGATGTAGAGACTACTGCTGATGTTGAAGTTCCCGATCTACTGTTGGATCAGGTTATAGGCCAGGATGAAGCAGTCAGTGTGGTGAAGAAAGCAGCTAAACAACATCGTCATGTAATGCTAATAGGGCCTCCCGGAACTGGTAAATCTATGCTCGCACAGGCTATGATCGATTTCCTGCCTAGCAGTGAATTGGAAGATGTACTCTGTTTTCCAAACGATGAAGATGAAAATAATCCTAAAGTCAGGAGCGTCCCTGCAGGTAAAGGCAAAGAAATAGTGGATGCACACCGAAAGCAGGCATCCCGCAAGATTCAACAAAAAAGTCAGGGCATGGTTATAATCCTAGTACTCATAGTCGCCGCAGCCATAATGTTATCCATATTCACAGGACAATATCTCATTATGTTTTTCGGCATAATTGCAGCGGCTATGCTTCTCATAGCTATGAGAGCCTCGCCTATGGGCGGCATGGGTACTAAAGAGGTCGAAAAGGAGATTCCAAAATTGCTTATAGGTTATAAACCGGGAGATAAACCAAAATTCGTCGATGCTACTGGTAGCCAGGCTGGTTCATTACTAGGTGATGTGAAACACGATCCTTTCCAGAGCGGGGGATTGGAAACACCTGCCCATCAAAGAGTTGAGACAGGGGCCATACACGAGGCGAACAAGGGAGTGCTGTTTATTGATGAGATAAACATGCTAAAAATGTCTTCCCAGCAGAGCTTACTTACCGCTATGCAGGAAAAGGAGTTTTCAATTACTGGACAGAGTGAACGGAGCAGCGGTGCTATGGTAAAATCTGAACCAGTACCAACCGATTTTGTTTTGGTTGCTGCAGGAAATCTAGACTCAATATACGGTGCTAAAGATGAAAGAGGTTCAGTCCATGGGGGTATGCATCCAGCACTCCGATCAAGGATAAGAGGATACGGTTATGAGGTGTATGTCAACGACACAATAGAAGATACCCATAAAAATCGCATCAAACTTATAAGGTTCATAGCTCAAGAGATAGAAAAGGACAAGATGAAGATACCTCATTTCAATAAATTAGCCATAGCTGAAATCCTTCGTGAAGCTCAGCGAAGAGCAAATAAGAGAGGTCAACTTACACTTAGACTCAGAGAGCTGGGTGGATTAGTAAGGGTGGCTGGAGATCTTGCCGTAGAAAAGGGAAATAAACAAGCGACCGCTCAAGATGTGGTCGAAGCGAAGAATATAGCCCGTTCTTTGGAACAACAGGTGGCTGATCGATATATTAAAAGGAGGAAGGAATACAAAACATTCGAAACCGAAGGTTCTAGCGTTGGTTTGGTCAACGGTCTTGCAGCTCTCGGTGGTGAACAGGAAGGTATATCTGAATATTCCGGGATCGTTCTCCCTATAGCCGCTGAGGTAACTCCGGCACATTCTCGTGACGAAGGAAAGATTGTCGCCACAGGCAAACTAGGTGAGATTGCTAAAGAGGCTGTACAAAACGTCTCTGCACTTATCAAAAAGTATACGGGAGAAGATATATCGAAATACGATGTCCATATCCAATTTATCGGGACGCAGGAAGGTGTGGAAGGAGACTCTGCATCGATATCCGTCGCAACTGCAGTTATATCAGCACTCGAAGGTATCCCTATAGATCAAAAAATAGCTATGACCGGTTCTCTTAGCGTGAGAGGACAGGTGCTACCAGTAGGTGCAGTTACTTCAAAGATTGAAGCGGCTGCAGAGAGCGGAGTCAAAAGGATCATCATCCCTAGAGCCAACCTCAAAGATGTTGTGTTGGAAAACCGATATGAAGATATGGTGGAAATCATACCAGTGGATAATTTGGGTGAAGTGCTGGAAAATGCACTGGTCGGAGAAAACAAAAAGAAACTTTTAGAAAAACTAGCGTCCCTTTTAGAGATCAAGAGTATACCTATCCCTGCAAGGGACCGACCCACGCCTCAATAAGAAGGCTGATATATTGGCTGCATTTGATCTCTTAACTGAAGATGTACTGAGTGTTTTAGCTGAACTAGGTATAGAGAATGAAACCAGGGCACAAGAACAAGCTATACCACCCATTATGAAGGGAGAGCATACCTTGGTGATTGCACCTACAGGTGTAGGCAAGACGGAAGCTGCTGTATTACCCATATTAGAAGAAATACATGGTGAAGAGGGCCCTGGTTTTAAAGTATTGTACATAACCCCCTTAAGGGCTTTGAACCGGGACATGGTTCGTAGGATAGAATTTTTCGCTGAAAGACTAGATTTCAGTGTCGCTGTGCGACATGGTGACACATCACGAAAGGAGAGGAGAAGGCAATCCCTCAATCCGCCCGATTTTATGATTACTACTCCTGAAACTCTTCAAATCATGTTTACAGGTCATAGGTTAAGGAGTGCTTTGGTGAATGTAAGATTTGTAGTCGTAGATGAGCTTAATGAACTAGCTGTTGATGAACGAGGAACACAACTATCATTAGCTTTGGAGCGCCTAGAAAGGCTTAAAAATGGTTCTTTTCAACGCATAGGCCTTTCTGCCACCGTTGGTAGTCCGGAAAAGGTACTTCAGTTCTTAGTTGGATCAGAGAGGAAAGGGAAAATCATAGAGATAGAAGGGCAGGGTAAGATGACCCTTGAAGTGACCAAACCGGATATAAAAAAGTCAGATGAAAAGTTGGCTGAAACATTGAGAAGCGATGTTGAGAAGGCTGCCTGTGTAAGAATTTGTAAAGAGCTTATAGACAAACACCAATCTACATTAATATTTGTGAATACGAGGGATGCGGCCGAGTCGCTAGCGTCAAGTTTCAATCTATGGGATCCCAATTACCCTATTGGGATACACCATGGCTCTCTCTATAGAGAAGCAAGAATGGATGTTGAAGATCGGTTTAAAGATGGTGATTTAAAAGCGTTGATATGTACTTCTTCTATGGAACTGGGTATCGACCTTGGAGAGACAGACCTAGTTATACAGTATCAATCCCCCCGGCAAGTGACTCGCTTGGTCCAGAGGGTAGGGCGGTCCGGACACAGTATAGGAAAAACTTCTAAAGGCATCATATTGGCCACTACACATGATGATATTGCTGAATCGGCTGTTATAGCTCGTCGTTCACTGATAAGAGATCTAGAAAAAACAGACATACCTGAAAAACCGATGAGTGTCCTCGCCAATCAACTCATTTCCACCGTTCATTCTGAAGGAAAAGTAAATATCTATAAATTCTTCGAAATGGTTCGTAGAGCATATCCATTTAGAAACTTAACTTTTGAAGAATACGAAAAAACTGTTGCTCAACTATCAGAAATAAGAGTACTGTGGAGGGATGAAGATGTTGTTGGAAAAAGACGGGCTTCACTGACCTATTTTTACGAAAACATTTCTATGATACCTGACGAAAAGACTTTCCTTCTTAGGGACCTTTCGAAAAACAGTATTGTGGGGACATTGGATGAAAGTTTTGTCGCCAGTAATGTGGAGCTTGGAGGAGTGATTACTCTTCAAGGAAAGGCTTGGCGTGTAATAGATATAGAGGAAGAGGAAGTTGTCGCTTCTCCCGTCGGTGACCTAGGAAAGATACCGGACTGGACAGGTGAAGATATACCAGTTCCTTTTGAAGTCGCACAGGAAGTTGGGAAAATAAGGAAAATAGGTTTGAATGATAAATATAAAGTAAATAAGAAAACCCAGCAATTTTTTTATGCCTTTCTGAAAGAGCAGGGTACTGCCCCGATCGCCACCGATAAAGATATTATAATAGAAAAAGAGGGAGATACAGTAGTTATAAACGCTTCTTTTGGCAGCATGGTAAACGAAACATTGGGAAGATTTGTTGCAACATTATTATCCGCTAGAACAGGTGAGAGCGTCGGTTTACAAACTGATCCATATAGGATGATGATGAAGATCTCGAGAAGAGTAACTCCTTCCATGATAAAAGAGGCTTTAGAGGGAACAGATCCTGAACACTTGGAAGGCATACTGCGAAAAGCAGTGGTTAATTCTTCTTTTTTCAGATGGAGGTTTCTACACGTAGCTAAAAAGTATGGGGCGGTGAAAAAAGATATCGATTATCGCTCTATATCATTGAAAAGGTTGATGGATGCTTATAGATCAACCCCTATGTATCAAGAGGCTCTGGAAAAAGTGTTCAGAGATAATATGGATATAGAAACCTCGAAACATGTTATGGATATGATAAAGAGAGGGGGCATAAAGGTGAAGATATCCACTTTCGGACTCTCACCAGTAGGTGAAGCTGGACTTCAGAAACATAAGGAGATGCTTGACACCAGTAAAGTGAGCCGAGCAGTTCTATCATCTTTTAAAGACAGACTTTATTCTGAAACACTCACATTAAAATGCTTGAAATGTGGTAACAGCAGGCGCAGGAGGGTGAAAGACATAAATCGACCTTCTTGTCCCTCATGTGGTTCAAGAATGGTCGCAACTCTACTTCCATATCAGGATGAAAGCATAGTGGACAAAGGATCATTGTCGGAGGAGGAAAAAAGTACCCTTAGAGAATATTTCAAACTCGCCGATCTTGCAAGGGTGTATGGCAAAAGGGCGGCTATGGCTATCGCAGCCCGTGGGGTTGGGCACGACAAAGCAGCTCGAATACTATCGATGGATTATAGGGAAGAGGATGATTTCCTGAAAGCCCTATTAGATGCAGAGATCCAGTATGCAAGAACTAAGAAGTTTTGGGATTGATCTTTTTACAGTAAATCATCATTGCTATAGCTGTGCCACCTATTAGAGCTAATAAGGAGAAACCTGGGGTTCTCCTCTCTTCGTGCTCTCCTGTAAAGGCATAAACAATGCCCATATCATCTGCTATAAAGATGGTACCATCAGAACCGATGGCAGGTGACGCTGAGAAAGGAGCCATAGTTTCGTTAAAATACCATCGTAGATTCCTATCAAAATCTGCCTCGAGAGCATAAAAAGCTGTATCGTAGGACCCAAAATATAATGTTCCATCATCTCCAAGTGCTGGGGAAGAAACGATTATTCCGTCGGTTTTGAATGTCCACTCAAGTTCTCCATCGGGGGAAAGGGCATACAATTCATTATCGAGAGCACCGAAATAGATTGTGCCATCCTCATCTAGAACCGGTGAACCCATGACACCTCTATACTCCTCACCAGCTTCTCCCTCGGTTATCACCTCATACTCCCATTTAACTTCTCCCTGACTATTTAAAGCTAGTAGTCCAACAAACGTACCAACGTATATTGTCCCATCTTCTGCTATTGTTGGTGAAGACCATACTTGAAAATCGGTAGAAGTACTCCATCTATATCCACCAGCACTATCCACCGAGTAGATGTGATAATCAAGTGAACCAAAATATATATTCCCGTGGTCATCCATTGCTATAGAGGTGACTATATCCGACCGTTCTTCCGGTTGATTTATATCTGTTATATCAAAGCTCCACATCTCGCTCCCATCGTCATGGATGGCGAATAAAATACCGTCATTAGTCCCAAAATAAATCTCGCCACCAGAGCCAATTTTGGGTGGAGTCCTGATGGTGGAGCCTGCATCAAATTTCCATAAAATTTCTTCTGTATTACGATCGAAAGCATAGAGATATCCATGACTGCTTCCCACGTAAATAGTTCCATCATCACCGATAGCTGGTGGTGAAGTAGTCATATCATCATCAGGGGTGAATTTAAAGACCACTTCTCCCTCTGAAAAGCCATATAAAGCAATGTTTGATATATATACAGTATCCTGGTCATCAACTACTGGGGAAGGAGAAACTTGAACATCGGGGACATGAGTGGCATTCCATTTCACTGTTCCATTGGTATGAGATGTGTCTATTTCACTTCTCCCTGTATTTTTTAAGTCATTCCCTATAGTAGGCCACGGATGAGGGGAATCGTTACCCTGACTTTGCGAAACAGGTATTAGTGCAACAAGCAAGATCCCAATTATTAAGAGTGTTATGGCTTTTCTAGACATCTTTTGTCTCCATGTTTAGATACTACTGTTTACAAAGGCCATGGTATAACTATTTTTTGCAGAGGCTTGGTCTAATTTTATTTCGATGATTTTTTGTTCTTTTACTTATAACATTTCGAAAATCGTACCAAATTATATATATGAAGTACACCAAATATCTTAACACAGTATATTACGGTGTTGCTAACCAACCCAAGAATTCGGTAAGAGGAATCCATATGGAAGAAAACAATGATTTTGTTAAAAGTAAAAAAATAGCTGAATTGATGACTGTTCCGTCTATTGGAGAATTGACTGCTAGACTTCTGATAAAAAATGGTTTCTCAGACTTGGGTTCGTTAAATGACTCAGATGAAAAAGAATTATCAGAATTGGAAGGGTTGGGTGAAAAGAAAATCAAAGATATAAAGGAAGAGCTGCTCGGTTCTAGAACGGAGGCACGGGACATAAGTGAAGAGATCAGGTGTCCTGAATGTAGAGTTATTTTGTCTATTTCAACCAATATTTGTCCTGAGTGTGAAACTCGTTTTTCTGATATGGAAGAACAAGTATTTCTACCTGGTGGAGTCGTTTTGGAAAAACCTCTAAAAAAATTAGCTCAGTATGAAATAGAAATCATGGAAGGGAATTCTGATGAAGACATTTGGTTTGGTAGAGCAGCAATACTTGAAAGCATCGGGGCGTACGAGGCAGCATATGAGTCATATGACAAAGTTATCGAATACGATCCTTTGTACGAACATATATGGAATGCTAAAGCAAGGTTGGCCATGAAACTTGGTAAGATGGAAGAAGCAACAAGAGCATATAAAATCGCTGTTGATTTTAGAGTTGAAGGGTTTCCAGGCATGGAAACATTGGAGGATCAATTTGGTGACTCTGAAAAGAAGGTTATTGCTGAACAGGATCAAGCTGTAGATGTAAAAGAGGTTGAAGAGAAAGTAAGCAGAGCTAGATATCTTATCTCTCGCTTATCCAGCAAAAGGATTAGATTAAGGTCAATCCGTACTGAGCTCGAGGAGGCTTCTAAAGCAAGGGTAGAGGACAATCGTGAAGATGCTGTGGATAAAGCCGAGTCAATTATAAATAAAGTAGGAAGAATAGAGAAATATTTACTCCCAATACTTCAAGAAAGGTCTTCTATTGAAAAACTTCCCGAGGACTCAGAGCTAAAAGAACGTTTTCAACAAATTATAGATTTGACAGATGAAGGTGACTTAGATAAAGCTGAAAAAAAATCAAAAAAATTGATTGGAGAGTTTGATTCTCTTCTAGAAAAAACCAAAAAAGATGATAAGATTCTTGAGGAGGAGGCAGATGAAAAAGTTGTAGTTGCCCTAGAAAACGATACTTCTTTACCAAAAGACAAAGAAAAAGATGTAGACGAATTGATAGACAAGGCCAGAGGAAAGCTCGCCAAGGCTAGAAAGGCTAAAATTAAGATAGACAGCATAAAAAAAGATATGAAGAACGGATTGAAGGCAAAAAAAAGCGGTGAATACAAGAAGGCTATCAAAAATCTGGAGAGGGTCAGTCTAAATTCGGATCTAGTACTAGATATATTTCAACATGTGAAAGATAGTAAAAGACTCCTACTAAAAATGAAAGAGAAAGGACTAAAATATGAGCACCATCTCGAGGAGTTAAAGCAGGTAAAACAAACGGCAGATAAAGGTGATTTTGAAAACGCTTATGAACTCGCTGATGATGTCTTTAGTTCTATTAAAGAAGAATTTTATGATAAAGAAAAAGTTTCATATCAACATAAGTTGGATAAAGTGCAAAAACTTCTTGATGAACTAGAGGAAAAAGTGCCAGGGTATGAATACGTAAGAAAAATAATAAAAAAAGCAGAGTCCGCTGATGAGGATGAAAAAACCGTTAATTTATTAGAAGATGCCGAAAATAAGATAGATGAACTAAAAGATTTAAAAAAAATCTATAACAGAATAGAAGAGTCTATTGATGATTTACCAGAAGAATACAAAAAAGAATTAGAAAAGGGTATTGAAAAAGCAAATGATGGTAATTTTGAGTCGGCTGAAGAAATATTTTTTAAAATACTAAAAAAATCAACTTCTAAAAATGAAGAATATTCTGAAGAGGAATATAAAGAAAAGGTCAAAAAATCTATGTCAGATCTAAAAGGTCTAATTGTGTCCGCCAGGGGACAGAATATTGGTGTAGAAAAGGCTGGAGAGATGATTAATAAAGCTTTGATTAGTAATAATAACGACCGATATGAAGAAGCCTTTTCTTTCCTAGAAAAGGGTAAAGTATTTTTGCTTTCTTCGATGAAAAATAAAATAAAGGAAAGTGAGAACAGAATAAACGAGATCCTTGATGAAATAGAACAAGAGCATCCCCATATTGAAAACCTAGTGAAAAAAGCAAACTGTCATTTAAAAGAAGGTGATACGGCAAAAGCTTTTTCGACAATGTCTGAAGCTTTGAGATTAGCAGAGGAAGAAAAAGGTCCTGAAGCTAGACTCAAAGATAAAATAAACGAACTGAAAAACTTATTGGATGACTCTGTAAAGTTGGGAATAGAGGTTGATGAGGCATTCTCAAAGTTAGAAGTTATAAATAGTGTATTAGATGAGGGGAAAGTAAAAGAAGCTGAAGAAAAAACCCAGAAGCTGCAAAGGAACGTTTTCAAAAGATTGCCCGATAAATTAAAAAAAATTATTAAAAATGCCCAGGAAGAAATAAAGGAGGCAAAGTTATCTGGCAAAAACGTTTCTAAAGCAATTTATCTATTGCGAAAGGTAGAATTGAAGGAAAACCAAGAAGATATCGAAAAAAGTATAAAATATCTTAAAGAATACCAAGAAGAGATGCAAAATATGGCGGAATGACTTGTGGATGTGATCAGCGGTTTAGATATTAAGGAATCTAAAGACGTTTACTCTCCTTCAGACGATACTTATTTACTCATTGAACTGATAGAAGTGGATAAAAATGAAGATGTTTTAGAAATCGGTTGTGGAACTGGAATAATATCTCTTCACTGTGCTTTAAATGGTGCAGTGGTTACTGCAGTCGATATAAATGAAAAAGCGATAGAACTTACTCGTAGGAATGCTGAAAAAAATGATGTTGATTTTGAAGACATCCACTGGAGTGATATTTTTTCCAATGTCGATGGGGTTTGGGATGTGATCATTTTTAATCCGCCATACTTGTCCCATATCCCATCACTAACTTATGACTCAAGATGGGATGGAGGGGTAAGAGGAGATGAGGTTATTTTAAAGTTCCTTGATAAGGCTTTCTTGTACTTGCAACCTCATGGACGAATATACTTTACCTGCTCTGACAAATCTCCACTAACACGTATCTACAATTCAATTGAAGCGGGATATTCCATCCTTGAACAAAAGGAAAAAAGTTTTCAGTTTGAAACTATCTATGCCTTTGCAATAACACTCGCAGGTGGAGATTCTCCCTACTTAATATGATTTTGTATTTTTTTAAACACACATATTGTCAGAGTGATATTTGATATGTCAAGTAGTAACTGATAAATTGTTATCGAAGTCGACCAAAAACTATATATACCCCAATATTTGGTGAGGAGATACAATATGACTAAAACCCACTACGAAACCACTTTAACCGGAGTGAAGTTCGAGGGGGACTGGAACGACGTTTGCAATTTTACAAAAGATTTAGAAAACACACTACAGGATATAGATGTCAATGAGAATTCTGTTAAAAAGCTTCATAACTGGAGGCCAAGAAAAAATGAGTCAACGGATGATCTCAAGGAAAAAACAGCAAGAGAGGCTTCTTTAGGAACAGAGGGGAAGGAAAAAGAATGCGATAATCCTGAAGGCGAGATCAAAAAGGCATCTAGGGATATAGCTGAAGCAGGAAATAAATTAATGCGTCTAGAATCACCTAGATTAGAGATGAAAAATGCTTCTAAAAAAGTTTACAGATATATGAGGTATAAATCAATTAACTCGATCAGGAAGGCAGAAAAAAGCATATATAAGAATGTCATGCTACAACTCAACCCTCATTATTTTGACACCAGGGACTTCTCCCTCAACCTTTTAGTTAGAAATAATGGTAAATGTACTTTAAATATCAATGTAACTGATAAAGATATCAGGGATAGTTTAAAAATGACATTGAAGGAAGGAAGTTAATGCTAGATTTTCAAACCATTGCTATTTTTGCCACCGTTGGTGCGTCGATATTTGTAGGAATTTCCGTTGGTGCATCAGCTGTAGCTCCAGCCTTTGCTCCGGTCACATCTTCAGGATATTTAAGTATCTTAAAAGCAGCACTTTTAGCAGGGATAGCGGCTATGGTAGGAGCTGTGGTTCAAGGCGGGAGAGTTACAACTACTGTCGGAACAAATATACTCGGTGGCGAAATCATATTGGCTCAAAGCTTTATAATTTTATTAGTTGCGTCTATACTTGTCATCATAAGCGTTATTACTGATTACCCCATGCCCACCGCCTTCACGATCGTTGGGGCCGTGATAGGAAGTGGATTAGGTTTTGGTAACGTGATATCCTGGTCATCCGTTTACGTGATAGTTGGATACTGGTTAGCCATCCCTTTTCTATCAATAGCTATAGGGTACTCGGTATCTCGAATATTAAGGAAGTACATTCCAATAGAGGAAACCGGAAAAAAATTCAAGTATCCTCTTATGTTGCTCGGTCTTTTTGTTGCATATACCTCAGGTGCGAACTCGGTAGGAAAGGCGGTAGGGCCCCTGGCACCCTTGAACATACCCATGATCACCCTTTTGATCTTAGGAGGAGTTTCCATATTATTAGGTGCATGGTTCCTTTCACCAAGGATCATCAATGCCGTTTCATTTGATTATTCAAACATTGGTCCGAGAAGATCTGCGGCTGCATTGGTAACTGCAGCATTACTAGCACAGGTTGGAGTATTTATAGGGGTACCAATATCATTCAATCAGGCTATTATTGCATCTATCATAGGAAGTGGTCTTGTAGTGGGAAAAACAAATGTTGGTACAAAAAAATTAACATTTACAATACTAGCTTGGATAATGGCATTTTTCACAGCGGCTGGGTTAACTTTTTTAGTTGGATATATCTTCTTTTGAACACATCGAAGTGATGTAGTTATAACAAAGTTTCTTGTACAAAATTTAACTCCTCATAATCGTATGGTTCGATAATTTCAGGCACATCATCATCGACATCTTTTTTCGTAATAAGTCTTTTTACAGGATAAGCTCCCATCAGATCTTCATCGTATTGTATGAGCATTCTTCGAACTTCCTCCTCGGACATATCTGAATTTAACCACCTCTTTTCATTATCCCTCTCAAGTATGACCGGCATTCTTTTCCTTTTATTATGTATCTTTGATAGGAGAGGATTTGCTTTGGTAGTAATTATTGAGAAAGTTTGAACCGTTTTCTTTTTATATGGGTGATGCCACTTGTCCCATATACCAGCAAATGCGAAGGCTTCGTCATCCTTTAATCTGATGTGATACGGATAATTTTTACCCTTTACCTCTCTCCATTCAAAGAAGCCATCTGCCAAGACCAGACATCTTTTTTCCTTTATAGGTACTTTGAAGGAGGGTTTATCAAAGATACTTTCAGATCGAGCATTTACTGTTTTTTTTCTGATTTTTTCAGCCATCTTTTCGTCTTTAACCCAATATGGTATCAAGCCCCACTCATAAAAACTGACCTCCCCTTTATTTTCACTACTTATAACTGGGAGTGCAGGATTTGAGATAGCCGAAACGTGATAAAATGACTTGAATTCTGAATTCGCGGGAAATGAAACTTTGAATCGATCTTCGATATATCCTGGATCCTTGTGTAGTGAAATGTTGAAACACATGAATATCACATCTAAGTCTCATAAAAAGTCATGGATTAAATAATTGATGTTGAAAAAGATAAATTATTTGTAGCTTTATTTTCATTTACTCTGACATGGACGTAGAAATTGTTGAAAAAGACAGTATGAAAATGCTCGGGATGGATTACTATGGACCCGCAGGAGAGGAGAGGGAAAATCCTGCAGAGATACTATGGGAAATGTTTTCTGACTTCACACAAAAGAATTGGAATCTTCTCGAACATGAGGTAAAAGGAAAGGATCTTTCCTACGAAGTACACATATGGAACGAGGAAGAAATTGAAACGATAGGAGTTTTTCATATATTCGTGGGTATTGAAGTTAAAAGTTTAGAGGGGATGCCTCTTGAACTCGTGAGTAAAGTGTTACCTGGGGGGGAATTTGCCAGATTTACTTTTGAAGGAAAGGAGATAGTTAAATGGGAGTCTACAGTTCTAGAGAAGTGGCTCCCTGATTCTGGATATGATATAAGGCCACATAAGAGACATCTCTATCACATCCAGTGCTTTGATGAAAAGTTGTTTAAAGGCATAGATATGATAGAGGAATCTACTCTTACCGTATACCTACCTATCATGCCAATCGATTGAGCAATTTGCTCAAAATATTAGAGCCATAGGAGGATTCTGAGTGACATATGTCACTGACTACATTCTTTAGAATCCGTTTCTTTTCAATCATTTTTGAGTTAATCTATCGTTTGTGATTTGATACACCGATAACTTTATATGATGTTAAACATCTTATTGACTGACAGTCAGTCAGGAGAGGAACGATGACGAGCGGGGAAGTGAGTAAGAAAGAAGAACTAGTCGATGCAGCTGAGAGGCAGTTCTCTGAAAAGGGATACTCAAATACTTCGGTTGACGACATCTGTGATGAAGTAGGCGTAGCCCACGGACTTTTCTATTACTATTTTGAAACGAAAGAGGAGATCATCGAAGCTATTACGAATAGGATGATCCATGAACTAGAAAACATATTAGCTGAGATCGTGGGTGATACTGATCTTCGGGCCGATGAGAAGTTCTTAAGATTTATGTCAACTGCATTTCAAAGTAAAAGAGAAAAGCCCTACATGGTTTCTTATTATAACAAAGAAAACGATCCTAAGGTCTATTACCAGTTATTTAACAAAACCGTGGGGATGACCACCCCGTATCTGACGGAGATCGTAGAACAAGGAATAAAAGAAGGGATTTTCAATACAGAATATCCTGAACAGACTATCAGATTCTGGCTCAACGGGAGGATGTTCTTTATGAACGAAGATGGGTTACTCAATGAAGGGTTATTGGATGATCTAAAAGCTGAGGCTTTCATGCTGGAACGTTTGTTAGGTACTAAAAAACCGTTCCTTAGCGAATTTTATGATAGATATGATGATGAGATATACGAATTTATCGAAAAAGCAAGAAGGGGTGATCGAGATGAATAAAAAGCCTGTATTGAAGATCAGGAACCTTACTAAATTATATGGAGATGTTGTCGGTATAAAAGATCTAGATTTAGATGTCTATCCCGGGGAGATAATGGGTTTCTTGGGTCCTAACGGTGCCGGTAAGACAACCACTATAAGAGCATGCTTAGGACTTTTACAGAAGACTGAAGGAGACGTTAAGATATTTGGTTTAGACTCTCACCAGGATTCTATCGATATACGTAAAAGAACGGGATATCTTCCTGGAGATTTTGGGATGTACGATGAGCTAAAAGTTAAAACTATACTCAAATATCTACTGTCCCAGAGTGGAGTAGCTGATGAAAGTAAGATGAGGAGGT
>PUNK01000063.1 GCA_003552585.1 Thermoplasmata archaeon | reverse complement strand
TCCAACGAGAGCACGAGGCGTTTGCCCCCGGTTATCTGCCTGGGCCAGCCGAAACGGACGCCCCACTGTTTGATGACTGGGAGTTCCTCAAGACGTTCTCAATCCCTGTCACACTCAAAACCGGAACGACACACACGATGGTGCTGAGTAAATGGGAACTCGGTTACGAGGTGCGCTCTGAGGCACATCGACACCACCTCAACCTCGCCCTCGATGTAGGGCTTGGGGGGCGAAATGGCTACGGCTTCGGCTTCGTGAATATCATCGAGCGCGATGGAGTTGCGTTATGACGGACCCACTCAGTAACCTGCGCGAACCCACTGCCCTCGACGAGGTTTCGGATGCTGAGATCGAAGCCGCTCTCCCTGACCGAGCCCCTGCGTCGCTGTTCGATATTGCGTACCTCTATTCCCAACTCGATACGTTGGCCCGGACGGCCGCTGTCGACGGCATTGATCGGTCATACATCCAGTATATGACCCCTGGTGAGCGGCCAGAGGTGTTGGAGCAAAGTGATGCCGACGGTGAACACGGTGGAAATCCGAACGTCCTCGCCGCGCGGATCGTCATCGAGGATGGAAAGGCACGGTTGGCCGAGACCCCAGTTGTGGCTGAGCGGCTCTCCCCCGAAGGGATCTACCGTCTTGGCTACTCAACTGTCGGCTCGAAAAGTAGCCACACAACCGTCCATTCGGCGACGTTCCATAAAGGAGGGTCGGCACCAAAAGTCGTTGATGCTCTGGTGGACCAACTCGCGAAGTGGACCGGAAAAGAAGGGGTCTCAAAGGCCTGTGAAGACGGTTACGAGGACGTCCTAGGGCCGCTTATCCAGCTCGGGGATGACGAGGACGCCGTCGAGGACCTACGGAAGGCAGGCCTCCAGTTTTTCGGCCTCGATAGCGGCAGTATCGAGGGTGAGGAACCCACCGACGAAGAGGTGGCGGCGGCAGGTGAGGGTGTGATAGGCGACGAGGGAATGTTCGTCACCCTCTCAGTCCGCACAGATGCCGACCAACGTTGGCGGTTTCCGGGCGAAGTTGAGGCACTCAACGAGGCGATGGCCAATAACCGGTCAGAAAAGCTCGAGGAGGGGAAGTCAGCAACGAAAGGGATGGATGCGTTTGGCGATGGAGTCTGTCTCGTTCGCGACGAGCCGGGAACAGTCTATGGGGGGACCAGCACCCCTATGGCGACCTCGGCGGCGAAACAGTGGGGCATTTTCGACAACATGAACCCTGAAACCGCCCATCGAACCCGCCCCCTCTCCCGGGAGGTAGCAGACACTCTCTCCGGGATGCAGGGGACGCTCGATGAGTTCCGGACCAAACTCGGACGGGCACAGCACCTGTATTTGCTCCCGTATCCAGATTCCCTCAGCGTCTCCCAGGCTCGCGACCTCTACGCGGTGATGAACACGGTTCGGGACAGCGACGAACCAACCGAGGTAGTGCTCGCCCCGAGGATCACCGACGCCGCGGATGGGCTGTCGCTTTACGCCTATCTGCTGACGTTCGAGAACAACTCCGTTCGACTGCCACAGTTTGAGTCGCCGCGACTCCTCAAGACCCTGGCTCGAGACCTCGCAGAGGCCCACATCAACGAGGTTGGCAGTGAGATCTACACCGACGCCGACGGGCCGTTCAGCCAGTATCGGGAGTGGGCCTCAGATCGGGACTGGGGATGGCTTTACAGTACTGACGGGAGCATCATGCTGGCTCAACTCATTCGTCAAGAGTACTTTGCTGATACCGTCACGCGGCCCGAAGAAGATATGGACGCTCCCGAAACCAGTACTGAGTTCCCCCATCTCGATCTCTCGTTTCGGCTTTTCGAGGGAGAGAGAATTGACGCGGACGAGCTGTTCACTCAGTACGCACGACGATGCATCGAAGCTCAGGAAACCGCACTCGCCGACGATCGGGATCCGACCCCGATAGTCGCGGTCAGGCAGTACCTCCAGGCAACTGCGTTGGCAGCCGTTGACCGACTCGACGGCTACGCTCCACGCAACCATGACATTACACTCAACATGACCAACAGATCCACACGACTCGACTCGTTTATCGAATCGCACCCTGCGCTGCACGATGAGGAACGCCAAGCTGCGTTCCTTTTGGGCGGCCTCGTGGGCCGTCTGTCAGTATTCCAGCGATCCAACGGGACATCGAACACACTCCTGCGTCGTCACCCTGTCGCTTCCCTAACCGAGCGGAATTTCGCGGATGTAGCCGCCGATGTTCTGCACCTGAACAACGTTTACTCCGAGAGTGAAAGCGATGGCCAGGGGCTGATGAATCAACGATACGCCGAGCGGCTGATGACAGTGGGGCAAAAAACAGCCCCTGCAGACTGGTCAATCGACCGATCAGACCTCCGGTACCACTACGCGCTCGGCCTGACTTACGGAAACGCCGACTCGTTCATTGCTGAGCCGACTGACGAACAGCCGACTGACGACCCAGATCACTAAGACCTATGAGTGACTCCAACACCGACAGCGACTCCGTTTCGAACCGATCAGAGATCCTACTGCTAACCGATGCCCGAAACGCCAATCCGAACGGCGATCCCCGGCGCGACGACCGACCACGGCGCGATGACAACGATATCGGCATCATCACCGACTCCCGCCTCAAGCGGTATATCCGCGACCAACTCTCCGAGGATGGTTTCGGGGTCCTCCTAGAAAGTCCACGCTTCATTCCGGATGGCGTGTCGACCCGTGAGGAACTCTACCTACGCCTCCTCGAGATGGACGAAGCGGCAATCCCCGAAACCGATTCCGCAACCCTGGCCTCCCGATTCCTCGAGAAAGCTACCGACGTCAGGTATTTCGGGGCGACAGTGACGATCAAAGGGAACGATGGAACCGATGGGGAAGCCGAACTCACCGAGGGTGAAGCCGCAGCTGTTGACGCGATCCGTGCCAGTCTTCCCCGGCAATACATCGGCCCCGTTCAGTGGAGCCATGGCGAATCACTCCATCCGGTAGCACTGAACGACGAATCCAACCAGTTGGCCGTCACCCTTTCGTCATCCACGGAAAACGAACAGGGGACGTTCGCCGACGATCACCGAGTTCGGTTTGGAGTCTATTCGTTCACGGGCGTTGTCAACGAACACGCCGCCGCCAACACCGGGCTGACCGAGACGGACGTCAAACGCCTGGATTCAGTCGTGTGGCGGGCGTGGCAGAACCAGACACTCACACGGAGTAAACTGGGCCAGGACCCCCGGCTCTACCTTCGAGTGGAGTACGCCACAGACGCGTTCCACATTGGCGACCTCGACCTCGGTGTTAGCCTCGCCAACGGGGATGACCACGCCGCGTTCACTGACATTACTGACGTCGAATTAGACGTGGGCGCGCTCGTTTCCCAACTCGAGGCCCACGAGGAGCATATCGAAACCGTCCATATCAGAGAGAGCCCCTACCTCAGATACGAAGAACGCGGATCGCTCACGACCGCGTTAACCGACGCACTCGGGGATGAGCGTGTCCGGGAAATCGAGCCATTTGACGAGCGAGAGATACGTGATTGAGTCAGAATAGCTCATGCAAGGTAATACACCACGATGACTGCGATTCCAGCCCACGAGGTACCTGACGACACGGCGGTCTCACTGACTGTCTCAGGCCGGTGGGCGCATTTCCGGAACATCGAGGGGACGCTTAATCGCACTTACCGCCTCTTCCCACGCACGACCGTCGCCGGGTTTCTCGCGGCTATTGTGGGCCGAGGTCGTGATGAGTACTACGAGGTGTTTCAGCCCGACCGAACGCAACTGGCGGTCACGCTCGAGGCCCACGAGGGCATCCACACGATGTCACGCCTCCACTTAGGGACCCGAAACAGCAGCGATGCAAAGGAACTCACGCTCTCGAAGACGGATGACCCTGCCGCAGAAGCGCTCACTGAAACCATGGGCGGCCTCCCGAACGAGGAAGCCATCCTCGGCAACCGGCAACGGCCAGTCATCCATATGGTCCGTAACCCGACTTACACTATCGACGTCGCCTTCAATCGCGATGACGAGCAAGCCAGGGCGTTTCGGAGGGATCTCGTTGAGCACCTCTCGAACGGGACGAGTATTTACACGCCGTATCTCGGCACCGCTGAATGTTTAGCGCGAGTCACGTATCACGGGGAACTGCCTCTCCAACCAGTTGACGATGAGGCGCCCACGATCGACTCCGCACTCCCCGTGGCTGCCGTCAATCCCGCTGCCTCAGGGTCGTTCACCGTCGAGAAACATCCGTATAACATGGTCCGCGTGGCAAACGGCCGGCGGCTCAATGGGACGGTGTCCGTTGCGTTCAGTGACGAGACTGACCTCGTCGCAACCGAAGCGTGTGGCTTCGATGTGGACGGGGAGCGAACAGTGGCGTTCTACTGATGGACCCCACCGAGCCGTTCACCTCAGTCGATCCAGCTCTCTGGTCACACCCTCCCCGCGAACTCCCAGGGTGGCGGCTCCAACCGGCAACCCCACTTCAGACCCATCTGTGCGATGTTGAATCCCGGATGCAGATGGTCGGTGCCCTCGACGAAACAGTGACCCGGATCGTCGCCCGCCTCCACGATATTGGAAAGCTCACCACGTGGTTCCAGCGCCATATTCGCGGTGAGAGCGTCCACCCGATTGAACTGACCCACCACGCTCACGTCGGTGGAGCCATTGCTGACTACGCACTCCGCGTGACTGAGGTCGACCCAACAGCCCGGCTGGCTGGTACGCTCGCGATATTAAAACATCACGGAGCCCTCCCTGACATGGCCGGCGCTGAAACCGCTTTCGCCCAGCAATTTGGCGATCCCCACGGAGGGAACGCGCCAACCTACGCGCGGATAGATGCCAAACTCGAGGATATCCACTCGAATGACGCGGCTCGTGAGGTTGCAGAGGCACTCATCGAAGGTGTGACCAACGGTGCTGGGTCATGGGCCGAATGCCGAAAGGCGATCAGTAACCGCGAGGGGTTGCCGACGTTGGCGACCAAAGCCGAGGCCGTAGTTGCCCACGCCGGCACCCGGGATGAGGAGGCTTACGGCCAACTCGTGGATACGTGGACGACGTTGACGCTCGCCGACACCACTTCGGCCGCCCATCTCGACCCCGCTGATCTCACCAGCGGCCGGCTCGAGGCAACGGCTATCGAGGAGTACATTTCCACCTTTGACCCAGCGCCCGATTCACTCGGTCAGACAGTAAACACCATCCGAGATACCGCCCGGGTCATTGCCCTCAACCGAGTAGAAGAGTTCCTCGAGGCCGACACGAATGTTGGGAGGATCACCCTACCAACGGGGTTCGGCAAAACGCTGACCAGTACGCAGGCTGGCCTCTCGTTGGCCGAACAGAAAGCCGCTCGGACCGGCCAGGCGTCGCGCGTCGTATACGCCTTACCGTTCACATCGATTATCGACCAAACCGCCGATGAGCTCGAGGCAATTTATCCTGACGCGGGTCCCCTCGATCTCGCGGTGCATCACCACCTCGCCGATGTTTCACCGGATGAAACGGCCTTCGAAACCGACGCCTTAGCCGAACGCGATCGCGTCCTCATCCGTGACGCCTGGCGCCAACAGTTCACCCTCACGACGTTCGTCCAACTGTTCGAGAGTCTCGCCGGCCCGCGGAAGTCACAAGGGCTGAAACTCCCCGCCCTGAGGAACGCCGTGATTATCCTCGACGAGCCACAGGCACTCCCACCCGAGTGGATGCACCTCGTGAATCGCCTGTGCCGCGTCCTGACTGACCAGTACAACGCTCACCTCATCGCGTTGACCGCCACTCAACCCAAACTGTTCGAGGCGTTCGAATACACAGAGGACCCGTTCACCCTCGTCGGGCCCGACGAATCCGCTTACAGGCCAACACCTTCACCGGAAGCGTGTATCCAACAGCACCCACGGGTGTGCTATACACTTCACCCCTCAGCAGATCCCGAAGCAAAGAAACCACCACTCGCCCCTGGCGAGGCGGCCGATATATTGGTCGAGAATCTCGATTCCCCCGCACTCGCCATCTGCAACACGGTCTCCAGTTCGCGAGCCTTGGCTGAACAGGCCCAGGAACAGATAGGCGGGGCCTCCCTCAATGAACGGTTCCAACAGTGGACGGCTGATCAGCAGCAAGAGGACGTCGATCTGGACGCCTTCGTCGCGTCGCTCCCGGTCGATGAACCGATCGTGGTTCACCTCACCAGTCGGCATCGACCGTTCGATCGGTTATCCCTCATCGGGGTTGCGAAACGTCTCTGTAAACAAAAGACACCCCTCCTATGCATCTCGACGCAACTGATCGAGGCGGGAGTGGACATCAGTTTTGACTCCCTCTATCGGGATTTTGCCCCTGTTCCCTCGCTCGTGCAGGCGGCCGGCCGGTGCAACCGGTCCTTTGGGACCGACCGCCAGACGGTCTGCGTCTGGCGACTGACCGATAACGCAGGACGGCTCCCGTCAGAGATCATCTACTCAAGGCTCGCTTTCGGCGATCCACTCGCCGCGACTACACAGGCGCTCAATCACCATCGGACGGGGGCAACGATCGACGAGGTGACGATGATTAGCGAGGTCGTGGACGCGTATTTTGAGACGTACCACGAAACCGCTGGGACGGCCACAACGTCACTACCAGAGCTGGTTGATGCTGCAAAGTGTGCCACACTCAGTGAGGTACACCTGATTGACCAGGCAGAATCGCTCGACGTGATCGTTCCAGGCACTTCCGCGGAGGCGGAAACCATCTCCCGGCTAGCCGCGGAGGGTAGTGCCGACGCGCTCGCTACGGCTCGTGAAATGCGCCAGAGCACTGTATCAATCCCGGCCTATACCGAAACGACCGAACTCGAGCAGTTCAAAACCCAGTTGCTCACGATCAGTGGCGATGATAACCTGTACGCACTCCCGTCCCCGTCAGCATACGATGCGTTCTACGGGGTTTTCGACTCGAGTTCTGGGCGATAGCCACACCCCTTCGGGAGCGTGGAGGGACCTATTTGGGGAGCGATTAATCAAATAGCACTTTGTGTTTCCGTCGACCCCCTGGGGGTAACGGTGGGATTGGTGGTCGACGGAAATGTTCATGTGGATTCGGTCTCGTCAGTCCATATACCTCGAGATTCGGGGATGGTTACAGACGCACCCGTTGTGGGATTGAAACTCGGTCCTGTTTTCGGACCTCGAGAGAATATACATCGTTACAGACGCACCCGTTGTGGGATTGAAACAC
>PUNK01000017.1 GCA_003552585.1 Thermoplasmata archaeon | reverse complement strand
GGGCAAAAATCGGCTGGTCCGCTGGCGGCTGTCGATGATCGATGGCAGCCTACTCGCCGGCGTCGATTGCATCAAATGTGAATCGGACTGCGCGGTCGTCGCTCTCGACGGTGGCTTCGGGTTGGGCCGCAAACCCCGCGTGCAGGCGGTCATAGGTTTCGGTGACCGCTTCGACGATGACGCTGGTGTCGCCGATGACCGGCATGAAGTTGGTGTCGCCGTGCCACCGGGGAACCAGATGGGTGTGGATGTGGTCACTGATCGAGCCGCCAGCGCCGTCGCCGAGGTTCATCCCCGTGTTGAGTCCGTTCGGACCGAGCCCCTCGTCGAGCGCACGGATCGCGACCTGTTTGAGCCGCGCGTGATCCAGCAGTTCGGCCTCGGTGAGTGTTTCGTACTCTCCGACGTGACGGTCGGGAATCACCATCAGGTGTCCCGGATTGTACGGATAGTTGTTCAGGATCGCGAAACTCCGCTCGCTTCGGGCGACGATCAGGTTGTCGCGGTCGTTTTCGCGTTCGGGAAGCACGCAGAACGGACAGCCGTCAATCTGTTTTTCGGCCGGGTCGCGCTCGACCCACTCGATTCGCCACGGGGCGAAAATCTGCTCCATACCCCCGTTTCACAACGGGGCCGGTTAGCTCTACTGCGCGCCGCGTCCGTGCCGCCAGAGCGGGCGACACCCTCTTGCTCTGGCGACACCCCCTCGCTCCGGTCGACGCCTCCGACGGCTCAGTCGAACGGATGGATCCCGGCGGTCGTCACCTCACAGCCGTCCTCGGTGACGATCAGCGTGTGTTCGGCCTGACTCACCAACTGGCCGTCGGCCTCCTTCAGCACCGGATACCCCTTGACGATGTCGGCCATTTTGAGCCGTCGAAGCGCCATTTCGGCCCGCGAGTTGTCGAGCCAGCGCGCCGCAAACGGCAACTCCTCGAAGCGTTCGAGCTCGTCGAGCACCTGTCGAGCGCGGCGATCGCGCACCGTCCCGTCGCCGACCTGCTCGTAGATCTCCTCGACCGCCCCCTCGCCGACTTTACCACGGCCGTCGGTCGCAAAGGGTTCGATGGCGATCACGTCGCCGACGCTGAGTTCGACGCTGCGGTCGACCGCACGGTTCGGGATGTTCGGGCCGGTGTGGGCGTCGTATCGCTCGACGCCGTGGCCCGAGAGGTTCAAAATCGGGGTGTAGCCGTAGCTGTCGATGATCGCCTCGATTTCGCGGCCGACAGCGCCGACCTCGACGCCGGGGCCGACGACGTTGATCGCCGCATCGAGCGCCTGTTCGGCCGCCTCAACCAGTTCGTCGGTGCCGGTAAAATCGACGGTCACGGCGGCGTCGGCGATGTAGCCGTCGACGTGAACGCCGATGTCGAGACAGACCATCTCTTCGCCGAACGTCGTCTCGTCGTCGCGGGCGGGGGTCGCGTGCGAGGCCTCCTCGTTGATCGAGATGTTGACCGGGAAGGCGAGTCCCGCGCCGGCCTCGCGGATGGCGTCTTCGGCGTACTCGGCGACCTCCAGTTGTGTCACGCCCGGTTCGATCATCTCGCGGGCGTCGGTCAGTGTTTCGACGAGAATTGCGCCGGCCTCGCGGTAGGAGTCGATGGCGTCGTCTTCGAGGGATCCAGTGGACATGCTCGGCGGTTGGTCGGTTGGCCTCAAAGCGGTTCCGGCTGCGTTATGCGTGGAATCGGTTGGCGACAACGCTCTCTTTACTATTCATATATAATGACTTTCATTCAGGAAGTACTGTCTTTCCTTCCGAACAGTTTTAGTCGGGTGTTTTGAAAATATAGATACGCAACATGATTGGGCAGTCACAGAGCACTGACCGGTCTCCTGCGAATCGTGCGAATCGAACAGGCGTCACCTGTGACATTCGCCGATGACCTGACGACGAACGCTATGATAGACCATATTCAATCGATTGACGCGGTGTCACCGGGCCGACCGGGACGCAGCGTCGACGACGAAAGGCGTATGGCAGCTGAATCACTGACGACTGACGACTCTCGTGGTCGTTACTTGCTGCCGAACCGAGTCACCACCGGGGTGTTGCTCGATGGCGAGTGAGGAACATAATCGGACGACGCTTCGTGCGGTGTTGTTGGCGGCGATCATGGCGTTGTCGATGGTCGCGATGGGGGCCGCTGGATTTGCCGGGACGGCGGTGGCTGACGGGTCCGAAGTGGGGGAAATTGAAGTCGATACCGCCGAGAATCTCATCGCTGCGGCGGCAGGTGATGAAGTTGATGGAGAGGTTGTTGAAGAGGATGGGACGATTACCGTGACTGAAGATATTGAGGTCACAGATGCTGACGATGGTGACCCGAACGTCCAAATTCTCGTTGACGGCGTCACCCTGACCGGTGAAACCGATGATGTGGAAATCTCCGGTCTGGACGCGGACGATGAAATCAGCAGTGGAACTGGTGGGTTCATCAAAGTCGGTGAGGAGGGAGAAGAATCGGTGACTGATGGCGTGACGATTAGCGACCTGACGCTCACCTTTGAGGACGACCCGGACAGCGGCACCGGTGACCCCGTCATCCGGATTCTTGATCCTGGAGTAACTGTTGATAATGTTGATGCCACCAAGCGGTCTCACGGTGGTAACTTTGACCAGGTTGTGAACATCGAAGAAGATGGTAATGGTGCAGTCATCGAAAACAGCGTGTTGCAGAGCGGTGGCGAACTTGCTCTGGACGGTCAAGGCGGTGACTCAGGTGAGACCGGCGTTGGAGCTAATGCGATCATCACCGATCAAGTGGGTGATGCCACTATCGATGACAACACGCTGCGTGCTGAGGCCTTCCAGGATGACGGAATCCACGTGTTTGGCGGTTCCGACACGGAGATTGTGAACACCGACTTCGAGGACGGTGACCAGCTTGGCGAGGATGGTGCCTACGTGACTGGAGTTGACGAGGAGGACTTAGATGACATCCTCGAAAACAACGACAACACGTTCGACCCTGACGCTGTGGTTGTAGACGACTCTATTGTTGTCGAACCCGCAGAGGGTGAAGTCTTGAACCTCGACACCGGCGAACGCTTCGATAGTGGAACTGCAATTCAGGACGCTATCAACGAGGCGGACGGAGATCACACGCTGCTTGTCGGCCCTGGAACTTACGAAGAATCCATCATTGATGTCAAAGGACTGACGCTTGAATCTGTTGAGGATGCTGACACGACAGAAATCGTTCTGGATGAAGAGGGTTCAGCAGCAACTGTGACGGTTGATGCAGACGGTGTCACTGTTGATGGATTTACCGTCACCCGCCAGAATGGTGAGGCATTCTCGCAAGGTATTAGCGTTGATGACAGCGACAATGTCGTTATTGAAAACAATATCCTCAACGAAGAGGGGGATAATAGCGGAGACGACATCAACACGCAAGCGATCCTCGTCACGACCGAAGACTCATCTAGTGATGACGTTACTGTAGAGGATAATAACGTATCCGACTTCGGTGAGGGGGTTGCCCTCTCCACCCAGTCGGACAATCCGATCGCTGACGTTACTGTAGAGGACAATACGTTCTCTGGAGTCGGAATCGGTGTGAAGGTATCTAACACAGATGACTCCGAGACATCGATTGACGGCACTATCGAAAACAACGACATCACTGACAACGAATTCGGTGTGTACGTCATCGGTACGGACGAAGATGCCAGAATTGACGGTGGCCTTGACTACGAGCCCGTTAACGTTGATGATCTCAGCCTAACGGACAACAACATCGAATCGAATGACGAGGGTGTTGTTAACAACGGCGCTAACGAACTCACCGCCACCTCGAACTGGTGGGGAGAAGCTACAGGCCCAAGCGATGAGGGTTCCGGTGACGGTGACTCGGTGAGCGAGAACGTCGACTTCGCGCCCTGGTTGGTCGAAGCGGGCGGCGATGACATCGACCCGAGTCTCGAGATTTTCCTCACAGACGACAGCGATGACAATCAGTTCAACAGCGTCGATCAGGTTGAAATCGGCATCGATGCCGTAGGAGCCGGTACGGACGATGGGTTCGTCGAGGCCTTCGATTTCAACCTTATCCTCGAAGACGACGACGAGACCGTCGAGACGTTCACGGTCGATGACATCGACGACATCGTCGAGGGTCTCAACCTCGGTGAGGAGGTCGATGAACTCGACGACGGCGACTACACACTGACGATTGAACCGACAGAGAGCGTCTACGACGGACTTGATGCATTCGACGACGATGTCCTCGAAGATGACGTGAGTTTCGGAATCGAGGAGCCAACCGAAACCACAGGCACAGGCACCACTGGCACGAGCAGTGCCGACCCAGCCACATCGGAGACACAGACCACAACGGTTTCCGATGCCCGATCCGGTGAGGCCGGCGTGACGGTCACTACCGGCCAGTCCTCGGTGTCGGCAATCACCTTCTCCGATGAGGACGCCAGCGGAACCGTCTCTGTCGCCGAGTTCGATGACGTTCCAGCCGACTCGCCGCAACTCGACGCCGATCGACCGACGTTCGGCGTAACGGAGGTCACCGTCCCTGACGACCAGCGCGATCAGTCTGCAACACTCGAATTCACCGTCGACGCTGACGCGCTTGAGGATGCCGATACCGACGCCGATGATGTTGTCGTCCTCCGCGCGCCCGAGGACGCCGAGGAGTTCGAAACGCTCGACACGTCGGCTGAAACCAACGGCGACACCGTGACCGTGACGGCCGAAACCCCCGGCTTTTCGCTGTTCGTCGTGAGCAGCGCTGACGAGGTGGAAGCCGATGACGACGCGGACGCTGACGAAGACGACGAACCCGATGCGGAACCAACCGATGACGAATCCGACGAGGCTGACGAAACCGAAGATGGCATTCCCGGCTTCGGTGTTGTCGTCGCACTCGTTTCGCTGATCGCGACCGCACTGCTGGTCACCCGACGCCGCCGTAACGGCTGATCGGCGGTCGACTGCGATCGATTGGGCCGGTTACGACTGCGATTCGGTGCTGTGGACGTTTTTTGCTGTGTTTCGCTGTGTTGCGAACAACGGAGTACCCCACATCGACCAGTGGGTGTGCGTGGACAAGGCCATTATTTGTGGGACTGCCTGAAATGTGGCACCGTCACTGCGCTATGCACACACCGAACCCGACGACGACAAAAAGCCACGCTCACCGACGAGACGCATTCGGCGACCGCCGATCCCGTCACACCGGGCTCCGCCGGTGATGCAGACGTCGAAACAAGCGCCGGTGGAAGCTGAATATCAATCGTTGTGCCACTGGATCCGGTCTCAAAGACAACGGAGCCGCCGAACCGATTAACCCCCCATTTAATGAGCCACAGTCCGAGCCCGCTTCCGTGATTGAGCGCCGTCTCCTGTTCGATCTCCAGCGCGAGAATCTCATCTTCGGGGATCCCCGGCCCATCGTCAGCAAGCGTCAGCGTCGTCGTTTCCGGATCGTAACCCACCGTGATCGTGACATCCTCGCCGTACCGAACCGCATTGTCGAGTATCTCGGCGACAACGGACTCAAGAATTGCCGGGTTGACCAAGACAGTGGTCTCCGAGAGGCCGTTTGTCATCTGTAAGTGTGGCTTATGATCGGCGTCAGCGGCAGCCCAAACGAGTTCCTCCAACGAAATCGGCGAGTCAGTCCGTGGTTCAGCGTTGATCACCTGTTCGGTACTTTGCGCCTTGTCGCCGATTGAAACAAGCCCGTCAAGTTTCGTATCGACACGATCGCGATACGCTGTCGTCTCGCCGTCGCTGTCGGCCAACAAACCGACAAATCCTTTGACAGCGTTGATATCGTTTCGCAGATTGTGCCGAAGCACACGGTTGAGTACCTGAATCCGTTGTTGACGCCGTCGCTCATCGGTGATATCGTTGAAGACGATCGTCGTTCCCATCTGCTGGCCGCTATCGTCGGTCGCAACGGTAGCCACTGCCTCAAGCACCGTCTCGCTGTTTGGAAGGGTGAACGTGATCGACTCGGAATCCAACAAAACCGCAGTCTCAATCGTCTCTGGAAGCAGTGTCGACACGGACATCCCGACGGTTTCTCTGGATCTGACACCGAACATCTCGGCGGCCGCAGGGTTGATGTCGGCGATGTATTCGTTGGTGTTGAGAACGACAATCGGCGTATCAGAGATATCGAACGCCGTCTGTCGACCGATTGTCCGCGAGGCGGGCAGCTGTTCGAAGAGATCCTCGACGCTGACCGCGATCCAGAGACCGAGCAGACCAGCGGCGAGTGCCACTGTTCGCAACGCACCAATCGACGAGAAGTCGACGACGAGGCCGAACTGATACAGATAGCCAATAAGCCATGGAAGCAGAATTGGAACGGTGAGCCCCGCCGCCGCTCGGCGACTGAACGTTCTGTGACTGAGCGTTGTCGTATACAGTAGTGCGATTCCAACACCAACGGCAATGCCGGTACCCAAAATTTCGACAACGGTAGCGAACTCGGTGATTCTATTCCGCAGTGCCGGGTCGATTGAGAGTTGACCGATGCTTGTAGTCCCTCCGATAACCCCGTTCAGCGTGAGCACAAGGAGCGTTCCGCCGCCAAGTCCCGCGACAGCGAGCTTTTCGCGCTGGCTGGTCTGACGCGTGTATCGAAGGACGAACCACAGCCACGCGAAAATGGCGGTCACCGTGAGCAGTGCCGAAAGCGGCGGTTCAACGATCGCAAGCACAACCACCTCGGTCGTTTCCGGAAGCGTTCCGGGGGTGAGATCCGCTCCGCTCGTGATCCCACTGCTGACGAGAACATAGATCGTTCCCGAAGATAACAGATAATTGCCGCTCCAAAGAAACGAGAAGGCAGCGAGGCTCCGGACGCCGATTCCCTCGTACTGTCGGAGAAGGTACACCCCAAACGCGAAATACCCCAGACTGACAGCTGCGGCGAGGGTTGTCCACAAGACCGCAGTAGCAGCCGTCATTACTGGCTGCATATGATTGAGGAACACTCAAATAGTTTCGTCTGTCCGTAGAAATCTGACTCTCTCCGACGATAACGGCAGGACTTTTAGTATCCACTAAAAATCCGTCACCGTCTATGAGCTATACGCACATCGAAGTTCCCGGTGAGGGCGAGCCGATCACGCTCGCTGACGAAGAAACCGGGGAACTGTCCGTTCCGGAAACGCCGATCATCCCGATTATTTACGGCGACGGAATCGGCTCGGATGTCGGCCCCGCCGCCCAGAAGGTACTCGACGCCGCCGCCGAGGCAACCGGCCGCTCGATTTCGTGGATGCGACTCTACGCCGGCAGCTCCGCCCGCGAAAAATACGGTGAAGAAACCCATCTTCCGCAGGAAACCGTCGACGCAATCCGCGAACACCGTGTAGCGATCAAGGGTCCGCTAACGACGCCCGTCGGCGCGGGCTTCCGGAGCCTGAATGTCGCCCTCCGCAAAAAACTCGACCTCTACGCCAACGTCCGGCCGACCTACCACCTCGATGGCGTTCCCTCGCCGGTAAAAAATCCCGAAGCAATGGACATGGTCACGTTCCGCGAAAACACCGAAGACGTCTATGCGGGAATCGAGTGGGAAGCCGGCACCGACGACGTCCAGCAGGTCAAAGCGTTCGTCGAAGACGAGATGGGCTTCGACAACACGATTCACGACGGCCCCGTCGGCATCGGCGTTAAGCCGATTACCGAGTTTG
>PUNK01000023.1 GCA_003552585.1 Thermoplasmata archaeon | reverse complement strand
TCCTGGATGGACTACTTCAAGCACCTATGCAGCGAGAACGAGGTGTACGAGCTTCCCGTCATAGAAAGCTCCTTCTGGAAGATCTTCTCCGGATTCATCGACGGGGGTATGAGGTCCGGAATACCCCGGGAGAAGCACGACTTCGTGGGCACCCATTACGGCAACGCATCTGATTTTGTGGATGCATTGGGTATCGAGGACAAAAAGTTAGGCTACGTGTTCCTTGTGGATGAAGAGGGATACATCAGGTTCAGAGGAGATGGATACATCGATGAGGACGGTAAGAAGGCGATACTGGAACAGGTCAGAGGTATCTGCCGTTGAATTACATGTGCTCTGTGATATCACCTAGATGATGATATAGATTTCATGGCCGTTGATAGCGGAATATATTTAAGCAAAATGGGCGATTTAACGGAGTCTTTAAAGATACTCGGAGTCCATCTATGTCCGCCGCCATAGCGTATTCCACCGATTTCGCCATAATCTTCGTGGCCGCCACGGTCATAGGGTATATAGCCCATAAATTGGGTCAACCCACAATAGTCGCTTACATCTTGACCGGTGTTATCTTAGGACCGGTCGTTCTGGACGTGGTGGTAGAAGAGGGTTTGGTGGAGATACTATCACATCTTGGTATAGGCTTTCTTCTGTTCCTTCTGGGAATAAAGATGCATTTCGATGAGGTCAAGAAAATATTTCGACCCATCGTCAAGATAGCTGGAAGTCAGATCGTGCTTCAGCAATTTTTGGCATTCTTGGTGGCCTACATGCTTGGATTTCCCTTCTGGCAGGCACTGGTCATCGGATTATGTACTATCTTCGGTGCCACTCCGGTGATCGTAAAGGCCCTAACTGACAAGGGTGAGATCAGGACGTTGCCCGGAAGGATCAATGTGGGTGTGCTGATAGGGCAAGATATCTATCTTGTATTGGCCCTTGCCCTGTTGGGGATAGGTACACTGGCAAGTCCCATGGAGATAGCCTTCACCGTGGGCAAGATACTGCTTTTGGTCGGAATGATCACCGTAGTCACCTTGGCCGCCTCACGCTACGTATTACCTGAAATTTTCAAAAGGGTAGCGGCACACAAAGAGGTACTCTTCGTTTTCACCATCGCTTGGGCTTTCCTCTTCATTTACACGTCGGAAATATTCGATCTATCTTTGGAAGTGGGGGCATTCTTGGCTGGACTAGCACTGGCACAGCTGCCCTACAGTGGGGAGCTGGAGGAGAGGATAGAACCTCTGACAGATTTTTTCATCTTGATTTTCTTCTCAACCATCGGGCTTAGGCTGGTAGCCGATGAGCTGTTTTATTACTGGCAAGAGGCGGTCGTCGCTTCGCTGATATTGATCGTTGGAAACTTCATCATAATGTTTTACTTGATCTACAAAGAAAAATTTTCCGTTAAAACATCATTCCTGGGCAGCATAAACATGATCCAGGTGAGCGAGTTCTCCTTGGTGGTGGGTGCACTGGCAGTGGCACAAGGTTTCATAGAGATCGAAGTCCTCGGTTATCTAAGCCTTATGGCCTTGATGACCATGAGTTCGTCCACATATATATTATATAACAACGATAAGATCTACCAGTGGGCGAAACCGTGGTTCAAAAGATTTGAATCCGAGGACCGTAGAGACGAGGATGTACAAGAGTACAAAGATCATGCGGTCGTCCTGGGATATAACCACCTTTCCAAGAAATTGATACCCGTCATCCAAGAGCATTTCGACGACCTTGTGGTCTTAGATCATGATCCAAAAAACATAGATATGCTCAAACAGAGCGAATTTGATTTTGTATATGGTGACTTCAGATACGGTGAAGTTAGAAGAGGGCTGAATCTGAAAAATGCAGCCTTCGTGTTCAGCTTTCTTCCGGACATATCCAGCAATACTATTTTGATGGAGGAGGTTTCTGAAGATACCACGGTTTTTGTCGAGTGTGAATCGGAGGATGATCTGGTACAACTGTCAAAATTAGGTGGCAACGAGCCTTTGTTTACGAAGGTGATCTCGTCTCTCCAGCTATTCGATTGTTTAGAGGGTTTTCTGAAAGATGAGGACAGCTTGAAAGAGATGGCCGGCCAGGATTGTAGAATTTTGAGGGGTGAATCTTCCGATGGCTCTTGAAGCGATAACCGACCTTGCCGTAGTCTTTATCATCATAGGCGGATTCATACTGATCTCTGACCACTTTTCACTTCCCACCATACCCAGCTACATCCTTGCCGGTGTTATAGCTGGATTCTTCATAGATCAAGAAAACATATTCGAGATGGCCAGATGGGGTCTGACTTTCATGATATTCGCATTCGGAGCGTCCATCAACTTTAGAGATATAAAGGAGGTATTATGGGAGAGCGAGGTCCTACTAGGTCTGCAGGTCTTAGTGTTGGGTGTGCTGGGTTACATAGTCGGGATCATACTCGGATTAGGTTACACGAATTCTCTGTATTTCACAGTGGCGGTGATACTCAGCTCCACCATAATCGGTTTCAAATTGGCCAGTCCTAAGGGTAAAACCCGATTGGTACATGGTAGATTATCCGAGGCTATACAGTTCACGGATGATCTGGTCGCTGTTTTTTTGATACTCATATTGGGGGCTATCACCGTCGAAGGATTCACAGTGTTCTCCGTCTTCAGGAACTTGTTTTTGGGCCTGGCACTACTATTTATTTCCTTTTTGATCTATAAGTTTGGCTTCAAGTATATCATACGCTTCGCCGGCGGTTCGGGGGAGTTGATCCTGATGGGTAGCATCTCTCTACTTTTCTTGTTTCTTGGACTGAGTTACTACCTGGGATTATCCATATTGATAGGTGCATTCACCGCAGGCCTAGCTGTAAAGATCGATTCCCACGGTTTGACCGAGGTCATAACTGGTGTAGAGTCCATCAAATACTTCTTCTCAGCCATATTTTTTGCTATGCTAGGCGGTCTTCTCAACATAATTTCGATCTATACGGTGGTGATCGCGGTGATACTGATACTCCTGGTGGTCTTCGTCAAACCCATGATAACGACCCTGATATTAACATGGGAGGGGTATGATACCCGGACCTCAGCCCTTACCGGTTTACGCTTTTCTCAGATAAGTGAGTTCACACTTATAATCGCCATGGAGGGATTTTTGATAGGTATATTGGTCTTGGAACTTTTCGATGCGATAATCTTAGCTTCGGTAGTTACTATGATATATTCGTCCATCGTCCTTGCAAATGAGGAAGAGGTATATGATGTATTCAAGGACTTTTTCAAACGGTCATCTATCAAAATGATCGAAGAGAAGAGTGTTGTTAGATCGGATATCGAAAACCACGTTATCATACTCGGTTATGGAGGACAGGGGACCATATTGGCCAATAGATGCCGATCAAAAGGTATAGACCATCTGGTTATAGAGAACGACCCAGTCAAGCTCAAGTATCTGAAAGGGTCGGGGTCGGATCACGTGTTCGGAGACGCAATGAACGATTACACATGGGAAAAGGCCGAGGCCAAAAAGGCCAAGCTCGTGCTCTCCACTGTGGATAATCATCTTCTATCTAAAATGCTACTTGAGATGGAGCTGAACTGTCCGGTCATACCGAAGGCGGTTTCTCCGGAAAGAACTCAAGAGTATATCGATATGGGTGCGGCTTACGTCAACAACCCGAACATGTTGGCATTCAGACATATGAAGGAGAAGTTTCTTTCCGATGTTGTGAAAGTATGAGATCTGTGGTATTGGGTCGATCTTTCAGGAATAACGATCCGTTGGGTGAGGGGGAGACTAAAGCGCTCCCGTGGGTCTTCAGGAGATCCGAGTTTAAGTAAATAAAATAGAGGGTATCCCGGATGATGATCTAACCAGCTTTTTGGAAGCGTTTGAGAATAGATGTCGTTCTGTTCGTTCCCCGCCTCATCGTTGTGGAACAATGTTTGTCTCACATAAAGAACCATCTTGCGTTCTTTGGGACCTCGCCATCACTGATCTTCTTTATCTCTCCGCTCTTTCTGTTATCATATGGAGTTCGTTTCTACCGTACTTGTCCCAGTAGAACGCTACCTCATCTCAATACGGCGATGCAACCGGGTAGTAGAATTCAGGTAAACTAGCTAGCTTCTCCAAAAAGTATTTCTCTGCCATATGTATCCCAACAGTTGTACAATGAAAGTTAATAAAAATAGTTTATCGTTCACCTGATCAATTTATCATCGTTATGATATTTATCAGCAGGTATTATGAGCCTCCGTGGTTGGGAAAGTAATTATGACTGTAATCATACTTATCTCCGTATTACTTAATTAATAGTTTATTAACTGTGACTGCTGTAATACTAGATACCACGAGGATCCTGACATCGACCTTGACAGAGATGACGAATTTACTAGATGTCTAAAGAAAGAAGGGGGCTTGTCCGTGCCTCATGATACTATCTTTTCAAATCGGACAGTTTATCGTTCAGCTCTTCATACACTTTCATTTTCTTTTCTTTGTTTAATTTAAAAAGAACCTTCTCCACCATCAACTTAGATACCGTGAAGATGTAGTTTAACTTTATGACACTTTCCTTGATCGCGCCCTCTTCTTTGGACAACGGGACTCCGTCCATTTTTAGATTACTGGTTATCCCTGCGATCACCACGTTGTTCATCTCTTCGAAAAGGACCAATGCGGGTCTCCTTTTTATCTCAAAGGTATCAGTGTACTGCACCTTAGTTAGGATTATATCTCCGGGTTCAAGCATCTTCCCAAGCCTCGTCTTCCGGATCGTCCCAGAGTTCCTTCATCTTGGGCTGCTGTATCTTATGCAGGAACTCGTCATATTGGTTACTCTTTTTTACCTGTTCGTATACGTCCAGCATCTTCTGTATGAGTTCGTCGTAGGTCTGCCTTGAGTAGTCCTTATCCTTCTGGAGCCTTTCCAAGGTGCTTTTCTTTATCTGTACTGTGGTCACATCGCTCACTATATCAACCTATAGTTACTATATAACGTGTTATACATAAACTTTCCGAGGGAAGAAAATCCATGCTGGATCATTCACCATTCCTTCATCCAAAATCATTTTAACCTCAGTTTTCACTATGTAACATCAACCATTAAGCGACCGAACCCTCGTAAGGCCCTGGGAAGCACACCTAAGAGCTTTGGAGGACGAGGAAAAGTAGGAGATCCTCTCGAATTCCGAAACATCGGGCAAAGCCCTCACCATCACGGATGGGAAAGGTCTGGTACGAGATTACTAGGTGATCACATCTAACAACGTTTAAAAAGAATGAATCACTTAGGTAAAAACCACAGATAAGAGGCTATGATACATGGAACCTTCTGAGATGATGGAAAGGATCAAAAAGATGGGCGATTTCGAAAAGGTACAATTTGTGATACACTATGGTTCAACTTGTGGGGGTACTAATGGTGAAGGATCGGACATAGACATATGTGTGGGATATGATGGGGTTAAAGAAGAAGCCTCACGTTTTAGATTCGACTTGATGTCAGCATTTTTTGATGATAGATATGATGTTCAAATATTCCAACACTTGCCCATCTATGTTCGGAAAGAGGTTTTGAAAGGGGATGTATTGTACTGCAGGGATAAGATCGAACTCTATGACATCGCCTACTCGGTGATAAAGGAATTCGACGATTTCAAACACCGATATTATGATTACATCGGTAAGGAAGCGATAGCATGAGAGAAGAGATCATAAGAACCAAGATGAAAGAGATCGAAGAAAGTGTAAACTCCGTTGAAGATAGGATCCCTTCTGAGTTTGACGATTTCAAAGCCCTTGGTTTGGTCAAAGATGGGATATACAAAAGAGTCGAATTCGCAGTTGAAAATGTTTTTGATATATGCGCGATCATCAACTCTGACCTTGACTTAGGTATCCCCGAAGGCGACGAAAGTATCATCGATAATCTTATCGAAGAGGGTGTGTTAAATGAGATGTGGAAAAACAAGTTATCTAGGATGAAGGGGTTTAGGAATATAGTAGTTCATAGGTACGGAAAGATCGATGATAGGATAGCCTATGATATATTAGTGGAGCACCTAGAAGATTTTTATGAATTTAACGAAGTGATAGAAAGATTCCTTACAACTTCGTGATCTCATCTAAATGGATTTCACGCTTGGATCGAACCACCGCCGGGAACGGTGGTTATGCGATATAGAGAGATCATTATCCATGCTTTTCCTCATGGATCATAAGCTTGTTGGATCCATCTGATCACCGCATATCTCCGTAGGCGATCTACCGGTTATTAACGTCGGGATCGGTGAAATAACCACTCCCATGGCTCCTTTGATGATCTCACTTCTCAGCCGTCAGCAAGGAGTAATGATGTTTCACCCCTTCGATATCGAGTACATTCATATCATCGTCTACGGCGGTGGCGGAAGAAACCACATCCAGATCGAATTCTTTGAACTCGTATCCTGATAATATGTTCATCAGGTTTTCTTTGAGCACCCCATTCTCTACATCAAATTCCCTAGCTCTTTCTGCCGCCTCTGACCCTTCTTCCACAAAAAGAGGTGATGCAGTTATCTTTCCTCCATCTTTCAGAACTCGATACATCTCTGATAAAACTTCAGAAGAGTTGGGTATATTCGACAATCCGCCAAGGGAAATAACGTGGTCGAATGTTCTGTCCCTGAACGGTAGACCCTTGGCGTCACACCTTACCAAGTGATAATCCTCACCGATCCCTCCTTTCAAGATCTTTTCATCCTTTATCTTGAGGATGTCTAGGTTTAGGTCTGTTAACACTGGCACTGTGTTTTCATTGACGATCAGGTTTCCAGCTCCACCCAATCCCGTGGCTATCTCCAAAACATATCCCTCTACACCCTTGAGACGCTTACCTAATTCCGCTCCCCACGCCTGCTTCGCCTGTTTTATCTCCTCGGTCATCTTTTCCTGCTGTCTTTTTTGGAGCTCGAGTAATCCCTTCTCTCTAATGAGATCTACCAACTTGTTTGTCATCTCCCGCTCATCTAATCTTTCTTCATCGAATACAAGATCGTAGATCCCTTCCTCGGTCTTCGAATATCGCTGTCCACATCCCTTGCAGTTCAGATCGATGCTCAAATCTTCTCCACAGTTAGGGCATCTTAATAGCTCGATCACATTATCACACATCACAGATCTTTAATCAATAAAGATTTAAGTAATTTACTACCCGGATCCTACTTATCCCCTTTCTTACCTTATAAGACTGGAAGTTATATCTTTAGTTCGAAGCCGATACTCTTGGAATAACCTGCTATTCGATCCTATTTCTCAATTCCTCGATGTGGCCTTTGACCTCGGCTTTCACCTGTGAATAGGGTATGATACTCTGTGCCAATCGTTCCATATCTCTGGTAAATTCGATCTCAGAAGGATAAGAATTCCAGGAAAATTCATCTTTTATACCGTACTCTTTTGACCTACTCCTCCGCCTAAAGACGGAGGAATCTTTAAAGTCGTCTCGCTGGTCTTGATGAAGCGAGAAACTGCTCATCACGAGACCACCTCTGGACGTGTCATCGCCCTGTTAATGACTTCCGCAGGGATATTGCCTCCCTGAGCAAGCCCTATATTCAAAGCGCCTACGCTGTCTCTATTCGCTTCTATACCACACCTTTTGCACTTGAACAGCCTACCTCTCCTGACTTTCTTCTCTGAACCACATTTAGGACATTTACTACTTGTCCCACGCTCATCGATCAATTCTATCTCTATTCCGTAGTTCTCAGCAGTCC
>PUNK01000024.1 GCA_003552585.1 Thermoplasmata archaeon | reverse complement strand
TTCGGAAAATCTCTGATTTTCCAAAGATATCGGGAATTTAATTCCCGAAATAACAATAGCAGTTATCCCCTAAAAAATTATGAAACTCGGCAGGTCAATCATATATGAAACTCGTCCGGTAACTGTCGTCTTTCATAAACCAAAACTGCTATCCTTCATAATTCCGAACTGCCATCTTTCATAACTTGTTTGAAAGGCCAAGGGATGTTAATCCAGGCAGTTCTTCACAATTTGTTTGAAGTATAAAGGTATGTAATACCTGCCATCCTTCATATTTCTAAGTTCACAAGCTTAGAAAGAGGAGGAATTCATTCCTCCATAATCCAAAACTACAGTCTTTCACAACACCCCTCTAAATCTTCGATCATCCCGTTCTGTTAGGAGCTTTCCTCCTGCGGAATTCTTGCTTCAAAACTTTAAATATCATCCATACAATTGAACAATCCATGGAGATAGTAACTTACGAAGATGTCGATGATATTCAGATGACAGAACTAACTCTCGCCTGTTTTGACCATACTTACTCAAAAGAACACGTCAAAGGGATAGTTGAAGCAGATGGACGGATCCCTGATTGGGGGGGAGAATTGTATGCTGTTGAAAATAACAAATTACTGGGAACAACAGGCATACTTTTTCCCAGAGCCAAATTCGATACGGGAATCAAAAAGGTTGGTGGTATCCGGAACGTATGTGTGAGGCCTTCAGTGAAAGAAAAAGGCGTAGCTACAAAACTGATCAACAAAGCTCACGAGCTTATTGAAGAAGAAGGTGTACGTTATTCTTTTTTGATGACAGATATGTCTGGAAAAGGACATAATCTTTACAAAAAACTTGGTTATGTCAACGTGTATGCTTATCCCTCAGCGTTCAAAAGACTCGGTGGAGAAAAAAAGACTGTCGAAACCAAAAGATGCCAAAATTCAGAATGGATGAGAAAATTATACACAGAAAATGTAGAAGGGCTTAATGGCTTGATCGTTAGAGAACCTGATTTCTGGCACATGGCAGATGCGAGGGGGTGGCCGGATAATGATCATGTCAAAGTATTTTACAAAGACAACGAACCCATAGGATATGCATCAGTGCGTGAAAGGAGGAAGCTCTTAGAGTGCAAAGAAGTCGCTGCAGCTCAAGGCAAACTCCCCCAACTCCTGACGTCCCTTGAAGAGTTAACTCCAAAGAAGAACTTGGTGATCAAATTCGCGAACCCGAACCATCAAGAAACCATGAGAGAGATGGGGTACACCATCACCCATGATATGTGGCACGTAGTTATGGTCAATGATCTTGAAGGTGATTCTACAGCAGTACAAAAAGAACTCAGTGATCGATATCATAACGGGATCTACGAGTCCTTCTAAGATGCAAATACGATAGAAACCGCAGGATTGAAATACACCCCCCTTTTGCCGATTTACATGTACGGAGACAGAAAGGGTATTGCAGGTTTTCCACTCGACGGACCTTTGCTGTTAGCCATATTGATAGCCCTGATGCTCTTCATATTCACTTTTCAACAGCTTCACTCAGCCCAACTAGAAGATGGTCATGATGATCTGAAAAGACAGATAGATGATTTCACAGGAACTCTGAGGAGTGATGACCTATTGACGATTTCAGAGGGAGTGATATGTTCTGAGAAGCTGTCGAATATGAATGAAAGTGAGATGGAAAAACGCTTCTCGACTAGCGAGCTAGGTTTCAATTACAGGATTAAATTCGTCGATAACAGTGGCTACAGCGAAGACCAAGGCAGAGTATTACAAACTTCTGAGCCCCCAAAAGATGTAGACATATACTCTCGACATACGTCGATCATCATAAGAGACGGACAGAGAAATCATCTCGCCTCCATGGAGGTCCAAATATGGAGCGTTTAAAACCTCGTGATTGTGAAAAGGCAATTTTTTCGGTATATGATGCGGTGATATTCTTTATCCTTCTTTTCCTAGCAACATCGATAATCTCTTTCCAAATGAACAGAAGAAGTATCGATCTGGATCAGCGTTCTTACGACTCAAAATATTGTCAAAATTCGAGGAGAGCTTTCCTATCCGCCACGATACCTGAAGCGAGGTTCATATCGGAAGAAGGTGAGGTGATACGCAGGGACACTAAGGTGAGAACACTACTATATGAACAGATACACCTAGAATCCGAAGGGATTTCAAGGGAGAACATCACCTATTCTCAAGCCATACGCTCTCTGGGGAACTCTCATTTCAGTGAATACTGGATCCTCCATGCTGATTCACCCATAGGTGATCTGATAATTCATCAACATGGTTACCTGGAAAATACGGATCAAATCAGAAGTTCTCTCAGGAGTGACACCTCCTCCACCTCTTTCACCGAAGAAAGTTTTGATGGAATGGAGATAACTATAACCCTTTATCTAAAAAGGTGAATTGACTCTTCATCAAATACGCATCCTGAAAAATATCCATCAAGAGATGTCAATCTTTTTCGTAAACAACGCTACCATCATGGTCTGGTTCACGTTCTATCTTACCCAGGGCAGCATTGATGATGAGAACACCCTCTGTGCCTTCAACGGCCCACATGGGCACGAAAACTATACCGATGTCATCGATAGTTATGTCCTCTTCAGAGGGTATGGCTTTCTTTTTCTCGACTATGGTAGCACCGTTCTCTTGCCAGCTTTCTTTAGCATCCCTTTCGAAATGGTTCTGTACACCCTTTAATGCACTTTCCCTTGCATTTTCCTTTGATACCTTGGGTTCTAATTTGAAGTGTGATCTTCTGATATCGGAGACCCTCTCAAAGTCCTTTTCCCAAAAGTATTTCTTACCTGATATGGCGTTAAGGTAGAGCTTTCCAGATTCTTTACCCCCTTCTAGATTTTTTACTTTATAATGAAAAATATAATGAGGGACCAGCTCAAGACGGTATCGGAAGCCTTTCACCATCTTGTCACCCAGCTCGGTAACATCATCAAAATCCATGATAGGTTTCAGAGTTGATTCTCTATCCAGCTGTGATTCTTTTAACTCGAGATCCGGTCCGCGAAGACCGGACTCTCCTTCAGTAGCACCTTCAAAGATCGATTTTTCCAGCACCATCTCCCCTATCTTATCTACGAGGGTTTTTCTATCCCAGAGATCCACATCATCGGGTATCTGCTCCTTAAACTCGGAGCAGAGTTCACCAAAAAAGACCAATACTCTCTTCCCTTCGGATTCATCAAGATGAAGGAGGTCCATTTCTTTGACGTCCTCTCCTGCGATTATGAGACTCAAAAGCTCATCGTCTTTCCGTCCGACCAGTTTTCCCTCTCCACCAAAAAGAAGTTCGTACCCGTCGAATTCCAACAGCTCCTCTATAATTTGATAGAAATTTTTCACTTGAACCACTTACCAGTTTGGGATGATCTTGATGCGTTCATTACATTTAAATTTGACCTTATAACTTTTTGGCTTGAGGCATCTCCCTGCTGCTATCCGCCCAGGGACCTTCTTCGCCGACTGCGATTATGCCTAAAGTCGTATCTTCGGGTAAATTTTCAACCCCGATCCTGCACGCCTCTTTTATGCCGTACTCGGGGATCATGTCGTGACAACGTATGGCTGTCATCCTTTTTATTATCTCCTCACCTTTTCCAGTAGTGACGACTGCTCCGTGTTCACCGACAAAAAAGCCCGCTCCAGGCACGGGACTGTCTCCGACCCGTCCGCGGATACAGTAATCGGTTCCACCGGTAGATACTGCTGCGGCATAGTTTCCGTCTTCAGCGGCCACGCAGCCCACGGTGTCTCCAAAACCAACTTTTCTGTAGAAGTTTCTAAGATCATCAAGCTCTTTGTCGTCCCCTTTGAGTTTATTTTTCATCTCTGCAAGTTCTTTCTCTCTTTTCTCTGTAGATGGATCGTAATCCTCATATCCTAGCTTTCTTGCGAATCTTGTAACATCCGCCCCAGCTAGAAAAACATAGGGAGAATGATAGACTTCTAATGCCACCAGTATCGGATTGCGTACGCGCTCCACTGCAGCTATCGATCCGATATCCTCGGGGGTCATCACCGCTGCATCCATCTGTATGGTACCATCTAACCGGATACGGGAGCCCGTGCCTGCATTGAATATCGGGTCGTCTTCGAGCTCCCTTACAACTCCCACAACTGCTTCTAAAGGAGTCTCCGTTCCCTTCGAACCCTTTTCCAAAGCTTCCTCTACACAGCCATCCTGTTCACGAGTTCCTCCTACGCCACCATGTGCTATAATTTGCATGGAACTCCCATAAACGATAAGACTAATAAATCATTTCCGCCGATACACCGGAAGTAAAACATGAGAAAAATATATAAATCGCTAGTTACAATTCCCATATGTTAAAACGAAAAGGTGGGAAAATGTCTAAGTTCAACAAAAAAGAGAAGGATTTTATCAAAAGCCTATCAAGGGCTGGACTACCAGAAAAAGAAGCGATGTCCCTCGCAGCGATCATAAAGGAAGGGGAAACAAAGAGTAAACGTATCGAAAAGCTTGGAGATATAAGACAACCCGAGGTTTCCATATCTGTACAAGCCCTAAGGGAAAAGGGTTGGGTAGGTATGGAATCCGAAAAAAGAGAAGGAAAGGGCAGACCTTTTCACATATACTACCTGGAAAAAGATTTGGATGATATCATCAAAGAGATCGAAGCCTGGGAAAAAGAGAAAATAAAAGAGATCGAAAAGAACATCGACAAGATGAAGGAATTGGCTGAAGTAGTCTAAAAACATCGATCTATTTAACAGTGTGTTAATGCCCTTTTTTAGTCTCGGGTATATTATACAAAAAGCAGAAGATGTAAAGTTTAATAACTACTTCAAGGAATAGTAAAATGGTGATTTTATGTTCGCAAAAAAGGAAAAAATTATCGAGCCGGATAAAATAAGTGAAGGGGCGGGGGCCGAGGTGAAAAGACTTTTCCCTTCCTCAACGTTAAATCATGTAGATCCCTTCGTCCTTATGGACGAATTCTTTGTAAGACCGGGTACAGGTTTCCCTGAACATCCCCACGGGGGTTTTGAAGCCTTAACGTATATGATAGAGGGTGAATTCAAGCACAAGGACAATCTCGGAAACGATTCTGTCGTAGGTCCAGGGGGGGTTCAACACTTTAGCGCAGGAAAAGAGATCAGACATTCAGAGATGCCCGGTAAGGAGAAGATGAGTCACGGTATACAATTATGGATAAATCTGCCAAGAGAGAAAAAGGATAGTGAACCAAGATATCAGAAGACGGAAAAAGAAAGACTACCTGTTGAAAAAGGAGATCACTGTACCATCAGGACCCTTGTGGGTGGAAGTTCGCCTATAAAACTTCAAACGGATATCTTGTATCGAGATCATGCACTAGAGAAGGATAAAGATGTCGAGATCACGATACCTGATGACCATGCAGGATTTTTATATGTATACGAGGGGGAGATCGAGATCAAAGAAAAGAGAAAGAAATTCACTGTGGATAAGGGAAGGGCATTTCTCCCTGAAGAGGGATCAAAAATCAGTGTAAGAGGGAAAGAAAAATCTCGTTTTGTCGTGATCAGTGGAGAACCCATCGGTGAAAAAATACACCTTCAGGGCTCTTTCGTCAGATAGGACAGAAAAACACATCATTATTAAACCCCTTTCACATGTACCATGGATAACATGGACATACTGGTAATAGGCGCAGGTGCGATAGGTTCCGCCGTGGCGGAGGCATGTGAATCTATAGAACAGATAAACACCTGTTATGTAATAGATCACCACTTGGATAAGATAGAGGAGCTTTGTGAAAAATATGAAAAGATCGAGAGGGCTGATAAATTCATACCGGATGTTGACCTGGTGATAGAAGCCGCTTCCCAGGGAGCGGTACGTGAATTCGGACCTATCTCTCTCAAAAGTGGAATCGATTTCATGATGATGAGTGTGGGGGCTTTCGTGGATGAAGGTCTGAGGGATGAAATGATCACGGTTGCTCGGCAAAATAACGTTAGGATATATGCACCCACGGGAGCTTTATGTGGACTGGACGCGGTACAGAATGCATCACAGGTGGGCATACAGCAAGTGATCCTAGAAACTAGAAAGCCACCCTCGGCCCTGGACATATCCGGGGAGTTAAAAGAACCGACGGTACTTTTTGAAGGAGCTGCACGGGAAGCCGTTAAAAAGTTTCCAAAAAACATCAACGTCGCTGCTATACTCTCATTATCTACACATGGCTTCGATAGCACCAGGGTTAAAATCGTCTGTGATCCTGGAATAACCCGAAATATCCACAAGATAACTTTCAAAGGTGATGCTGGGGAGTTTACAGGTATAAGTAAGAACGCTCCATCACCGGATAATCCCAGGACCAGTTACCTGGCTGCACTCTCAGCAGTGGGCGCTTTAAAAAGGATCTGTGGCGACCTTGTTTTGGGAATCTAAAGAACGCCTATCTCTCCCAATTTTTCAGGTAAATACACATCTGTGACGTAATCGAGTCCGTACTTTGCCAAAGCCTGTTGTTCAGCCTTTTTATTTATCTCTAGCATGGTCTCGATTTCATCACGCCAGAAGCGGGTGTTGAATCGAGGATCCTCTAGTTCCTGCTCAAGGGCGGTTCTATCGGTTTTTTTAAGCTTGTCTGTCGGTAGATCATAGTTCAGTATGTCGCTGGCCGTTACACCTACATATTCAGCAGTAGGGGTAGCCAAATGCTCGGAGAGATGAGCACTGTTGATCGCTCCGAAGGAGATGCTAGCGAATATCCTGAAGCTCCATGGATCCCCATCGGTGAATACCACCAGTGGAAGTCCTTCCTCTTCATTCAACCTCTTCATGAACCTTCGGGTAGAGCGAGCAGGCTGACCTTTCAGATGTACCAGCAGAGCGTTTGCAGTTTCGTCGAATCCGTTCTCTACGAGTCGGTCGAACATACCACCAGTCTCTATCGCGATCATGAAATCTACACCGATGTCAGTGAAGTTGACCTTGTCCTCCTCAACATTGTAAGGTATAGTATAGCCAGAGTCACCTACATCGTCTCTGCAGTTGATGCGTCTTAGATCACCCTTCCTGGTCCTCTCCTCTATCGTGATGTCTCCTATAACCCGTGCACCGTCCTCTTCCGGCCGCAGCTTAAAATCTTCTCTCAAACAGTCCGTTATGATCTCCATATCCTCCGCTAACCTATCGGACTCCTTCTGATCGTTGAATTTCGCCTTCTCCCATCCCTCAGATATATAGTACATCTCTCTCAGAGTGGAGGACTTATTAGCCTCTATCATTTCTTTGATGAAGTCCATCATATAAAGCGAGCGAAGGATCATCCTTGCTCCGCTCAGCTTCTTAGCCGATCTTTTGGTCTTGGAATCACCTAGTTTCCATACCCCTGCTCTCTGATCAAATTCTATGTTACTTTTACTCCTGGTCGTCACTTGCATCTCAGGTATCTCTCCACCGCCGAGCTGCTCGTATATCTGGGTGGCTAGTCTAGCAAGGTTGTCCATAGCCTCCTCGTATCTCTTTTCCATGCATGATCACTCCTTTTCTATCTCTGCTAATTCTACTCCCCAATCGTCCGGAAGGGTTTCTGCTCCGATCAACGAGGTCTCTTTAACTCCTTCTACATAGACCTCTAGGCCTCCCACATCTTCTTTTTCTAATCCTCCATCGAACTCGAACTCTATAGATTCCCCCTTTGAAGATGAGAGAGATTCTATATCCCATTTAAGGTATTCTCCATCGAAGGCAGGTTCGATCGAGCTTTTTAAAAGTTCAGTCTCGGGATATGGTTTTTCTATGTAGATCACCAACTCTTTTTCTTTAGGAGTATAGTTGTTTATATCTAAAATCCCCCTACAAACACCGTTCTCCCAATCAAATGATTTTTCAACGTAAACCACTCCCATGATCTTGGTCATGACGGTTTCGAGTGGAGGTACATCTCTGTCGACTATATCCGCCGATTTTTCAGCGATCATCGGAAGTATTTCTCTTACTATCCTGAATTTGCGGGATATTTTTTTACGTCTTTTTTCTCTGTTGAGATGGGTTCTCAAATGCCTAGCACACTCTCTCAAGCCCCGCTCTATCTCGTCGACCACCTCTGGGATATCCGCAATCGCTTCTTTTGCTTCAGATGTAAAAGGTACCCGTGTTGATGCAACATGGATCATGATTATGGCGGGACCCGAGGGCATACCCGATCCTCCTCTTTGATCAAGCCCATATATTCTCCAATCTATGTTTTTGATCGCCGTGGTCGTCGCACAGCCGCCCTTTTTATACAGCAAAGGCACCCTGTTGGCGATCCTTAACACTCTGACCGACCCCTCCGATGGAAGGTCGCCCCCATACACTAAACCAACCTCCACCTGGAACGGATTTCCACTGTATACCCTTGGTTCCCTGGTAGTGGGTGGTGAGTAAAATTCAGGTCTATATCCTTTCAACACATTCTTCAGGCCCTTTTTTATCAACATGCTGCGGATAGGGGATAGACAGTCCGTTTCGGGGGCCATGATCTTCACTTTAGAGGTGGCCTTCAGTATCCTTTTGCATTCATCCAGTGTCAGAGAACTCGGGTTTGTATCGTCATCGACATCGGCTTTAGATGCTATCTCCCTAGCTGTCCTATAACTTATCCTGCTGAATTCGTTAACAAGAAATGACCCCAGCTTCCTTCGGTCAGACTCCTTCGCCATCTTAACGAAGGTGCCCAACTCTATGCCCTCTATGTGGGGTTTGACTGCAACAGTGGGAGGGGGTAGTTGGTCCGTAGCTCTTTTGAAGACAGTCGTGTCCCCATCACAGTGAAAAGTGATACGTGCGTGGGGATTGACGATCGCTGTATTCTTAAGATATTCGAATACTGAATGCTCGCCGCTTCTGAGCAGTCCCTTTATCGTGGTTTCGAACTTGGTTCCGTGTTCCTTCCCCTCCCATAAAACCACCTCCTCAGAAACTATCTCGGCCTCATTCCTTTTGGTATCCATGGTTATTTCCATCTCTATGGCGTATTCCTTTTCTGCTATCTTCGACCTAACTATTGTAGGTCTGCCAGTGCTCAACTGACCGTACATCACTACCGCCGATACGCCTATCCCCTGCTGTCCTCTGCTCTGCCGGATATCATGGAACCTTGAGCCATACAACAATTTACCGAAAACATCGGGGATCTTTCTCTTGACTATACCCGGTCCGTTATCCTCTATCACAACCCTATACTCCTGGTAAGCGATTTCATCGATCTTTACAGTTATATCTGGAAGTATATCGGCCTCTTCGCATGCATCCAGGGAATTATCCACACCCTCTTTCACCGCGGTGACTAAAGATTTGGTTAGAGTGTCGAATCCAAGGATATGCTTGTTACGCTCGAAGAATTCTCCTATGGAAATCTCTTTCTGCTTTTCTGCAAGTTTTTCAGCTATAGAATCCACGTTGCATCCCATCTTTTAAAACCAGATTTTCAAACCGATAAATAAAGTTTCTGGCCCTTGGACTATTATTTGTTCTAAGTTTGTCTTTCACATCAAATATTTTGAGTGATCTTTCTAGATTTAACTACATGTTGCGAGAAGTCTCCTTGACTCGGCTGGGAGATGAAAGGAACGCTATCACGGGGAAAACTGTTTATAGTATGCAACTCTTTCACACAACTATGGGATATGAGCTTGATAAAGGAAGACACTCGGTGTACGCACTTCAATATCATTTTGTTCAGTGCGTTAAATATCGGAGAAAGGCTCTGGTCGATCCTGGAGTCATCGACAAACTCAAAGAACAGGTACACAATATCAGTGAAACATTCGATGTGAAAGTACTTAATATCGAAACGGATAAAGATCATTTCCACATGATATTCAAAGGACACCCGACGTTAGAATTGACCAGGTATATCAATGCTGTCAAGACGTTGACTTCCAGAGAGATACAAAGGAATTTTCCGGAAGTCAAGGAGATGTTATGGGAAGGAAAGTTCTGGTCACGTTCGTACTTCCTTGCCACAACAGGACAAGTAACACTTGATTGCCTGAAGAGGTACGTGGAAGAACAAGGGAAGGAAAAGAAATAATGCAGCTCACACAGCAGATCAGGATATGGCCGACCGAGGCACAGGAAGATGTATTGGATGATCTCTCTGAGAAGTGTAGGCTTATCTACAACTTTGCACTGGAAGAGAGAAAGAAGGCATTCGAAGAGGACGATAAGCGTATATCTTATATCGAACAGCAAAATCAACTACCTAAGACAAAGGAAGAATATCCGGAATACAAGTGGGTATACAGTAAAGTATTACAATCTACTCTGAGGGCACTCGATGCGGATTTCAAGAGTTTTTATTCTCTAAAGAAGAAAGGCGATGAGTCGGCTAGACCACCCAAGTTCAAAGGAAAACGGTACTTCACAACGATGGTGTACAACCAATCGGGGTTCAAGTTCGGTGAAGGTTGGGTACGATTCTCTCATAAACATCCTTCGAAGATCGAGCTCAAGTTTGATATCCCAGAAAAGTTCTCCTTCGATATAGTGAGACAGGTCAGCATCTATAAGAAAGATGGTGAGTACTACATCTCTGTAAATTATGAGGAAGAAGAACAAGAGTACGTAGATAATGGACTGTATCAAGCCTTTGACTTAGGAGTGTTGAAACATACTGCTGTGAATAGCAAAGGTAAGACTATCGAGTTCACGAATGAACGTCCTGATAGATATTGGGAAGATAAGATCAGAGCGGTACAGAGTAAACGAGACCATTGTAAAAAGGATAGCCGACGCTATAAACGATATGATATAGCGTTGAAAAGGATGAAAAGAAAGTGTGCTGATCAGATGAAGGACTTTCAGCATAAACTCAGCAGAAAGATAGTAGATAATACAAGATCAAACACCATCATAGTCGGCGATCTATCCGTAAAAGAGATGTGCAGTCAAAACAAGTACCAGAAAGGACTGCACACATCACTCCACAACACAGGACACATCGGAAGATTTGTTAGATTTCTGACCTACAAGGCACGGCTTGTAGGCAAGAGAGTAGTAGAGATCAATGAAAGGAAGACCTCAAAACGATGCTGCGTGTGTGGAAGTGAACAGGATATGCCGATACATAAGAGGACATATGAATGTGGAGATTGTGGTAGTGAGATGGATAGAGATGAAAACTCTTCCATAAACATTATGTCGCGCTACCTATCCCAGAATGGCTTGTGGACAGCCTATCAACGTTTTGTTGATAATCTACGACAAACAGGCATTGCCATACAAGAACAGGCATTGTACTCGTAGGAAGCACCGTCACTTGGGGCGGTGTAGTTCACTCACAACTTCTCCAAAAAATCGCAGGCCCTGCAATTGTCCTCTACTGAGGGCTCACCACACTGGCTGCAAGTATCCAACCCGTTTGGAAGCCGGTACTCATCTTGGAGGAGAGGTTTTAACTGCTCGTGAGAACTCAAAAGAGCGTACTTTGTTCCTGGAGTGTTCTCCTCCAGCATGCCCAGGACTTCCCTGTAAAGACCGCGTAAAGCACTAACCGCGTAAGGACACTCCTTCTCGTGTATCTCTATCCCTTTCAAAAGTGCATATAGATATGTTTCCTTTTCTGGACATCTTCTTAACGGTGCAACCCGAGGTATCAAACCTTCTTTCACCTTTTCGTGGGGCCCTAACCGGGATAATTTTTCGATATCTCCTCTGCAAAAATTCATCAATATAGACTGGGCGGTATCGTCGAGATTCAATCCTGTAGCTAGTAGATCTGCCCCTATCTCCTTTGCAGCAGTGTTCATACACCATCTACGCAGCACACCGCAGAGGGTACAGGGATTCTTGTCCACCTCATTTATCATCTCATCCAGTGTTGATCCGAACTCATCTTCAAATGAAACCAATCTGTAGGGTATATCCATCTCTTCATAGGCTTCAACGGCCATATCGATACTGGAAGGTCTGTAACCCTCGATCCCCTCGTCTATCGTCAAACCCCAAAGCTCAGCATCTCTCCTTTCACCCAATATATCTTTCAATATCGTCAATGCGACCATAGAATCTTTGCCACCGGATACAGCAATGACCAACTTATCCACCTTATTTAGGTCAACCTGTTTCCTGAATTCTCGGTAAACCCTTTTTTCATAATAATCTACAAAATGGTCCTTACACAGATGTGCACCACTGTATCTTATGAAGGTGACTGGCCTTTCTGGGCATTTATCGCAGTGCATACCCTCTCCGTAGTTTTAATGATATAAAAAACTATCACAATTCTTATATCTGTCCTCTCAATTAATAAAACATGGACAGGAGATTATTAGCTTTTAAAGCATCATCCATGGTCTTCAGTATAATAGTGATAATAATTTTCTTATTGGCTGTTTACTCCTCCTTCATAAACCCTATGATCGAAGGGGAGATGTTCGTAGTTCTACCTTCGGAGGAAGATATAGACTGGCGGTTCGAAGAGGAGTCCTTGATCGTGGAATCCGAATTAGAGATGAAGAACACGGGATATTTCGATCTACAGGACATCGATATACGTATCGATCTACTTCGCTTGGATAATGGTGAAGATGTAGAAACTTTCTATTCTGATACGATATTTATAGAGAGCCTCGAAGTAGGAGAGAGTAGGACTGAAAGTATCACTTTGAATCTTTCTACTGAGGATTTTTCTGAGGAGGAGATGGAAGAATTTATTTTTGAAAGCTTGGAATTCCAGGTTTCCTCAGAGATGAGCGCTAGATACCCTTTTTCTTTGATGCACTTAGACCTTGTTTATCATGAAATAATCGAGTGGGACGGTGTAGTCCAGGAGCTGGAGTTCCATCATGAAGAAGCGTCAGTTCACACATTCGGAAACGATGAAGGTAGTGTGCTGGAGTTGCCATTCGTTGTGGAAACCAACGATCTCCTTTCAGGAACATCTAACGTTGATATCTATATGGAAGATAAAGATGGCGACTTATATTCAACTTACTCGCTGGATATCCCCCTTGGAACAAGAGTCCAAGAGGACCTTCGGTTTCAATTGGACGAGGAAGGTACACGTGAATTCATAACCCGAAGCCAAAGGCTTGATTTCGTATCGGACATAGAACTGGGTGAGGAAGGTCTGACCTTTGAACACACCACTTCTCACGATTGGGGGGCACCACTGAATGAACTGGAGATAGAGGTTTCAAGAGATGGTAACAAGGTAAACACTAGTTATTCTTTCGAAAATGACAGTCCTCGAACCTTAATCCTCTTTCCAGAGATAGAGGTATTTGATTCAGATGGAAATTTAATAGGAAGTGATGAAACAGCCCATTACGTGCAATCAGGAGTGAGCATAGATGATATGATCTCTATAGAAGTGGAGGGAGAACCAGCGTATATCGAAGTCTACTTCTACGAGGATGATACGGAGATGGAACACCGTGAGGAGGTGTGGATAGATGAATGATAAGGGTCGACCTCTGAGAGCGGTTTTAGTCCTCTCTGCATATCTAGTGATATCAGTTATAGTGATATACATCGTCATATCACAACTAACCGCACTAGAACCTGGATTTGAGGATTTTTTTCAAAATACCATCACTTATGCACTGGCTTTCGGGATCCCCATGTCTATTTTCGCAGGGCTCTCAGCCTATTTCAGGCCAGGTGAAACTCTGCGTTTGATATTATGCCTGATCACCACCGTGATCATGGCCCTTTATGTTTACTTCGTTACGGGAAGTATATCTCTCGGTTGGGATGCCGACACCTTCACTTACACTATAACCAAAGGAGGATTGATTATCCTTATCCTCGTGGCTGTCGCCCTTAAGGGCGTTTATCATGTGATAGAGTACTTTATTGAGAAGGAGGATGAAGAAGAGCCTGAGCCGATCACTGCGGAAGTTGAAGAAACAACACCTGTTTACTGAGTGAACGGCATCAATCTTTTATACTGAATCATGTATCGCTCCATACATGATAGACGACATAGAGGTTACAAGGAAGATCGTAGACAGACATTTTAGAGAATTCTCCCAACGGGTAGAGAATGATGTGGCTATCGCAGGAGCAGGACCAGCCGGATTGGTAGCAGCAAGATACCTTGCAGAGGAAGGATACACCGTAACGATTTTCGAAAGGAAGCTCTCTCCAGGAGGAGGGATGTGGGGAGGAGGTATGGGATACCCGGTAATAGTGGTGCAGGACCAATCATTGGAAGAACTACATAAAGTAGGGGTTAAAACGGAAGAGGCTGGTGAAGGCTATCATACCGCTGATTCGTTGGAGTCCGTTGCAAAATTATTGGCAGGAGCCATAGATGCCGGAGCAAGGGTATTCAATCTAGTAACGGTGGAAGACGTACTTTATGAGAATGATAGGGTCAACGGCTTCGTGATCAATTCTTCACCGATCAATATGGCGGGTCTGCATGTGGACCCGATAACCATCAGGGCAAAACAATGTATAGATGCCACAGGGCATGATGCGGAGGTGTGCAGAATAGTTGAGTGGAAAACCGGTTCTTTGGATACCGAAACCGGTACCATCATGGGTGAAAAATCCATGTGTGCTGAAATCGGTGAAAAAACGGTAGTAGAGAACACCCGTGAAGTATTCCCTGGGCTTTGGGTAACGGGAATGTGTGCTAACGCAGTTATGGGTGCACCCCGTATGGGTCCGATCTTCGGTGGTATGCTGCTTTCTGGTAAGCGCGTGGCTGAAGAGATCGATAAAAAACTATAATGGGGAAAGTTCTATATCCCCCCCTTAAAGTTAGTATATGAGTGTTGGAAATGACCGATATAATAGAATCTGCAGAGAACACCAATACCTTTGATAAGTTCAGAAGCATGGAACTTCCTCGACTGGTAGTTGTAGGTAACGAAGCTTTAGAGGAGATCGGAGATACCTGTGCACAGCTTAAGCTGAAAGGTACCGCTGCGGTCATATGTGATACCACAACACGAAAAGTGGCTGGAGATAGGGTAAAAGAGATCATGGAAAATAAAGATTATAGCATAGAAATTATAGAAATCGAAGGTGCCACACAGCAGACAGTTGACGATGTTGTGGATAAAGCCAAGGGCGATTTTGATTTCATGTTTGGTGTTGGAGGGGGTGTGCCCATCGATGTGGCAAAATACTCATCACATCTACTAAAGATACCATTCATAAGCGTTCCGACAGCAGCTTCTCATGACGGTATAGCTTCGGGTAGGGCATCTATAGCAAGGAATGGAAACAAGGTTTCCGTCGGTGCACATACACCTTTGGCACTGGTCGCAGATACAGGCATCATAGCCAATAGCCCCCCAAGGTTGCTTTCATCCGGATGCGCCGACATACTGGCTAACGCAACAGCCGTAAAAGACTGGTTGCTGGCCAAAAAACTAAGAAATGAACCTTATTCCCATTATGCCGCTAATCTTTCTAAGATGACGGCTTACTCTCTTATAGAAAACGCCGACAGCATCAAACCGGGACTCGAAGAGAGCGCCTGGATGGTGGTAAAAGCACTGGTCAGCTCTAGCGTTGCAATGAGCATAGCCGGCTCTTCAAGACCAGCAAGCGGGAGCGAACACAAGTTCAGCCACTCTTTGGACATGTTAGTTGAACAACCTGCACTTCATGGTGAACAGTGTGGGGTAGGAACGATAACAATGATGTATCTTCACGGAGGAGATTGGAAAAAGATCAAGTCAGCTCTCGAATCCATGGGAGCACCGACTACTGCAAGAGGACTGGATCAGGATGAAGAAGACATCGTTGAAGCTTTGGTCAGGGCTCCGGAGATCAGACCGGAGCGTTACACGATATTGGGGAACAGGAGGATGAATAGAGATGCGGCCAGATCCGCCGCAAAAGAAACAGGAGTTATTTAAAAAGGAGGTTAAAAGATGACAGAAGTGACGTTGATAGGAGAAAACCTGGCTCGTGAGGGAGTAGAATTCGTATTTGGAGGATGTCTCTCCCGATGTCAGAGCTGCGAAATAAAGATATCTTGTTGTGGCCTGAAAAAGAACAGGTGGTATAGGATAGTCGACGTGCGAGATCGCACACACGAATGCAAAGTACATGAGGGAAAAGTGAAAGTAGTGGAGGTGAACGAAGTACCTCTCAAGACAGCGATCCACGATAAATCACTTGTTGAAGGGTCCATGGTGACCCTAAAAGAACGGAAAAAGTGTAGCAACGTTGACTGCGAAAATTATCGACTGTGTTTCCCTATAGGGATAGAGTTCGGCGGTAAGTACCACATAGAAAAATTGGGCGACAAGATCGAGTGCCCCTCCGGAAACACTCTAAGAAAGGTTGAATTAAAGTGACGGTCATTTACGACTGAACCAACCACCTTTCTTACTTTTATTTTCCTCTTCAGAAAACTCATCCATAAGTTCCTTTTGACGAGAGGTTAAGTCTTCAGGTATTTTCACTCTAGTTAAAACTATCAAGTCTCCATACCCACCAGTACGCCTCGGGAGTCCCTTTCCAGCAAGTTTAAACTTCTGACCGGGCTGTGTTCCTGCAGGTATTTTCATATCGATCTTCCCCTCCAGGGTAGGAACTCTTATCTTACCACCAAGGACAGCCTTCGTCATCGGTATGTTCACTTCAGTATAAAGATCAGCACCTTTTCGAACCAGGTTCTCATGGGGTCGTACTCTGAGATCTATGTAAAGATCACCAGCAGGTGCACCGCGTTTACCAACATCTCCCTTTCCAGGAACTCTCAATCTTGACCCCTGTTCTGCTCCTGGCGGGACCCTCACGTTCAATTTCTCCACAGTATCAACGATGCCTTCACCATCACAGTTAGGACAGGGATCGCTGATTGATTCCCCCGTACCACTACATGATGGACAAGTGGTAACTCGAATTATCTGCTGGAAACCGTTCCTCTGAACCTGCCTCGCTTCACCAGTACCGTTGCACTGAGAACATGTCGTGGTTTTTCCACTTTTACTCCCTTTACCTCCACACACGTCGCATCTTTCTTTTCTGTGAATTCGAATAGTTTTTTCAGTCCCATCTTTAACATCCTTTAAATCCACTTCTAAACTTATGCGAAGATCGTTCCCCTTTCTCCGCCTTCTACTGCTTCTCCTAGATGTCCTACGGCCAAATAAATCGCTGAAAATATCATTATATCCTCCACCCCCAAAAAACTCTGAAAATATATCTTCTACATCATTCCTGTGACTGAAGTCCGACCAAGTGAATCCATTGCGTCCGAAGTACTGGTCCTGGACTCCTTCTTTACCATATCTATCATACTGTCTTCTTTTTTCGTCATCGGCCAGTATCTCATACGCTTCAGAGATCTCTTTAAACTTCTCTCTAGCCCAATCCGCACGTTCAGGATTCCTATCGGGATGAAATTTTTTGGCCTTTTTCTTATAAGCTCTTTTGATTTCATCCTTCGATGCGTCTTTTGAGACTCCTAGTACCTCGTAGTAATCATCAGACATATCAATGCCGTACCTTTTTAGCTTTGATCAGGAAATGGGAGTCGCCCCATTCCCGTGTTTCCTCCACCTTAAAACCGGTACTCTCTATTATCTTTTTGCCTTCATCCATGGTGAATCTCTCTTCGGTGGGAGGGCCTCCTTCTGTTTGGCCTTTTTTCCAATCTAAAACAAAAAGAAGTCCTTTGTCTTTAAGAATACGGTACACTTCTTTCAGTGTTCCGTCACCGTCTAGTTCATGAAGGACGTTTCCCATATATGCGTAGTCTGCTGAAGAGTCCTCTATATCTATAGAATTTTCAGTTGAAAGCACCGTTTCTACGTTGCCTTTCCGTACTAACTTTTCCCGTAAAATGTCCAGCATCTCCTCCTGGATATCAACAGCGTAAACTTTTCCAAGAGGCACTCTATCAGATGCGGGGATGGTGAAGAAACCTGTGCCGGATCCGACATCGATCATTACCGAATCTTCTGAAGGCGACATCAGATCCAGCAGTTCTTCCAGTTTTTGAGTTTCTTTCCTCCCATCTCTGTCCAATCTTTCAGCTTTGCCGGGAGGAAACTTCATTTTTTCATTCCTCTTCGTCGACTACCTCGTAATCAGCGTCCACATAGTCTCCTTCTTCAGATGCCTCTTCATCCTCCGAAGTTCTCTGTTGAGCAGCTGCCTGTTGGGCCTGTTGGGCCTGATACATCTTTTCACCGATCTTACTGAGCTTTTTGGAAAGCTCTTCCTTCTTCTTTTTGATAAGAGAGAGATCGTCCTTTTCCAGCGCATCGTTCAATTCGTCGATCTTCTTCTGTATCTCTTCCTTCAACGAGGAGTCGATCTTATCTGAGAACTCTTCCAGTGTACGCTCTGCAGACGTAGCCATGGTCATGGCCTCATTCTTTTCTTCGATCTCCTGGCGCTGGCGACGGTCTTCTTCTTCGTAATTTTCAGCCTCTTGCTTCATGCGTTCTATCTCGTCCTCGGAAAGCTGCCCAGTAGAAACTACAGTTATGCTGTCCTTCTTTCCAGAGCCCTTGTCGACCGCTTCTACATTCAGAATACCGTTCTCATCAAGGTTGAAAGTGACCTCGATTTGTGGTATACCCTTGGGTGCTGGAGGGATGCCCGTTAGCTGGAATCTGCCCAAGCTGTGGTTGTCCTTTGCCATGGCTCTCTCACCTTGTACGACATGAATATCTACTGTTGTCTGATTGTCTGCAGCGGTTGTAAATATCTTACTTTCCTCAGTAGGGATGGTCGTGTTCCTCTCTATGAGAGGGGTTACGACACCTCCTAGGGTTTCTACACCGAGAGTGAGAGGGGTGACGTCTAGCAGCACTATATCATCCTTAACATCTCCAGACATTATGCCTCCTTGGATTGCTGCACCGATAGCTACGCATTCATCAGGATTGATCTTCATGTGGGGTTTTTTATTGAAATATTCCTCCACAAAGTCTCTAACTGCCGGAAGTCGAGTGGAACCGCCAACGAGGATGATCTCATCTATATCAGAAGGAGATAACCCTGCATCATCCATAGCCGTTTTAACCGGTCCTTTAGTCTTATCCACCAGGTCTGTAGTCATGTTTTGGAATCTGCCTCGAGATAACTCCAGGTCAAGGTGTTCTGGTCCATCTGCCCCAACAGTGATATAAGGAAGATTGATCTCTGTTTTCTGGCGGGATGATAGTTCGATCTTTGCCTTTTCTGAGGCTTCTACCACCCTCTGTAATGCCTCCCGGTCCTTTTTAAGGTCGATACCCGTATCTTTCTTGAATCTGTCTATACACCAATCAACTATACGCTCTGTCCAGTCGTCGCCACCCAGTTGAGTATTACCGGAGGTCGCAAGAACTTCATAGACACCCTCTCCAACTTCAAGGATGGACACGTCAAATGTACCTCCTCCCAGATCATAAACGAGTATGGTTTCCGCACCCTTTTCACCCATCTTATACGCCATAGCTGAGGCGGTGGGCTCGTTAAATACCCGTTCAACTTTGAAGCCTGCTATCTCTCCCGCCGTCTTGGTGGCCTCTCTTTGAGGTTCATTAAAGTAAGCTGGAACGGTGATAACGGCCCGGTCCAATTTAGTACCGAGATACTCTTCAGCATCCCTCTTCAGCTTCTGTATGATCATGGCAGAGATCTCTTCTGGAGTGTATTCTTTGCCATCTATAGTCACCTTGTGGTCAGTTCCCATCTTTCTCTTGATGGAAGCCACTGTTCTTTCTGGGTTTTTCACTGCTTGCCTTTTGGCAAGCTCGCCTACCAACCGTTCACCGTCCTGCTTTATAGCCACAACAGAAGGAGTGGTCCTACTCCCCTCTGAATTGGGGATCAAAGTTGGTTCTCCTCCTTCCATTATAGCCATCGCTGAGTTCGTCGTTCCTAAATCTATTCCTAATATTTTAGACATCTTCATTCACCTCTTCATCAGTTGCTTTTTTTCCTACTTTAACTTTAGCTGGTCTTATGACCTTAGAATTTAATTTGTAACCTTTCTCGAATTGTTCCAATACCACATCGTCCAGTTCTTCTTCTCCCACTTCCTCCGAAACCAAGCACTCATGGAAGAAAGGATCGAATTCCTCCCCTTCAGCATCTATCTCCTGGAGTCCGTGGTTCTCTACTATCCGTTTGAACTTCTTATGTATCATACCTATACCATCGTCTTCTGAAGAACCCTTGGTGTCGACAGCCCTTTCGAGATCATCTACTACCTCGATAAGATCCTTCATAAGACTCTCATTCGCCTGTTGAACCAAGCGTGTCCTCTCTTTTATCATCCTTTTTTTGTAATTTTCGAAATCGGCCATCACTCTCTTGAGGTCGGATTCGAGCTGCTCTATCTTTTCCTCAAGTGATACCTGCCCGTCCTCTTCGCCCTCTGAGGAGCCTTCTTTTGAGTTTTGCTCTTCGCTTTTCTCTTCCTCTGTCATTTTCATCACTTTATCTCGATTCTCTCGCCAGTTTGGTCCTTCTTTTTTAATTTTACCTCTAAAACACCGTTGTGATAGCTCGCCTCGGACTCGCCTGCTTCCACTTCCGACGGAAGATCGATCCTAGTCCTGTATCTGCGAGCTCCGTCCACGTCAATTATCAGAGTGTGATCCCTAGACTCCAACTTGATATCTTCTTTCTCAACGCCAGGTATGTCCACCGTGACCAAGATCTCATCGCCCTGATCTTGCACATCTGTCAATGGAGTCCACTCAGTCTTTTCGTCTTGTTCTCTCTTACCGAAGTATCCCCTAGCATTTCCGAATTCCTGTATCTTCGGTGTTCCGTCAGGGCCTCTTTTTAAAGAGAATCCGTAGACAAAAGGATTTCTTTCCTCATCCGAGAGACCCCTACGCATCAGCTCATCGGCAAGTTCCTGCATCTTTTGAAATTCTTTTTCGATATCCGTGAACCCAAAGAAATCCCTGAAAGGATCTCTTCTTCCACGGGAGTATTCCTCTTCTTCATCTTCATCTTTCTTAACCATATCGGTCACCTTACCATATATCCAGCTCTTCTTTTATTTCATTTATCAAGAGTTCAACATCATCTTCTCTCATATGTAAGTCCCTAGCTATGATCTTTGGATCGGTCCTTCCCGATCTTATAACGTAATAAAGAACATTCCTCTGCAGATAATTATCAAAGTTATCGTGAATATAACTAAAGGCCTTATCAAGAGTCCTTTCCTTGAGCGAAAGAAGATACTTTCTCTTCTTTTCCAATTCCTTCATCTCCGAATCGATATCTTCTATGAGACGCCGACTCTCTTCCAGGAAGCGATCATCCGTACCTACATCCAACCTGTCCTCGAGATGGGAATACTCCTTGACCCTCTTCCCAGCTATGTTGTCCATTCTGGTCTCGAACAGTGAGGGACCGATATCGATCCTCAGTGAGAACTTCCTGTTCACCGTGTATCTCCTCGTAGGTGGTCCACCTCTTTCACTTTTTGACACCTTCGAGACAACGATCCCTTTATCCTCCATATCTTTCAGATGTTTCGATACAGCCTGCTGACTGCTGTTGAGCGCTCTTGATAACTGAAGGGGGTAGTGCTCCTCACGAGAGAGTATATCCAGTATCCTTCTTCGTGTGGGATTCTGTAAGAGCTTCAACATCTCATCGAATTCTTCGAGGGTCATGAATCCACTCCTGGAAAAAGATAAGGGGGAAATATTATCCCCCTCACTTTATCTCGACTTTTTTTGGTTCTTTCTTTTCTTGTTCCTTCTTCGGCATCTTGATATTTAGTATTCCGTTCTTCAGTTCTCCCTTGATTTTATCGGTGATGATGTCATCTGGTAAAGCTATCTCCCTGTAGAATGACCGGTAACCTCTTTCATGCCGTACATAGCCCTCGCCCTCTTCTTTCTTTTCCTTCTTTTGCTCGGTCTTGATGCTCAACTTGTCATCTTCGATCTCAACGTTTATATCATCTTTTGAAACACCTGGAAGCTCAGCCTCGAGCAAATAATGGTCTTTCCTGTCCTGTATATCCAAGACCGGTCTCCTGAATTCTGGGATCATCCTTCTTCTGCGGCGAAGGGGACTGCCGAAATACTTTCTGAACGTCCTGTCGAATTCATCAAACACTCTGTCCATCTCCGTAATCGGTCTATCCATCCAGTCTGACCAATCCATCGGGAACCAATCTGATTCGAATAGATCTTTGGGCCGTTTCATCAGCTCATGGGGTTCCTCTTTTTCACCTTCCTTTTTTTTCTCTTCGACCTCGATTTCCTCTTTTTCTTCTTTTGCCATCTATATCACCTCTATTTTACAACACCTTGTTGTAATGTTTGCATTAAGTAATTAGTTAGAGGTTCTATATAAATATTTCGGTAAAGGGGCTTGGAAAAATCGGTCACTTTTTGAGAAATCGTATATGGGTGGAGACATAACCGATGTGTTTGTAGAAACGTTGAGTTTCCTCATTCTCCACATTGAGGTGAACAGATGCATTAGAGCCAGTTGGAACTATCCTATCCATCAATTCTCCACCTATGCCTTTTCCCCGAAAATCCTCCTCGACCGCCAGGTGAGCAACGTGGAAAGAATCGAAGAATGGGGTCCGTACTCCACAAACAGCACCCACCATCCGGTCTTTGTTATAAGCAGCGAGAACCCTTCCCTTTTCGAAGCAGTAAAGCACATCCTCTTTGAGCTCTTTTTTAGAGATATAATGGTGAAGGTGAGAATAGAACAGTTCAAAATACTCTTTCTTTTTATCCTGCTCGTGGATGTGGGCCTCTACATACTCTATATCTTCAGTCATGGTCCTTCAAAAATTTCCTCTCTATTTCATCAACGATCTTTCCTGCCCCATGAACGAGTACGTCGGCTGCAGGAACATTATACTTCTTTTCGTAAGTATCAACCCATTCGTCGGGATCGATACCGTTCTCGTGGTTGATCGTGATGGCGAATATGACTCCGGGATAAAAGAACTCTACCGTCAACCATTCTGCATCTAAATCCGGCGGTGGAAAATCTGGTAGACCGTCTAGATGTTCACGTCCTGGGGCATGTTGTATTATCACCCCGTGAGGATGAGAACCCTTAAGAAGTGCTAATGGTACACCCCCCTGAGGGTGAGTTATACAAGCCTGGCCCTCGATTATGATAATATCCGCTTCCTCAGAAGCTTTCCATATCTCGTGCTCCACCTTTCCGCTGAGAAAATCACCTTTTACCGCATCGAGTGGTGTTCCGTACTTAGCTCCCTGCATCAAACCTGTCTGACCTGTGGCGATGAACGCAGGATTGTATCCGCGTTCCCTCAGCTCTTTGTAAATCTTGACACATGTTGTTCGTTTTCCTATGGCACAGTCAGTACCAACCAGCAGTATCCTCGGTGGCAACCCCTCCTTCCGTATCTTTCCTGAAATGAAGTGAGCTTCATCGACAGGCTTTCTAACGTCCCAGATGTCCACACCAGATTCCTTAGCCTTCCGAACAAACTCTTCATCATCGGTAAGATAATCCTGCGTACCGGTCACTACGTCCATCCCGTTATCCATCGCTTTGAAAAAGATGTCTTTATGTTCGTATGGGAACGCCCCTCCATCTCTGGCGATCCCATTGATAAAGGCTTTCGGCTTTTTTAACACGTTATCCAAAGCGTCCTCGAGCGTGGAGAAAATGGGTATCTCTTCTTCCACATCACCCAATACCTGGTGCACGTACTCGTTCTCTTGAGTGCTGTCTATGACTCCTACTATCTCGTATTTTGGTGAAAACCTTACAAGTCCGTTCGCGGTTTTACCATCCAATCCTCCAAATTCTCCCTCTGCAAATATGAGTGCAGGTATCCTTTCTTTAATCCCGAACATTTTTAACACCTGATGTTAGCACGACAACGTGCTTTCCTTTTAATCGGTTCTCCTCTAAAAATCTTTTTAATCCACCTAGAGCCGCTGCAGAAGCTGGAAGGGCATCCACCTTCTCTTTCTTGAGGAGCCTTTGATAGTGGAGCAGCTCTTCATCCGTCAGCCCGACCGCCAAGCCATCGGTGTCGTAGATCGCATTGAGAGCCTCTTGACCATCGTAAGAATGCCAGTTCAACAGAGGTTCGTTGACCACGGTCTCATCGATATCTTCAGGAGAAAGATCCACCATCTCCTGCAGACCTATAGAAAAGCTCTCAATGACCGCATTGTTACCTTTGCTCGAAGCTCCTATCATCCGAGGTATCGTTTTGGCACGATGTTTGTGCCACAGCAATCTAAATCCCAGATGTATCCCTGCTAACGTCGTACCGTTCCCTACCGGGACCGATACGGATGCTGGGGTTTCTTTGAGCTGTTCCTGTATCTCGTCAGATATATCAACATAGGCCACCATGGATGTCGGGGTGTTCTTATTGCCCGGATTCGCATCGTACCATCCCTCTTCCTTTGCATAATCCCTACTAGCCATCACCGCTTCTTCGTATCCTCCTTCTACCCTGCGTATTTCCGCACCATACTCGTTGAGCTGTGTTGTACAGCTTCCCGAGTAATTTTTCGGCATGAATACAACACAGTCCAAGTTCGATTTACAGGCGACGAAGCTCATAGCTACTCCGTAATTGCCGCATGACCCTACGGTGATCGTATCAAAACCTCTTATTATGGCATCATCGACATGTTGTATTGCCAACCGGTCTTTATGGGTACCAGTAGGATTCTCACCCTCTAGTTTGAGGTACAGCTCATCGATAGAGAGGAGCTCTTCCAACACCTCTGCCCTAACCAAAGAAGTGTTACCGATTCCATATGTCATGTTTTTACCTATTGAAATCGGGGCTTATAAAGTTTCTATCAGAAGATCCACTGCCAAACGAGAAGATATACTATCGGAAATGCTGCGATGGATAACAACAGCAGGACTATCCCTGCCTTGAACATATCTTTGCTGTCAAAATATCCCGATTGATGTGCGATGGCATTAGGAGGTGTGTTCGCAGGCAGCAGGAAAGCAAAGGATGAAGCGATCCCCGCCGCAGCTGCAAGGATTATCGGGTTGATGTTGAACTGTATAGCGATGGCTATCGCTATAGGAACGAAGGTGGAAGAGGTTGCAGTAAGACTGCAGAACACCAGAGTACTCAAACTGGTGACTATCACTATCGCCAGGGCTATGAACATCAAGGGCTGGTCGTGCATCATGGGGATCAATAGATCGACTATCCATTCTACAACACCGGTAGCCACTAAACCGCCACCGAGCGACAGACCACCCCCTATCAGGATCAGCGTGCCCCAGCTTATCTTGTTAGTATCCTCCCATCCCAGCACACCCAATTTAGGGAAGTACAGCAGGATTATACCGAAGAGGGAGACCATATAAAGCCAGTTACCGGGTAAAGTGAGAAAAGAATCGAGTATCCACAATAGGACCAAAAGTAAGAAGATCACTAGGAATTTACGAACCTCAGGGTCTTCAAAACTGGTCGTCACCTCCCTCTCCTTCTCTCTTATAGATCCTATCTCCACCTCATCGACTTCAGGAGGAAAAATACGAAGCAATACATACCATGCCAAAGGCAGGAGCACGACCACGAAAGGTAAACCTATCATAACCCAGTCGAGGAAGGTTATATCGATATCCGCCATATCGCTCAAAAAACCGATGGTTATGGGGTTCGGCGTGGTCCCTACGGGTGTTGCCATCCCACCGATGGTCCCCGCATATGCGATACCGATGGTGAACAGTTTACCAATATTCTCATAATTCTTCTCTGCTAACCTGATTATGCCAACAGCTATGGGCACCATGATCGCTACTGCAGAGGTGTTAGCTATCCACATCGAAAGAAAGGCGACCACCACCATCATCACCATCAACAATCTTTTCACCTCGGTCCCTCCCAGCTTCAGAGCTTCAACAGTTATCTTTGTGTCCAACCCAACTTTGCCCATGGCAACTCCCAGGGATAGGCCTATGAATATCAACAAGTTCACGGGATGTGCTATATAACTTAGAGCACTGGGAAGGTCGGTGATGCCCAAAAGTGGCTGTAAAAGAATTATCACGAAACCGGTAAGAGGGATAGGTATGGCTTCAGAGGACCACAATAATGCTGCCACGATGGCTATCCCGAGCATTTTAAAACCAGCGTCAGGCAGACCAAAAGGTGGCGATAGAACGCTGACCAGTATGATGACCAGAAAACACAATATATACACAATAACGGAGCTAACGTCTTTCCTCGTCAGGCGGGATGGGATCATCATGGTGGGCTCCTTTCATCCTTGAGGGTCATTTACGACAGGGAGCGGAGAATAGGTCCCTCTTAAATAATTTGTGGAGGAGTCCTTAAAAAAAGAGAGAAAGAAGTTGGGATGTTCACTACTTGTCTTGGTCTTGCTTTGGTGGTGGTTGATATTGTTGCTGGTACTGCTGCTGTGGCGGAGGTTGATACTGTTGTTGGTGCCACTGTTTCTCTCTTCTCTTACGCATCACCTCATCCATATCGGGTCTAACCACCAACCAGATTATAACTCCGATGATACCGGCTACAAGACCGACGATCAGCCAAAGTACTCCGTTCTCGTCTCTTTTCTCTGCATCCTTATACATCCATATACCTATGGCTATCCAGATTACAATACCTAAAATAGGTAACAGGCAGGCAAGACCAGCTAGACCTATTCCAATCGGTTCAAATTGCTGTAATATAGGATAGTTCAAAGCAGATATTAAATCGATTTTATCGATCATCATCTCAAACATCTTCTTACACCTTTTTTGAGTATATATGATGATCCATATATAACTCTTTTTCTAACTATGATAATTAATAAATTAAAAAAGAGATGTGGAAAAGGTTTAGGTGACGCTCTACCAGTTGTTTCCGCCTTGTCCAGGTGGGGGTGGCTGTTGGTACTGTTGTTGTTGGTACTGCTGTTTTTCTCTTCTCTTGCGCATCACTTCATCCATGTCTGGTCGTACAACAATCCAGATTATCAACCCGATCAAACCGAGTATCAATCCGATGATCAGCCAAAGTACTGCATTTTCGTCTCTTTTCTTCGCGTCTTTGTACATCCATATTGCGATAGCTAACCAGATTATGAAGGTGATTATGGGTACCAGAAGACAGGCGGCACCTGCCAAGCCCCATCCTACTGGTTCCCATTCATCGACCAGAGGTGCAAATTTATCTAAACCACTAATCGCATTAGCTATCACGCTGTTCATCAGTATCATTTAAATCCCTTACTTAGGTGGAGCGGAGATAAGTCTGAGTATATATAATTCTTTCCCTATCCGATTTGTCAAATATTTTGAACCACTCACAACGTCACATACTCGATACCTTCTTTTTCACATGCCTTTTGCTCGAACAGGCCCCTGATATCAACAAGAACTGGACTTTCATTCATGTTGTCCTTCAGCTCATCAAGAGATAGCTTCTTGAACTGTTCATGAGCTACGGTTATGATTATGCAGTCGAACTTATCTCTTTCCAATTCACTGATTTTAGCTCCGAATCCCTCGATCTCTTTATCGGATATCAGTGGATCATATCCGTACACATCCAGCTCGAACTCCTTCAGTTCCTTCACCAGGGCCCTCACAGGAGATTCGCGAGTATCAGGAACGTTCTCCTTGTAAGTAAGTCCCATTATCAGCACCTTTGAGCCTTTCAGCCCCTTACCTGTCCTGTTTATGGCCTTGATGGACTGCCATGCAACGTGCTTGGGCATTTGGTCGTTTATCGAACGACCGGCTAGTATCACCTGAGGGTGGTAGTCCAGTTCCTTGGCCTTGTAAACTAGATAATAGGGGTCCACGGGAATACAGTGTCCTCCCACTAGCCCTGGATGGTAACGATGAAAATTCCACTTGGTGGCTGCTGCATCCAGAACTGCGTTTGTATCGATACCCATCTTAGAAAATATCACTGAAAGCTCGTTCATCAAAGCTATATTCAGATCACGCTGAACGTTCTCGATTACCTTCGCCGCCTCGGCCGTTTTAATATCTGCGGCCAAATAAGCATCGGTCACCATCGAGTAGAGTTTTTTCAATAGCGAACCCACTTCAGGGGTCATTCCCGCCACGATTTTGGTTATCTTATCAACATCGTGTTCCTCATCCCCTGGATTTACCCTCTCGGGGGAGTATCCGACGTAAAAATCGACCCCTGTTTCCAACCCACTTTTTTCTTCCAAGATCGGAAGACAGACCTCCTCGGTTACACCGGGGTATACGGTGCTCTCGTAGATCACCACTGAACCTCTACTCATGTGCTTTCCCACCATTTCGGATGCTGACTCAACGAAGGTCAGGTCCGGTTCTTTTGTTCTCTTTACGGGGGTGGGCACACAAACTATCACAAAATCCGCCTTCGATATGCTTTCCGGATCAGAAGTGAGAGTCAGGCCCTTCAATCTATCTTTCAGCTTTGAGATTTTATCCTCATTTATATCGAATCCTATCACCTCAAGGTGGGGCGAAAATGCCTTGGCCAAGGGCAATCCCACATAGCCCATCCCGACTATACAAACAACCGCCTTTCCTCGTTCTAATTTTCCTTTCAATTCTTTTAGTGTCAAAGTCAACACCTGACGATAGGAATGAAAAGAATAAAATAAGTTTTCCGATGGATATGTCTGTAGAATACCAAACGAAAGTTTTATGGTGGAAAAAAAACAATCTAACACAATAGATGCTTAATAACGATCCTGATGAAAGGGACGGTCGGACAGCTCTATCGACCATGATCATACTTTTGTTTATCTTATCCTCAGTAGTAAATACCCTTTTTATTACAAATGCAGAAGATGTCGATGTGCTGGAAGATGAGATATTAAAGATGGAAAGTACTGATATACCCACTTGGATAACTAGTTCTTATTGGGCATACGATCATGAAATATGGTATAACTACACCGACAGCGACGACTGGATCTACCTGAAAGAAGAGCTCACTTACACAGTAGATGCTGTTGAATATCTGAGCTATAATGAAACAGAATATTACGGTTACAATCTAACCCTCGAAGGAGAAGTTTTGGAAGGGGAGGGGGAAGTAGAAGGCATCTCTATCGATATAACCGGAGGTGTAGTTGAAGGCTATATTTTCTGTAAGATGAGCGATCTGGGAGTTGTGATCGATGCTCAGCATAGACATATAGAGGGGCAGGCTTTAGGTAATGATCTAGATATAGAGATAAAGATGACCAACAGTTACCAACCCGTGGTGGAGGACTACGATTTCCCTTTGTCTAAAAACGAACTTTTCTGGGCTAATACTACGATGCGTTCAAAAGGATACTATTCCTACGATGCGGGATGGATAGGCAACGACACCGAGAGTTTCGACGAGAACATCACTGTAAAAGGTGAGACTACCATCCCCGCCACTTCGACTATAAGCGTTCCCGCGGGAAGCTTCGATGTTTTCAACCTGACTACCGATCTCGATGAAGGATACAAATATAGATGGTATTCCCCCGAAGTTCAGTCTTATGTGAAAGAAGTATGGGATACGGAAGAAAGTTACAGGGTCATGGTTTTGAAAGATTTTCATACCTATGAGACAACCAACAAGCTTTCATTCGATCCTTATGAAGCGTATGCGACTGAAGAGATCACTGTTTACGGAGAGTTCCCAGAATACCCGGAAGAAGATATCACTATATGGCTCCCAGAAGGAGCGATACCAAGCTCCGAGTGGAGTACGACCACCGATGAAGAGGGGTATTTTAGCAAGCAGATAGAAGTGCCCTTGGCAGAAGATAATACGGAAACATTGGTTGATTTTGCTTCTGTCGGATTTGTTGCTCATCTCGACGAGGATCCTGAAGAGGAGTATGTTGTAAGCACCCTTGTTATACATCACGACAACAGACCTCTAGACCCTCTTCCCAGGGATGGTGAGGAGAAAGCTAGAACCGATCCTGAATTGAGTGTATACGTGGTCCATACCGATGGAAAAGAGATGGGTGTTTCCTTTTACGATGCTTCGGATGACACTTTGATAGGTGAAGATAAAGAGGTAGCGAGCGGTAGTCGAGCCAAGACGGTTTGGGATGGTTTGGAAAAGAGTACGAGCTACTCGTGGTATGCTGAAGGTGACGACGGAGAGACGATAGCCACCTCCAACACCTGGTCCTTCACCACTGCAGACCATCTACATCCCACCGTTGAACTCACTTCACCATCTGGAGGAGAGACATGGTTTGTGGATACGGAGGAAGAGATAAGGTGGGAGATAGAAGAAGGGGACGGCGAAATAACCCATGTAAGTCTTGAATACAGTACGGACGGAGGAGAGCAGTGGGAAGACATCACCTCGGGACTAGAAGGAGAGAGCAGTTATCTGTGGACGATACCTGATGAACCGAGTGAAGAGGTGCTGGTAAAGGTCTACGTGGAGGACGAAAACGAACTAACAGACAGCGATATGAGTCGAGATCACTTCGCTATCGCACCCCTCCTTGAGGTAACAATAATATCCCCGGAGGAGGGGGAAGTAGTGGACACTAATGTAGTTCTTATAGAATGGGATATAATAAGCTATAACGAAGTGGTCGAGATATCGGTGAGCACGGACGGTGATGAGTGGACAAGAGCTCAAAGGGATGACCGACACACCTTTGGAGACATGGAAGATGGTGAAAACACAGTATACGTACGAGTCAGAGACGAAAATGGTAGGGAAGACACTGATAGTGTTTCATTTATAGTCGACACAATCCCCCCGGATATCAAGATTATATCTCCTTTAGATGATGATATGCTCAACCACGAGGAGGTAACGATCCAGTGGGAAACCGTACCAAATATCACAGAGATCGTCGAATACAACGTAAGTCTGGATGGTGAAATATGGGAAGAAGCTCATTCAGAAAATGAACACACTTTGATAGATTTAGACGATGGGCTCTACACCGTACATGTGCGTGTGAAGGACGAGGGAGGTCATACTGCAGAGGATGATGTATCCTTCATGATTGACAGGACCCCTCCTTCGATAGAGATCACGTCCCCAGAGGAGGGTGAAAGGTTGCACAGGGAGTCTGTGTTAGTTGAATGGCGCGGAGAAGATGATATGTCGGGTATAAAGAGATATGAGGTACGTGTCAACCAGGATGAATGGATAGATGTTGGAACGGACACTTCATACGAGCTAGATGGATTGGATGAAGGTGAACACACGGTAGAGGTCCGTGCACATGATAGAGCGGGAAACACGGATACCGTTTCTGTTGAATTCACCTTTGAAAGTCCGCTCTTATCAAGGACCACCCTGATAATCATCTCGATACTACTGTTGGTTGCAGTGATGTTCGGTACGATGTACTATCTGGGAGTGATAAAGCCTGAGAGGGAAAGGATCAGGGATGAACACGGCCAAAAGGGAGAAGAAAGTCTGCAAGAGTTAGAAGAAGAGGAGCTTTAAGATAAAAAACCTATTTCAATAGATTTAATATCCAACATATCGTATTTCAAATTATGAAAAATACTGCCAGGGCTATGACCATAGCAGGTTCAGACTCTGGAGGAGGTGCTGGGCTGCAGGCTGACTTGAAAACCTTCACCGCTTTCGGGGTTTACGGTAGTTCCGTAATAACGTCGATAACCGCCCAGAATACCAGGAGTGTTCTAGGCATACAAGACATACCACCAGAGATGGTAGGACTTCAGATCGAAGCGGTGCTCACTGATATAGGTACAGATGCTGTAAAAACCGGTATGCTCTCAAACAGAGGCATAATAAGGGAGGTAGTGAAGAGAGTAGACGAGTTCTTTCTGGAGCCTGTTGTCGATCCGGTCATGGTGACCAAGGGAGGCGATATGCTGTTGAAACAGGATGCAGTCGATCTATACTCGTCAGAACTAGTGCCTCGTGCCAAACTCTTGACCCCTAACATCAGAGAAGTGGAAGTGTTGACAGGTATTAGAATACGTAAAATAGAAGATATGGTCCACTCTGCTGAATTGTTGATAGATGAAGGTGCACGGAGCGTCGTGGTAAAGGGTGGTGAATTCGATGAAAAGGTCATAGACGTGTTCCACGATGGAAAGGAAGTGAAATTGTTAAAAGGAGAGGAATTTGAAGGAAACAAGCACGGGAGTGGATGCACGTATTCTGCAGCGATAACCGCCTTGCTTGCCCTGGGCAAAGATATGAGAGAGGCCGTGACGATTTCACGAAGATTCGTAGAGGATGCTATAAAGATGGGATCTGGTGTGGGGAGGGGGGAAAGACCTGTAAACCACTCAGTATGGTTGAATATCAAAAATAATTATTAGTGCCTTGATTATATGGTTATCGATGAATGCCGTAGAGGTTAAGAATCTCAAAAAGACTTTCGGACCAATAGTTGCCCTAGGCGGGGTTGACATGGAGGTGAAGGAGGGAGAAATATACGGTTTTCTTGGGCCAAATGGTGCCGGTAAGACCACGACCTTGAGAGTGATAATGGGTCTGCTAGAAGGTGACGAAGGTGAGGTGAAAGTCTTTGGAGAGGATCTAACACGCAGCAGCAGATCGAAGATCGGTTATCTGCCTGAAAAGGTGTCATTATATGGTAGGATGACAGTTGAAGAGAATATCAGATTCTTTTGCAGGATCAAAGGCTTAGCTGAAAAAGAGTGTATCAGAGTCATAACCGAGTTCAAGCTTGAGCGGTTCAAAGGACAGTTAGTGAAGAACCTTTCTCGAGGTCAACTGCAAAGGCTGGGATTGGCTCAGGCATCTATTGGTAAACCAAGGCTATTGGTTTTGGACGAGCCCACCTCCGGTCTAGATCCCAACGTCAGAAAATGGGTTAAGGAAAAGATCAAAGATCTGAAGAAAAAGGGAGTTACAATACTACTCTCCAGCCATGTCCTTGAAGAGGCTCAGGAGGTGTGTGACAGGGTAGGTATAATAAGCGACGGAGGGATGCTGGTCGAGGATAAAGTTGATTCGCTGGTAAATGACCTTGAACTCGAGGACCGCTTGATACTAGACGCATATCCGAAGAAAAAAGCGCTAGAGTTACTGAAAGAAACTGAAGAAGCCCGCAGGTCAAGGATTCTCCATGGCAAATTGATTACCTACGGTAAAGGTAGTGACAAGATCGGGATAATCAAGATGTTGATCGATGAGGGGATAGATGTCCGTGATCTAAATGTACACGAACCTGACCTCGAAGAGGTATTCGTTAAACTGACGGAGGGAGCGAGATGATTGACTATCTTAAAGGGCTTTTTTCAAAAGATATGTGGTCTCGGATGATCAATATAGCACAAAAGGAGGTGAAGGCCTGTCTAAGAAACGGATGGGTCATAGCGATCTTTTCCATATTCGTACTATTATCGGTGTTCGTTTCCTACTTCGGTGCGGCAGTGGGAAACGGTGACTGGGGAGGGTACGAGCAGACCATCGTCTATCTTGTGGCCTATATGGAGTACATGGGGGCTGTCCTTGGAATAGTACTAGGTTTCGGAGCGGTTGTACAGGAAAGGGAGGACGGTTCCTTGGAACTATTGATGTCCTACCCTCTAGATAGGGGCGAGGTTATAGGTGGAAAATTTTTAGGATTGTGGGCGGTTCTTTCCCTCTGCGTGGCAGGAGGACTTGCAGTAGGAGGTGTGGTCATCGCGTTCACGGTTGAGCACATGATATGGAGCGAGTACTACCTTTTCATCCTCTCTTCCGTGCTGATGGGAGGAGTTTTCCTATCTCTCTCTCTATTGTGCTCCACCTATTTTACCAGCAACAATTCTTCAATGGCCGGTTCGGTCTTCTTTTTCTTCCTTTTCAACATACTGTGGTTGTTCTTGATGTACTTTGTAGCCGAACTAAGCTTTGGATGGGATGCACTAACAACCGACAAGCCCACTCCGACATGGTACTTCGCGCTTCAACTCATTAATCCTGTGGTGGTGTGGTACTCCCTATTAGCTACCAATCTTACCGCTTTACGGGACTACATGGCCATCGAACTGGGAGGGACAAGGGCTGCGGAACATCCCGAATTCTACCAGACCTGGGGGTTACTAGCATTACTAGTGATTTGGATAGCGGTCCCACTTCTACTGGCGGAATACATCATTAACAAAAAAGCTCTATGATGGATTACAGTAAATTTATTATAATTAAAAACAATCTCACATCGATTTGTCATGGTAAAGGAGGTCAGTCACAAGGTCAGGGAGACCTTGCGAAAAGAATTGGGTGATCTAGGTGAAAGCATTTATGAAAAGCAATGCTGGGACCTAGGGGTCCCACCATCTGAGCTAGGATACGAAAACTTGGATACTTTATCCGATAACGTTTTCGAAGCGGTAAGGTACTTCATGGGAGTAAGTAAAGCTGAAAAAGTCAAGAACAGTATCCGCCGTTATAGTCTTTTGAATCAACTCAGCAACGTTAAAACCCAAAAAGAGGGTTTTGTAGAAATCATCAAGAAGTGCAAACTTCTTCACGAACTGGGTGATGTGACCCTCTCACTCGGAAATATGGATGAGAGTTGGAAACACTACAATAAGGCCTTAAAGCTTGCTGAGGAGGTAGAAAAAGAAGAACTTATTTTGGAGGGTATGATCAACATAGGCCACTGCCATCTGGAGATAGGAGAGTTGGATGATGCTGAAACATGGATCAACAAGGCATTCGATTTGTCTGAGAGAGAAAAGTTCCGAGGTAAGATCGGTGATCTGTTCGATAAGAAGGGTATAATTTCATGGAGACGTGGAAAATTTGAACACGCTGAAAATTACTTTAAAAAAGCACTCGCCCTATACGAAGAAATGAACGATAAGAATGCATTGGCTGTTTGCTACTCAAGCCTTGGTGACCTCTACGGTGAGATGGAAAAATATGACAAGAGTATCAAGTTTTATGAAAAAGCGGATGAGATATTTGATAAATCCGATAAGCACTATAAAAGAACTGTTCTCAGGATGAACACCGGCGTAGTTTACTCCCTGAAAAAAGATTGGGAAAAAGCTTCTGAGTACTACCAGCAGAGCAGAGAGATGGCTGCTGAACACCGCTTTCCAAACATGGAAGCATGGTCGCTATTTAACCTCGGAGAGTCATTCATCTATATGGGGGATTACGAATCTGCTGAGGAAGCCCTGCTCAGGTCTATCGAGATGTTGAAGGAGCAGCAGGACCCCTTCGGTGAAGCAGGGGCACAGATAAAGTACGGACAGCTCTTCGTCGAGAAAGGAGAGTATGAAAAAGCTGCAAGGCATTTGAAAAAGGGTATAGAAAAATTAGAGGATCTCGGTATCCCTAGATATCTAGCCGATGCTTTTCACGAGCTAGGGAAGGCTGAAAAGGAATTGAAGGAGTTTGAAAAGGCAAATCAGCATATGGAGAGAGCATTGGAAATCTACAGCAGGTTAGGATTGGACGATAGAAGAGAGAATGTGGAGGAAGACTTAGAGGAAGTAACAAAACTTTTAAAACAAAGTTGATTCAATGCGGGTAATATGACCAAACCTACAAAGTTCCTAAACGACTCCCTTGGTGAAAGGATAGAATTATTATTGAAAGATGGAAGGGTATTGAGTGGTGTATTGAGAGGATATGACGATTACATGAACCTCGTCCTCGACGATACTACTGAACAAACGGAAGAAAGACGGAGAAGGATTGGAACTATAGTATTGAGAGGAAATAACGTGGTCAGCATCAACCCCGCTTAGCTCTGTCTTCTCGCTTTTTGGTTTCCTCAGTATACCCCGCTATCTCTTCTTCGTCTGGCTGTTTTTCACTTAAGGTGAGATATTCTGGTTTCACTTCCTTTGCGATGTAAACACTGATTCCTGCTTTCATTATGTTTTCCCCATCTTCAAGAGCTGAGGATGCATCGACTTCAAGGATAACTGGATTTTCAGTTCTTACGACCCCCGCACCTACAGCTGATTCATAGGTCTCGCTAAGGTGTACATATGTTCTGTCGGAGGCTTTGATACCGCCTTCAAGAAGAAGTTCGCTCTCTTTTTCAGTAGTTGGAAAGTAAAGTATATCCGGAATACCTTCAGTCGGGTGATCGAGTTCCACTTCGACTGAATGTGCATAGGTAGCTCTTATGTAACCCTCCTCTACCTGGTACCTTCCCTTGGGATCCGTTGCTACCAGAGCTTCCATGTGATATCTCCTTAACCAGTGGAACCTCTTTTGGCGGTTTCTCAGTGCCTTGATGTAATGCTCTAGATCAACCCAGCCGCGATCATCCATATCAAGTCCGTACTTGTCTGGAAAGTGTCTCAAGATCCCCGCTGTCGTCTTCCCCAGGTTCTTCATCTCTTCCTCACTCATTATAAACTTCCCACGCTCACCGCACTCGGGACACGTTTCATTACGGTAATACCCGTGAGCTTCACATTCCCTAATCATTATATCCACTCTGTTTAGGGAAATAGGGAACGTTGATAAATGTTTTGGTGATGCGAATCGTAATATATAACTAGCCTATATTTGAAGATGATATCATGTCTGTCAAAAATTCAAGATTATCCGGATTTCATAGAAAAGAACTTGAAGAAAGGTTAGAGATCATCAGATCCGAATGTGACCTGTCCGATGAAGAGATATCTTCCCTTTTGAAGAAGGGATTGAGTAACCAAGATGCTGACATGATGATAGAGAATGTTGTAGGTACTTATGAGTTGCCTGTAGGCATAGCCACCAATTTCATGATTAATGGTGAGGACTATCTAATACCGATGGTGATAGAGGAGTCCTCAGTGGTCGCCGCTGCCTCCTATGCAGCAAAATTGGCAAGGGAGGGCGGTGGTTTTTCAGCATCTACTACTGAACCGGTGATGATCGGGCAGATACAGATCACGGGGCTATCGAACCCTCACGGGGCCAGGGTAGAACTGCTCGAACATACCTCTGAACTTATAGAACTGGCTAACGAGCAGGACCCTGTACTCGTGGAGCACGGTGGAGGTGTCGTCGGTTTGGAGGGGAGGGTGCTGGAAAGTTCCTTCGGACCATATCTTATAGTGCATCTCCTTGTGGACTGTCGAGACGCTATGGGGGCCAATGCAGTCAACACCATGGTCGAGGCGCTCGCACCACGCATAGAGGATATAACTGGAGGGAGATCCTACTTGAGGATACTCTCAAACATGGCTGATAGACGACTGGCGAGGGCTAGAGTAGCCTTCAGCTCGGATACCCTTGGTGAAGAAACTATCGAAGGTATCATCCAGGCCTATGAATTCGCGAGGGTTGATCCCTACCGATGTGCCACTCACAACAAAGGGATAATGAACGGAGTTACAGCCGTGGTCACTGCCACGGGTAACGACACCAGGGCGGTGGAAGCGGGAGCACACTCATATGCTGCAACCGGTGGAGGATATGCTCCACTCACCAGATGGGAACGTGATTCGAAAGGAGATCTGGTGGGAAGCATAGAGATACCGGTGGCTGTAGGGACCATAGGAGGGGCAACATCTTTACATCCTGTGGCAAAAACCGCTTTGAACATACTGGGAGTTGAGAGTTCTAGTGAGCTGGGTATGGTGCTTGCGAGTGTTGGATTAGCTCAGAACTTTGCCGCATTGAGAGCTCTAGCGTCAGAAGGTATCCAGAAAGGGCATATGAAGTTGCACGCAAAAAACATGGCCGTTTCAGCCGGTGCCTCTGGAGATCTGATTGAAAAGGTCGCCGATAAGATGATCTCCGATGGAAAGATCAGGGTTGACTATGCAAAAGACCTGATAAAAAAGATGAATGGTTAGCCTACCTCAACTTGATTGAAAGTAAGTTAGACGGCCGGCTTGAAACTATTTAACTCGTTCTTCCAGCCTTTTTGAGGTATTCACTTTTTCTTTTTTTTGATTCCTCTACTTTTGTCTTGTATTCTTCGATTTTTTCTTTAAGATCCTCTATTTTTTTATGGTACTTGTCTATCTTCTGTTCCTCTTTGGCCGCCTTCTTCTCGTACTTTGCCTCTTTCTGCAAATCTTTGGCAGCGTCTGATTTTCGTTTAGCACCCTCTTTCATCTTATTACTCTTTTCTGACATTATATACACCTATCTACCAAGATAGTGCATAAGATATAAAAAGATTTTGAGAACGAGGCACTGTAGATAACCGTTATACATGATGATTTAGATATTTGGATCAAGATAACGCCTGAAAAAACTTCCATGACCCCCTTCATCACTCTCCCATGATGAAGGTTTTCTATCAGATTGAATCTACTTATGTTGGAAAATATAAGAAAGGAGAGTATTATTTACTTGGTTTTGCCTCTCTGGCTTTTTTTAAGTATTCCCTTTCCTGTTTCTTCGCATCCTTGATTTTCTGCTGATATTTTTTGATCTTATCTTTGTAATTTCTGATCTTGTCCTGGTAAGAAGCTATCTTCTTTTCCTGTCTCGCTGCTTTCTTCTCGTATTTTGCCTGCTGTTTCAACATCTTTGCCTTATCTTCTTTTTTGCTCGCCCTGTCCCTTATCCTCTCGCCTTTCGCCTTTGAACTCCTCTTTGCACTCATAAAATCACGGAAAAGCATTGGAAAGGACATATTAAAGACTTTTGAAAATTTTTTAACGATGTTTCTTCGATAGAATTAACCAAGTGTTTTTGAAATCCGGCCTTCGTAACCTTCGACTTCCATCACAACATAGAACCCTGCCAAACTATCCACATCGTCGAAGGTCAACTCCAAAGAAGAACCGGTAGTAACCATGTAGCTGACATCTGGATTATACCACCGGATATCAAATTCTTCGGGATCCATTTCATGATCATGCTGGTCGAACACTCGTATTATTATATCTCCCTCGTTGACCGACGAAGGATTGTTCAGCATCAGACCTAATTCAACCTGATGATCCTCGAGTTCGTCCACACTAAGAGAACCATCTATCTCTTCAAAATAAGCGTGTTGAAGCTTCAGCTCGGAAAGATACCAAATGTTTTCTATTTTTAAAGCGGTGGTCAGGGTTATGCCTGCATCACCCTTCGGTTCATCCATATCTGGGAAATCGAACATGACTTCTATACCCACTTCCAGTATCGAAGTTTCCTGTACCGAAACGTTCCCATATTCTTCAACATGATCTGCAACATCCTGGGCCTTTATGCTTTCATCTCTCGTCATGTCCTCTTCATGAACCACGTCTAATATCTCATAATCGACGATACTCATGTATCCATTATCTACTGCCTTCACGAACTCTTCGTTCTCTTCCTCAAAAATCGTTCCTTCCATGAAGGAAGCTGTGGTCCACCGCAGTGCTCCTTCTCCGTCTCTATCGTTAACCCTGGCCACGTACTCGTGAAAAGTTCCTTCGGGAGTATCTCCGGGCTCAGGGAGCTCGTCTTCCAGACATCCGGAGGCTGCCAAGGTGAGGATGAGGATCAGGAGCAACAGGATTTTTAGTTTATCCATCCGACCTTTCCATTGTAGGCTCTACAATATAGTCTTTAGGGATGATCAAAAAAAAGGAAAGGGTTTTGATGCGGGATGGGTAGGGTGTTTCAGAGCACTAACTCCAGAGAGCCGGTGTAGTCGTCAGCACTGATCACTATCTCATAGCCCTCGAAGTCGTATGCATCATCTCGCGTACCATACTCCACATAGAGTCTTGAGGTAGAATCTATCGTGTCGTCTGTACGAGCCCACCGCAGTGTGTATGTGTCATCGTTCTCGGTCGTATTCTCCAACTCACCTTCAAGTATGGCTTTTACCTCGTCATACTCGTCGTATAGTCTGACCGTAACTTCTTCCACGCTTAAGGAAGATGGATTCATAGAACCTATGTCTACTCTAACGTATCCCTGACTCCTGCTCCAGTCTCCACGCTCCATACTTCCGTACAGCTCGTATCGTATCTCTTCATCCGCATCCAGCATGATCCAAAGGGTGGCTGCCAGGACCACCGTTATCGCAACCATAAGTATGATCGCGATCACAGGTGAGACCGCTTCCTTCTCACCCAATATGTTTCTTCTCAAGGTTGTGTCCTCCTGCAGGCGTTCGCCTGCTGTATTAATAGATGACAGGATAAGATATAAACATTTTGTATAAAAAAAGAAAATGAAAGGGTTTTTTTATGTTCGAAGACGAGTGTTTTACAGTGCTCTAGTCAACGATCCAGAGTAGCCGCTGGCGACTATCTCGACTTCATAACCGCTGAAGTCGTGTTCTCCCTCATATTCCACATAGAGTCGGCCTCTTGAGGTTAGGCGACCATCTTCCAAGCGGGTCCATCTAAGATTGTAATCGTTTTCAGGATCCAGGTCATCTTCACCACGTAAGGTGACGACCAGGTCATCGTTTACATCATATAGCCTAACTGTTACATCGTCTATGTTTACCGAAGATGGATTGATACTGCCTATATCCACTCTGACGTATCCGCCAGTCGTACTCCTATCTCCTATGCTCGTGGTACCGTAAAGATCCCGTCCAACGTCCTCATCCGTATCCAGCATCATCCACAGGGTGGCTGCCAGGACCACGGTGATCGCCACCATCAGGATGGTCGCGATGACGGGGGATACTCCAGACTTGTCATTCTTCAATATATTTCTTCTTTTCATATGTCGTGTCCTCCCAACGGGGTTGGCCCATTGATTTGAAACGGTGTAAGATGATATACCGTTTTAGAAGGATATAAACATTTTGTATAAAAAAAGGAAAGGTGTGGAAAGGGGTTTTAGTTCGGGTTCGAAGACAAGTGTTCTACAACTCTCGGGTCAGTGAACCGGAGTAGCCGCTGGCGACTATCTCGACTTCATAACCGCTGAAGTCGTGATTATCTTCGTCTTCACCATACTCCACAAAAAGTCGAGCTCGGGAAGTCAATTCCTCGTCTTCCAAACGGGTCCATCTAAGATTGTAATTTCCATCATTTTCGGTTTCCACGTCTTCTTCACCACGTAAGGTGACGACCAGTTCATCGTTTACATCATAGAGTCGAACCGTCACATCTTCTATGTTTACAGAAGAGGGGTTCAGACTGCCTATATCCACTCTGACCCAACCTCCGCTTGTACTCCTATCTCCTATGCTCGTGGTACCGTATAGATCCCGTCCAACGTCCTCATCCGTATCCAGCATCATCCACAGGGTGGCTGCCAGGACCACGGTGATCGCTACCATCAGGATGGTCGCGATGACGGGAGACACAGCTTCCTTGTCTTCTTTCAATATATTTCTTCTTTTCATATGTTGTGTCCTCCTGTAGGTTTTTACACCTAGCGCTTGAATAATAACGGAGGGAGATATATATGCTTTACGCAAACATACTCAAAATTTATCCAAAAAAGGGTCAGGCGGTCACCTCGATTATGTCGTCACAAACCATGGCCAGTATGTTATCTATATCCTCCGACTCCTGCTCAGCAACTGCGAATATCAACGTGTAACAGTCGTAGGAACGCAGGTTGGATACAAGGATGTGCAGGAACTCTGCCAGTATCCTGTTATCATTGTGGATAGCCAGCGAGTTTATAGAATCTATGACCACCGCATTCTCCTCCGCAGGATACTTCCTGAGCAAGTATTCGACCTTCAGCATGATATACTCAAGCATGGTTGGGCTCTCTACGAATGTCACTCCCTTGGACCTTCCTGTGGATGCCATGGTCATATAAGAAACGGCATCGGTGAAGTGTATCGAATCCCTTTCGATCTCAAGAGCATCGAGTACATTGATGATGGACTCCGCTGGTATCGTCGATGTGGTGTAGATCACGTTCATCTTACCATTCTTCACGAAATCATCACAGACGCTTGTTATCAGTTCGAAGTATGCATCGACGTCAAACTTGAGTGCTATGGCAGAGCCCGGTTCAAGGGTTTTTAGTTTTTTGCTGAGTTCATTTACAGTAACCATATGATCAGTCCTCCAAACCTCCTCCTTTGAGCAGGGGCACCAATAAGACTCCTACGGGAGTGAGGTCGAGCACATACTTTGCCCTCGAGTGCTCCGTGCCCCGCATCTTGACCACTTGAAGTGTTCGCAGCAGATCTCCCTGCCTCTCAAGATTGCCCATCATCACTATACCATCAGCGATCGCTTCCTCAACACCGTACAGAGAATAACGGGGTTCTTCCGGCGATATCTCTGAGACCAGAATGGAAGTGCATCCCTTCGCGGATAGTGTTTTCATCAGGTTCAGTATGAAATCCCTTATCTTTTCCTCGGTTTTTAGCTGAAAGCAGACGGATGTTACCGAATCCACGACCAATCTTTTTATGTTCCCCTTCTCCACCAGGTCGCTTATCCTTTCAACGATCTCGTTTATCTCCTCGAAAGAAAACTCGCTCTTGTGGAGGATGTCCATCTCATCATAGATGTCGGGCATATCGACGAACAACAGTTTTCCTTCGTCTATCAGCCTGTCTTCGAAAAAATCGTAGGGTACGATATTGTTGAGCATCTTCTCCGAAGCTTCTGTTACAGAGATGAAAAGACAGTTTTCACCCTGCAGTGCTCCGTGAACCAGGAATTCAAGGCTCAGGGTAGTCTTCCCGGTGCCACAGCTACCGGTGACCAGCACCGAGTTCCCTCGAGGTATACCCCCATTCAAGATCGTATCCAAACCTTCTATTCCTGTAACGCACCTTTCTCTTTTCCTGTCGGGAACGATAGTTAGTTGTTTTTCTGCCATGTAGACCACTATAAGCTATACACAGATAGAAGTAGTTTATTTTAATGTTTTGTGGTCACCTTCTAATATTTTCGGCAAAGTTTTTATTTGTAATTCCGACTTTAGATATAGCAAAAGTGGTGACTCATGAAATTTTTTGGATCTTCAGGTATAAGAGGAATCGTGAATGAAAAGCTGACGCCAGAACTGGCCATCAAGATAGGCAGGGCCATCGGCCGGGACTACAAAAGAGTGCTTATAGGGAGGGATCCACGTCAATCCGGTGAGATGCTTTTATCAGCTGTAACTGCGGGACTTACTTCAGAGGGAGCCGATGTTTACGACACGGGGATGGTCCCCACCCCAACACTAGCTTTCGGTGCGAGGGATTACGACTGCGGCATAATGATAACAGCATCCCATAATCCTGCACCTTACAACGGTGTTAAGCTGTGGAATCCAGATGGAAGTTCTTTCAACACAGAGCAGATGAAGAGAACTGAATATGAAATGGAAACCCAATCAAAACTGCCGCCTTGGGACTCTGTCGGCCGAGTTAGAGAACATCACGGGCTTGTCAATCATTACATAAAATACCTTCTAGAAGAATTCGGTACTGATCATTCTCTAAAAGTTGTCGTTGACTGTGCCAACGGCGCTGGCTGTGCCGTCAGCCCTTTCTTCCTGAGAGAGATGGGCTGCGATGTCTTCACGTTGAACGCCAATCCCGACGGAACCTTTCCAGCCCATCCACCCGAACCCACTGAAAAAAATCTCACAAGTCTATCGAAAGCGGTAACAAAAACAGGTGCGGATCTGGGTATCGCACATGACGGAGACGGGGACAGGATGGTCGCTTTCGATTCCAGAGGTAGATACCTTGGAGGAGATAAGCTCCTGACCTTGTTCGCATCTCTTTACTCGGAAAAGGTGGTCGTCCCGATAAACGCATCGATGGCCATCGACGAGGTGGCCGACGAAGTGATCAGGACAAAGGTTGGAGACGTCTTCGTTGCAGAAGCTATGAAGAAACACGATGCGGCCTTCGGTGGCGAACCCTCTGGCACATGGATATTCCCACCCATATCCTATGCACCGGATGCTTTCTACGCCTCAGCCGTACTCATAGAGCTTGCAGAAGAAGGTGAACTGGATGATATGATCGAATATCAACCTTCGTTCCCAAGGGAAACGGTCTCATTCAGAACAAAAAACCGTCACCAGATCATGGAGGAGTTAGAGGATAATTACAAAGAAAAATACCCTATGAGCTCATTGAATCTTATAGATGGCATCAGAAGGGAAACATCTGAAGGATGGAGCCTGATACGTGCCTCGGGTACGGAGCCTAAGCTGAGGTTGACAGTTGAGGCGAAGGATGAAAACTCTCTTAAAGAACTGAAAAAAGAAGAAAAAGATAACCTAGAAAAGGTGATGAGATGAAGGCTTTTATAATGTCAGCTGGCGAAGGAACTCGAATGAGACCGCTCACCGCCTACAGACCCAAACCGTTACTCCCTGTAGCCGGTAAACCGATACTTAAACTGATCATAGATAATTTAGAAGGGCTGGTCGATGAGGTGATAGTACTGGTAGGATGGAAAGGTAAAAAGATCAAACAATCTCTGAACTCTACTGGGATACCCATCAGATATGTAAGACAAGAAAAAGCACTCGGGACCGCTGATGCTGTAGATAAGGCCAAGGAATACGTAGATGAAAACTTCCTATGCCTAAACGGAGACGTGATCCTTTCAAGAAAGGCGATAGAATCTTTCGTCGATGATTTCAGAGATAAAAACCATCATCTCATGGGATTGGCCCGAGTGGATGACCCCTCCAGCTACGGAGTGATAGAAACGAAGGGAGATATGATCAGGGCGATAATAGAGAAGCCAAAACATCCATCTACGGATACGATAAATGCCGGTATCTACGGCTTCACGCCTGACGTTTTCAGTGCTATCGAGGACACTGAGAGATCACCCAGGGGAGAATACGAGATCACCGACACCTTCAGGATACTTATGGAAAGAGAAGGTGTTTATGCACACGAGATACGTGACGGACACTGGATAGAGTTGAGTCGTCCCTGGGACCTCCTTGATGCTAACGAAAGGGTCTTCGATCTGATAGATCTGGAGGAAAAGAGAGAGGGTCATGTAGAAGATGGTGTCCATATAGAGGGATGGGTTTCGATAGATGATGGTGCTAGAGTGAGAAGAGGTAGCTATATCGTAGGGCCCGTTTGTATAGGCAAAGATTCAGATATAGGACCAAACTGCTTCATCCGCCCATGCACTTCAATCGGAGACAGATGCAGAGTGGGGAACGCGGTTGAAATCAAAAACAGCATCATAATGGATGATACAAACATTCCTCATCACAACTACGTGGGAGATAGTGTTATCGGCAGCGGGTGCAACTTCGGTTCGGGTACCAAGGTAGCCAACCTTAGACTGGACGATGCAAATATCTACGTATACCACGATGGAAATAGATTGAACACCGGTCGAAGAAAACTTGGTGTGATAATGGGCAATAATGTTAAAACAGGGATAAACAGTATAATCAACCCAGGAGCGATAATAGGGCAGGACACTTATATAGGTCCTGGAGCAGTTGCAAAAGGCGAGATCGGACCAAAAAGCAGGATAAGATGAAGATAATACAAGTTTCTCCGTACTTTTATCCGCACCTTGGTGGGGTAGAGTCCCACGTGTTGGAGCTCTCAAAAAAGCTCATAAAAAGAGGACACGAAGTAGTCGTGTTTACTACACAGCTCGAAGGTACGAAAGAGAGGGGCGTTGTCGAAGGAGTTCCAGTAAAAAGAGTTAAACCACTGAGTATTATCTTTTCTACTCCTATAATGCCTCATATCGGACATGAACTTGTGAAGACCGAGTGTGATATCATACATTCACACTCTCCACCTCCTCTTTCATCTTTCTTCACCGTGAGGGCTGCCAAAAGAAAAAAGGTCCCTCATGTATTAACATACCATTGTGATCTAGAGATACCCGTTCCCCTTGGAAGTTTGATAGTTCAACTCTATGAAAACACTTTGGGTGCTTACACCGTAAGAAAATCTGACAGGATAATAACAACAACTACCACCTATGGAGCTACATCCAGGGCTGTTTGGCATAGAGATAGCCACATCATACCTAATGCGGTGGACGCCGATAGGTTCCATCCATCAAATAAACCGGGGAACGTGAGAAAAAAACTGGGTATCAAAGAAGATGATAAGATGGTCTTATACGTAGGGAGACTGGTTTTTCACAAGGGATTGGACTACCTGATAGAATCAGCCAAGTACCTCGGTGACGATGTAAAATATGTCATCGGCGGCACAGGTGATTTTCGACCGGAACTCGAGAACCTTGTGAAGCGTTTTGAGTTAGAAGGCAGGATAATTTTCCCTGGAAGGATTCCAAACAAAGAACTGCCCAAGTACTACGCCGCTACTGACATTTTCGTCCTCCCCTCGATATCAAGACTTGAAGCATTCGGCATAGTAGCATTGGAAGCCATGGCATCTGAAGTACCCGTGGTCGTTTCAGATATACCGGGAGTTAGGGAGGTGATCGTTGAAGGGGAACACGGACTTCTTGCCGAACCGATGAACCCAAGGGATATAGCAGGGAAGATACGAACCATACTCAATCATCCCGAACTCGCCAAAAGTATGGGAAAAAAGGGGCGGGAAAGGGTGGAAATGGATCTGACTTGGAGTACTGTTGCGGAGCAGATCGAAGAGGTCTACGAAGATCTGGTTTGATCAATCGATCACTTCGAGTTCTATCTCATCTCCCTTCCAGTCATAAGCTCTCCAGCTGTCTTCATTGTAGGGAAAACCGACGATCACATGCACTCTACCAAATTTTCCAAATAGGTTGATATCATTCCTAGAAGGACGAACGTTGGGTGAGGGATGAGAATGGACCACACCGACCAGCGAGTAATCTATCGGTAGATTATGAAGGCGCAATAAAGCACTCCTATTTCCGGATATAGTGCCGGGCACCAGTACCAGTTCTGATATCACTCCATCAATTTCCCGCAAACCTGCCGCAAACTCCCGGGGATGGGAATCCTTCGCAGATTCCATTATCATATTTAGAGTTCTTTTAGCTATACCTTCTATCTTCTTTCGGCCGAACAACATCTACAATCTCCTCACCAGCTTCTGCCTGACTTTTTTGTAAAAGTCTTTGTCAAAGGTGATGAACCGGGCCTTGCCTTCTCCCTTCTGAAAAACAACATCATCCTCGCTGCTGATACTTATCTCTTTCTTACCATCTAGTACCAGTAGGCAAGGCTTATCTTTTTCAGTTATGACAACACGTATTTCTTCATCAACGGGGACAACATATGGTTTGCTGGCAAGTTTGAAAGGAGATATCGCCACTATAACAAAGGCTTCTACATCCGGATGGATTATCGGTCCTCCAGAGCTCATGGAGTAACAGGTTGAGCCGGTTGGTGTCGATATGATCACCCCGTCGGCCCTGAATCTTTCTATCAACGTATCTCCCTGATATATCTCCATCTCCCTGATCTTAGCAACCTTGTTCGTATGGACCACTGCCTCGTTGGTACACTCAACGATCTCTTCTCCATTGAGTATGCTCTTCAGCTTCATCCTTTCATCCACAAGATAATCTCCGTTTTCGATCCTTTCTAAAGCCCTGTTTAAATCTTTTAACTCTACAGCGGTAAGAAAACCGACTGTACCAGTGTTCACACCGAGGACGGGTTTTTCGGTTCTCTGAAACAGATGAAGCAGAGTCCCATCACCACCCAAAGCGACGATGAAGTCAACAGAGGACTCCATCTCATCTAAGATATATCCACGTTCCCCTATCTTGTCTGCTAAATCCTTATAATACATCACCTCAGACACGGAGGGATGGCTCTTGATATCCTTCACCACGTCTAATAGATCATCCGAATAAATATTTCCATACACTCCAATACTCAAGCCCACATTACCTCCTCCAAAACTCTATCATCATACACAGCTATCACATCGCTCCTTTCCTTAGGATCTAATGACATGTTCAATGGCTGGTATTTACCATCGTATATCTCTCCCCCCGCCTCCCTGAGTATTAGGGTTGCTGCAGCCACATCGGTTATCCTAAGGCTTCTGACTCTACCAGGTGTTTTCAGGAAATAAAGATCAAGAGCACCCTCTGCGACCATGCAGATCTCGAGTGCTGCAGAGCCCAATGACCTGGTCCTGCGTGGTATGAATGCAACCCTTTTACAATCACGATGGGCTTTTTTGCCCATGTAAACTGAAAAGTTACTATCTTCTCCCAGCTTTGGAGCAAGTCTTCTTTTACCGGTGAAACTCCCATCTCCATATCGGGCTCGATAATCTTTACCTGTGACTAAATTTCTGACATAACCCACTTGCAATCCATCCAGATCGGTCCCAGTCGTATATGCGAGGGATATCGCATAAAAAGGAATATCCAGTACTGAATTACTCGTGCCATCTATAGGGTCCATTATCACAGTACCTTGTCCATCTCCTTCCAGTAAGCCTATCTCTTCGCTGAGTATATCACAATCGCATCTTTTTTCTAAAACATCTAAGGCTACCTTCTCTGCCTGCTGATCTATGAACTTGATAGGGGTACCATCTGCACCCTCTCCCACATCGGTTCCGAATTCTTCCAACAGATTGTTGCGGACTTCTTCCTGGACAAGGTCGGCACATTCTATGAAGATAGAGAGTATCTGGTCTTTCATGTGGAGTAAGATTGAAAACATTGGTTAATAAATCTTTGTTTAACCCAAACTTAATATATTTGCTAACATATATACGTCTATGTATAATGGAAAAAAGGATCCAAGTTCAAAATCATGCCTAACCAAACAGCCTTGCAGAGCCAAGTTGGATGGTCCTTTCATCGAAGTGGGGTGGTCATAATGAGACCGTTTGGACCGAGAAGTAATCCATTGGGTAGATTATTGAGACGATACATCAGAAGACTCATTTTCATCATAATCGCTGCGATTATATTCGCTCTATGGTATCTCCACAGTCAAGGGATCATCGGGTGAACATGAAAATAGAACTGGGCATTCGGTAACATCCGTCTGCTTTCAGCTAAAAATTAATTATTCTGGACAAAAAAGTTGCACCTTCAACTGGGGGTTAAAACGCCGAGTTTGGGTTAATACAGGATACGGTGGTGAGTGACAACTGTGGTGACGGGATAGCGTGCATCGGAGGGTCTACCCCGATCATCAGAGGCTCTGACACCGTTATCTATGAGGGTAGAGGCATGGAAGGCCCCCTAAATTGGGTGTGCGGCGGGCACGACAGGAGAGGGAAAGAGGCAGGCGAGAGTATGTTTCTGTGATCGTGGCAGGGTTGATGATGGTTAGCGATCGTGCTGGGCGGTACGATGTTCTCTGATGAGGATTACAGTTCCAGCGGATCTGATCACAGGACGAGGAGTCCCGAAGGGTGGAGTGAGGATGTGAGGATAACAGTCAATCAAGATGCACCGGATAGGAAACCAGCGATAGCTACAAGTGGTGAAAACGTTCATACCGTTTGGACAAGCGTGATTTCAGGCAGATCAAAGGTTGCGTACACCAGATCTAATGATGCAGGAGAAACATGGAGTGAATTTCAGCAACTTAGCTTAGAAGCACATGTTTCAATAAGACCGTCGATTGCAGTAGTAGGCGATATAATACATGTGGTATGGGTCAAAAGTTTGATGATTTTACAATTTTCATGAACCATGAAAATTTGCCCAGTGTAATATATTCCGAAATAGATTCTTATGAAATGATCAGATATCACTAAAATTACGAGATCTTCCAGTAGAACTAGTTATTAGTGAGCGGAGGACAAAATCCCGCAAAACTTGACGCAAAAGACTTAATAGTATGTAAACACATATGTTTGCGTGATCGCATGGTACAAGTACAGGTAAGAGTTCCAGAAAATTTGCTCAAATCCATGGACGAATGGGTAAAGGAAGGAAAATTTAAAAGTCGAAGCGATGCGATCAGGATGGTTCTGAGTCAGTATGAAGAACGTGAAAGGACCCGTGAATTCTTTAAGATGCTGACCGAGCGGAGCAGAGAAGCTAAAGAACATCCTGAATATTTGGTCCCATTGGAGTAGATGGGATGGCCTGTCAAGTATTGCTCCACCCGGAAGCAAATAATTTCCTTGAAAACGCCGATGCCGATCTACGGGTCAGGATCAGGAATAAGCTCCGCACGTTGAACAACGAACCAGAAAGTGGAAAAAGGTTGAAGCATTCGGATTTTTGGCGATTGAGGATCGGTGATTATCGCGCGATCTATGAGATCGATCGCGACAATGATAATGTGATCGTTCTGTATATTGGGCACAGGAAGGAAGTTTATGATGATCTCTCGCGATTATTTTGAACCCTGCGGATTAGCCTACCTCCGTGACATCCTCCCACACGCCAGAACCGTGAGGTCGTCTACCTGAGAACACTATAGACATGGGAGATGGTTTTGTGATCTTTCCCGAAGTGAGGTTTTTAGATCTTGTAGATACTACCAAGAGCTACGTAGGTCAGGCAAGACTTATACCTAGAGTTGAGTGAAGCTGAATATTTTATTATAATAGAGCTGGGGGAGGGATTCGAACCCTCGGAAAACCGCTCTGCAGGCGGTCACATTAGCCGCTCTGTCACCCCAGCTTCAGGGTGATTAAAACCTATCAGGAAGATGTCTTTAACTTTTGTGGTAACAAGAAGTAAATATGATCGGACCTTACCCTTATTCGTGAAGCGGAATATCAAAGTTACATACATATATCACAGCTGTTTCGTAGTGGAATTGGATGAAAAAGTGCTGCTTTTCGATCCCCCTAGCAGAGGATTTCTACCCAAAGAACTTTGGAAACAAATCCGAAAGATGATAAGAGAAAGAGAACTTTACACCTTCATCTCCCACGGTCACGGTGATCATTTCACTCCGAAGGTAACGGAACTAGAATCCACAGCCGGGCGAACACACCATATCGTATCAAACGATGTTCCACTCCATGGAAAAAATGCCATCCGCCTGGATAAAGACGAAGAGCGTCTGATCGATGACTCGTTTCTTGTAAAAACATTTGAAAGCAACGATGAAGGGGTAGCTTTCTTGATAGATATCGACAAAGTTCGCATATATTACGGTGGAGATCTGGCGAAGTGGGATTGGCCAGAATGGACAGAAAACGAAAGAAGAGAACACATACGTATGTTCGAAAATACTATCAAAAAACTAAAAAAAGTGGACATCGCCTTCTCCAACTGTGACCCACGGCTGGAGAGCATGGCAGGTCCGGTTGATTTCATAAAACATGTCCGACCTCGATACTTCGTACCGATGCACACATTTGGAAGGGTGGAGATCATAAAGCGACTCGATCAGAGGGGATTTCCGGATACGAGTATATTTAGCTACTCAAACTCCGGTGACGAAATGACGATGGATATATAACCTTTATTTTCTCCTGGATACGGCCGCGTCATAGGTGTTCTCCAGTAAGGATAGTACAGTCGTCGGACCTACACCACCGGGGACGGGTGTGATCTTAGAAGCTACCTTCTTCACCTCTTCGTAATCAACATCACCCACCAATTCTCCACTCTCCAGACGGTTCATGCCTACGTCTATCACCACTGCTCCCCCTCTGACTTCATCAGGTCCTATCAACCTCGGCACACCTGCAGCCACTATGAGTATATCACTTTTACGTGTGTGGTATGCAAGCTCCGTTGTATGCACGTGAACGACATGAACGGTTGCATCCCTATTGAGTAACATCAGAGCCATCGGCTTACCGACTATGGTGCTGTGACTAACAACGCAGACCTCTTTTCCCTTCAATTTCACCCCTTCTGCTTCCAGCATCGTAATTATCCCCTTCGGTGTGCAGGGAGGTCTCCTTTCGTCACCCCACAACAATACACCTAGATTGGAAGGATGAAGTCCCTCCACATCCTTAACAGGGTCTATATGAGATATAAGGACATCGGCTTCTATCCCCCTGGGTAAAGGCATCTGAACCAGGATACCATCCACACTGTCATCCCCGTTCAATCCTTCTATCTTCTCGATCAGCTCTTGCTGAGGCACATCCTCTTCAAAACGGTGGGTCTTGCTCTCTATACCAACCCTTTTGCATCCTCTCTCCTTCACACCAAGGTAAACTTTAGAACCCTCGTCCTCTCCCGCAAAGATCGTGTGCAAAGATGGAGGTCTTTCCATATCAACTATCTTCTTTTTCAGCCGCTTTTCACCTGCAGAGGCTATCTTTCGACCGTCTATCTTTTTACCGATCATTTTTATCCCTCCATCTATCTGGAATCCAGTCGGGAAAAACGGGGCTATCGACGACGTATTTTGTCGTGTACGATTTTATATCTATAACGGGCGTGCCGTTGTAAGCATCCAATCCTTTAACCACCAAAACATTCCCCTTACGTTCCACCAACTCGCAAACGGTGATGGATAGAGGATTCGGTCTAACTGGACTCCTCGTTCCAAATACCCCAACGAGAGGGTTGTTATCATCCATCATAGGATGAACCCTCTGGATGCTTCTATCCCCCTTGTGAAACCAGCACAAAACAACGATATGAGAATGATCTTCGATACCCAAAAGAGAATCAGTGTACTTTTCGTGTATATGTATTTCAGAAAGCCTCTCTTTATAGTCATCGGGTATCTCATCTAAAAAGGAATTGGACACCTCGCCTACTCTGGTCAGCTTCATCTCTTCATCACTCATACCAGGTAAATTGTAGCACTCGATAAATGTATTTGGGGTCGAAAGGCAAAAAATCGGCTATAAATATCCCAAGCTAACCGATTCCGAGCATAAGATCTAGATTTCCTGCAGTAATAGTTTACTCCCTGATCTCTACCGCCTTTTTAGCTCCCTCTTCCATACCATCGACTACTTCGTAACCTGCATCTTTCAGCAACTTCTGTGCTTCTTCTTCATTAGTACCGAGCATCCTAACAACAGCGGGTTTCGTTGGTGCAAAATCTATTATCCCCTTCGCTATCTCGTCACACCTTGTGATACCACCGAATATATTTAGATAGATCGAACGGATGCCCTCTTTCATCTCAACGATCTCTAGAGCGTTTTTTGTGTCTTCAGCACTGGCTCCACCACCCAGATCCAAAAAGCACGCTGGACTCGCTCCGAACTCGGCCACTGCATCAAGGGTTGCCATCACAAGTCCTGCTCCTGAGCCGATGATACCTACGTCACCATCCAGGTCCACATATGCAAGGTCGTATTCGTTGGCCAATTTTTCTCTCTCACTCAACCTTGGACTTTCCTTTCTATCGAACTTTTGACGGAAAAGAGCGTTATCATCAAGGTTGAACACGGCATCTATCGCAAGAAGACCGTCTGGTGTGACCACGATGGGGTTGATCTCCGCTAGCTCTGAATCATAATCTACAAAGGCTTGGTAAAGTTTCTGGGCAACCTTTGCCATCTGTTTCATCTCTTCCCCTTCCAAACCTATGGATTCCGCCATGTAAAGGGCATCGTGTGGTTGCAAACCCATCACTGGATCTATAGTCCGCTTGATTATCTTGTCAGGATATTCTTCAGCCACCTCTTCTATATTCATCCCACCTTCTGTCGTCATTATCAGTGTGCTCCTTTTCAATTCCCGATCAATTACTACACCAACGTAATATTCGTCCAGAACTTCTGCTTTTTCCGCGACCAGTACTTTATTCACATCCAGCCCCCTGATCTTTTTGGAAAACAGTTCCTCAGCCTTCTCGACTGCTTCATCTCTATTATCCGCGAACAGGATTCCTCCTGCCTTTCCTCTCTTTCCTACGGTCACCTGAGATTTAAGTACGACAGGTCTATCCACTTCCTTTATATCCTCTGGCCTTTCTATCAGGTATCCTTCAGCGGCTGGTATCCCATAATCCCTGAAGATCTCGATGGCTTCATATTCCTGGAGTTTCATAGCGATCACTCTTTGAGGGTAGTGAACCTATGGATTTATTTAAAGCTTAGGAGGATATCTAATAGAAAACTAATTAACTCTCAAACCTACTACTATTTTCGATGAAGAAATTAATCAAAAAGAAGATCAATTTACTCGGAGATCCTTCGGTGGGTAAAACTTCTCTCACACTGAGGTTTGTAAAAGATATTTTTGGAGAAAAATACCTCAAAACCATCGGTACGAACATCTACACCAAAGAGATCGAATTAGATGAGGCAGTATTAAAAATAGTCATCCATGATATAATGGGCGAGAAAGAATACACAGCTGTTCAAAAAGGAGCTTTTCAAAACTCAAACGGAGCTATAGCAGTGGCCGATGTTACCGATAAAAGTACTCTCTACAGCCTTGTCGATGACTGGCTTCCTCGATTTCACGATGTGGCCGGCGAGGATAAACCGGTTGCATTGGCAGTGAACAAGTGTGACCTTGATGAAATCAATATCACTCCAGATATGGTGGTAGACGAGTTAGTGGGTAATTTCGACAGCTACGTATATACATCAGCCAAGATAGGGCTTTACGTAGAACAATTATTCAAAGATATAGGTACAAGAACATTGAGTACACGAGGTAAGAGAGAGAAGGAGATCGAAAATATCGTCATGGAACAGGAGTTAACAAGTCCAAAAGAGCTCGTTAGTGCATCCCTTGCTTTATCTTCTGAGATGAGACTGATGCCATATGAGATAAGAGAATATATATTAAAAACGAGCGGGATCGATAAATTTGCTCTAGAAGATGATATATCTGAGAGCAATGCCCTTTACTTCGCATCAGCTCTGTCTAACTGGTATTATAATATGGCTGAAAATGCTGATGAAGATGAGTACTTCAAATACAGACAGAGAGCGAATATTTTTCTGAAACTTGTAAACAATTACTATAGCTCAAAATCTCTCAGTCCCTGACCCTGTTCAATAGACCTATCCGTTTCCGGTGAAGGATTTCCACGACATCTGAGGGAAGAAGAGTCATCTCTACCTCTTTTATCCGATCGATCAGGTCACTTAGTTTTTCCTGAGGATGGCTGACATCCCTAACATTGAGACCTACATCTCCAGTTTGTTTTTTGATGATCGAATTTGCGAATTCCTGGCTCCCGATCTCCATATATAACTGCGATTGCAGCAGGTCTAAAAATCTCTTTGAATTTATCTCACCCTTTACATTGTAAAGATCCGGCCCGTAGCGATCCTCTGCTTCATAGCCAACGGAAAGTAGTCCTATATCTCTGAAACCCTCTTCTACGTTCTCTCCAGTTTTAGCACTGGATAGATAGAACTTTGAACGGTATTCCTCAGACAATGAAAGCAACTCCGCGCGAAATTTTTTAGCCTCCTCTCCTTCAAGATCGACGAGATCGGATTTGTTAGCGAAAAATACGATAGGAGGGACTTTTTTCAATACTTCTTTCAGAAGTGGTATCCAATACTCCTCTAGTGCATCAATGGTTTCATATCGTGTAAGATCGGTTACCATCAAAGCGCCGTTAGCACCCATCATGTTCATACGCTGCGTGTTTTCATAACCCTGTTGCCCTATTAGGTCAGCTATCACAAGATTTATCTCCATGCCTTCTTCAGGATACGAAACTTCTTTCTTTTTTATGTTAGCTCCGATGGTAGCGATGTATTCATCACTGAATCTACCCTCGACGAACTGTCTAACAAGGGAAGTTTTTCCCACTGCTCCCTCTCCAAGCAGTAAAATCTTTTTCTTATACCTCTTCATAGTCTACATATTTAACGTGATATGTTTTAATCTATTTAAACCTCTTGTCAAATATTAGTAGAACCATTTAAAATAGTTCTAATAGTTATTCAATAATATGCATCATTATAATAATTTGAAAAATTTCCGAAGAGCATAGTGGGAAATCTACTGAAGGAACTTGAACGAGAGTTCGCCAAAAATTTGTTTTGATTCAAAGACAAATGGTTTAGATCGGTATAATCGAAGAAAAGTTTTTTATGTGAGTGGAGGTTTCAACGGTTTACTTTACAAAGGAAAAACAATTCGAGCCAGTAAGATGTTGATTTAAAGAACGCTGGCCATCTACTGAGGATCATATGGGCCGGTAGATCAGTTCGGCAGATCGCTACCTTGGCAACGGATGAAGTTTACAAAACTTCATGGCCAAAATGGTAGAGGCCCGGGGTTCAAATCCCCGCCGGTCCACTATCAATATTACTTTATTTGTCTTTCTTATCTTGAAAAGATTTATTAAACACCTCTGTAGGTACATAAAACCATGTTGAGCGTAATCTATACAACAGGATATTTCATACTCATACCTTTAATTCTATTCATTCTAGCATGGAAAGTGTGGGATTCCAGTGAATGGATCAAAACCGATCAAAAGAGTTGGCCGAACAGATCAAAGGCTGAAGAATCCAGAAAAAAAAGAATGGATTTTAACAAGGCGGTAGTCCTTTTCTTGGTCTGCTCTTTGATATTATTATCCTCCTGGGGTTTCATAGCTAGCGAAATAAGCGACTCGGCCATGAGAGAAGAGATCGTAGGAGGCGAAGGTTTTCGCCCTATCATCAGGGATCCAGTTATAGACCAGCTAGGACCATCTTATGATACAGACTCGATAATCAATGAAATGGAAGCTAGAAGTCACTTTTGGCTACCAGAACTGGTAAAGGAGGTCGTCGATCTCGATGAGTTAACCAGTATACCTGGTAGACTAGCTATATACCGTTTGACAGGAGAAAGATACATAATCACCTATACATACCTTTCTCCGATGCCCATCACACAAGTATATGGTTTTGTTTTCTACCGAGGAGAAACTGGAGAATTGATGATCATGGAGGAGGCCGAAGAAACACATATATTTCCAACCCACCCTAATCAATCAGGAGATATCGCTGACTTATGACAATTTTCATCCTAACCCTCTAACACCAATTCCTTTCCTTTTTTCAAAGCTTCATCTATCTTAGATGGATCACTTCCCCCGCCTTGAGCTGTTCGAGGTGTGCCTCCTCCACCGCCCTGGATAAGCTTAGCAGATTCTCTCAATATATCAACCATATTAACATCTACGTCTCCACTGCGGGAAAATACTAAATTCACTCCTTCCTTCCGAGAGGCGAACAACACCACTCTTCCGTTCTCCTGGGATATCTTTTCAGCTGTGGCGAGCATCTCTTTTGTGCCCATATCAAGTTCGGCTATAACAAACTCTATATCATCCTCAACTTCCCCTGGGAGAAGACTATCAGCCACCGCGATAGAGCGGTATTCCTTCAACTTTTCAAGCTCCTTTCCACGTTCCTTCCACTCTTCGAAGAATCTCTTGGCTGTCGAAGGTAGCTCTTCAGGATCGACGCTGAAGACATCACAAGTCCTTCGGAGTATGTCTTCTTGATGCTGCACGTGATCTAAAGCCGAGATGCCCGCGGAATAAACAAGTCTCTCCACTCCATCCTGTATCCTCTGAGAAGATAAGATCTTGATGAACCCGATCTCAGCAGTATTATCTACATGGGTTCCCCCACAGGCCTGTGCATCGTAATCCCTAACATCAGATATGTGAACAACCCTTATGACTTCACTGGTTGGAACGCCGCCCTGGTAGAGCTCGAAACCGAACCTGCTCTCCGCTTCATCTCTGGATAGTTCTTCTTTGACTACAGGAATGCCTTCAAGGACGAGTTCGTTAGCCCTCTTCTCGATTTTTTTCAATTCTTCCCGGTTTATTCTTCGGTGATGTGATAGGTCAAGTCTAGCTTTATCCACATCCTTATGAGCACCCCTCTGCCAGATATGAGAGCCCAAAACTTCCCGTGCACTGCTCATGATCAAGTGAGTGGCCGTGTGATTCCGGGTGAGTGCCATTCGACGCTCCCAGTCGACCACGCCATGAACCCTTTTCCCCACCCTGATTTCACCATCGATCTCGTGGATCACGACCTCGTCTTCCCTTCGAACATTTGTGACCTGAAATTCCTTCCCTTCAACCTGAAGCAAACCTTTGTCTGTCAGCTGTCCTCCGCCCTCAGGGTAGAAAATTGTTCGGTCTAAGACCACTTCCCCTTCTTCGGACCAGATCACCCGGGCATCGAACTCTCTTTGTGATTCTGCATCGTAGAAAAGAAGTTCGGTATCCGGTAAGTCCCATCCTTTAGCCTTGACAGATTCTGCCTCTAGAGAGGGAGCAGAATGCATCTCTGCCAGGATCGCATTAAAATTATCAGGGATCTCCACCTGGACATCATGGTCTTTTGCGACCTCTTTGACCACGGTCGGATGGATACCATGAGTATCATAATACTCGATCAGTTTATCTAAAGATATCTTGTCCCCGGATATACTATCGAGTTCTCTTTCTATAAGCCTTTTACCTCTTTCTAAGGTTTCCCGATAACGCTCCACTTCGGAGTCCAGCATATCAAAAACTAAATCTTTTTTAGATTTGTCTATAACATCATCGAATTTTTTCAGCTGAGCTGCCACAAGATCATGGAGAGGTCTATCTACACCTAACCTTCCCATCTGTCTTAGAGCCCTTCTGATAACCATCCTTGTCAGATATCCCTCCTCAACGTTCGATGGAACCACCCCGTCGGTCAGCATGAAAGCGATCGTTCTTGCATGATCGGCTATCGTATAAACTGAGCCAAGCTTCTCCATCTGTTTCTCAATCCATCCTCTGTCGAAAGCACCCACCCTTTCCATGAGTTCATCTATCAACACTTCGTCCTGATAATCGCTGTCCATGGCACCGGCCAGCTTGGTGTATTCTTCGAGCAATTTTTTGTAATCGGGATCATCTAGATCGTGCTTTACACCAGCACTTTTACACACCATCTGCACTATATCGGGATACAAAGAGTCGTAAATAGTAGGGGAGCCATCAGACATCCATACCCATCTCTCAAGACCGTAGCCAGTATCCACCACGTTGAGGTCAAGAGGACTGTATCTCTCCCCATCGATTTCCACATCCCCGTCTTCATCCCTTTCCATATTCATGAAGACGAGGGTCGCCAATTCCAGACCCCTTACATTAACTTCCAAAGAAGGACCTGCGTTCCCTCCTCCGATCCAAGGATGTTCCTTGTAAATTATCTCCTCCTCAGGAACACCCATCTCTAGAAGCATCTCATGACAGAACTTCACGGTTTCTTCCTTCCAATATACGAAATTCTCTTCGGAGTTGAAGGAGTGGTGTCCCATCATCTCGAAGCTGGTGAGGTGCTTACCGGTTTTACCTACTTCATCTAGATCCGGTAATCTGATACACGGTTGAGAAACGACCAAAGGATTGGCGGGTGGGGGTACCAGTCCCGAAGTTACATGCGGCTGGAAATCGTAAATACTTGCATGAACAAGGAACACATCGTTCCTCCAGCGCGCTACCACGGGATATCTCTCGACACGGGTATGGTCCCTCTCTTCGAAAAAGGTCAAAAAGTATTCTCTCATCTCTGAAACTGTTATCTCCCTATCAAAAGGGGGATCGTTGATGAAACCGTATTCCACACAGGGTGCATCCTGGCAGTGTTCTTGGTCCACATCGAGGGTCCAGAAATATGAGCCGCATTCCCTGCATTCCTTCCTTATATAATCCTTTTCTTCGAAGAATTCCAGCCGATACTCCTCTTCGAACATAAGTTCACGAAATCATCGGGATATAATAAATATTCGCCAACGTAAAAGAGAAAATCGGTTTTTACAACAAATTTTTTATCGTACTTTAACAACTGATTTAAATACGGTAAAAGACCGTATCATTGATGGATCTAAATACATGGAATTCAACAAAAAGAATATAGGTGCGATAGCTATAATCCTGGTGCTATTTGCTACTTGGTTCATGGGTAATATAGTCTATACTTTTTCAGAACTGTCAGATGGGGAGTTCGGTATTCTCAGAAGAGAGATGAGAGCTCCCGATGAAGGGGAGGAAACTCCCGGCTTTTTTTCCCCGAACCTCAAACGCTTTCTTATCTCTCTAGCAGCTGCTATCATCGCCCTTGCCGTGATGTTGAACCTGTATTACTTCCTATTCGATTCAGAATTAGAATTGCCCCAACAATTTTTGATCGCAATAGTATCTTTATCCGTATTCCTCCTGCTTTTCACACTTATCCCAAGGACCGATATCTGTGCTCAGTCCATACCCGGAAGGGGATACGTTCCCGTGGATCCTCCTGCTTTAGAAAATGGTGTTGATCTACCCGAAAGTGCAACTTCCCCCTTCATGATACCTGTTTTGCTAATGGGAGCCCTTTCAGGTGTGTTCGTCTTTTCCATGGTCGTTTTATGGCTTAAGGATAAAGGAGAAGAGGAGGAGGAGGTAAAAGAGGTAGTAGCTGAAACCATAGACCGCACACTAGAGGATCTCTACGAGGGGAAGGATGTACGTTCCTCCATAATGAGATGCTATGCTGAGATGATCGATAAGCTGGAAGAGAAGGGGATAAGTGAAGAGGATTCATTTACACCGAGAGAGTTCAGAGCCCAAGCCATAAAACAACTAGACGTGTCTCAGGAGAGTGTATATAAAATCACATCCATATTCGAGGAAGCGAGATACAGCAACCATGAATTAGGTGAGAAAGAGAAAGAAACAGCGATCGAAAATCTCGAGAAGCTGAAAAAGGAGTTAGAGGTGGACCGATGAAGCACTTATACCTTTCCCCAAAAGATTTATCCACATCATCCTTATGAGAAGTAATAAAAAGCTTTAGAAAGTATGGAGATGATCCACCTGGAATTCGATAAAAAAACAATCACGTCCTTTGCACTTTTGCTTGTGCTGTTAGCTGCATGGCTCATGGGAAATTTGGTATTCATATTCCCAGAGCTCGCAGAAGGTGCTGTAGGATATACCGGTGAAAGAGGGACCGGTACTGAGACAGGGGGAGATCTTCTTCTATTTGAAAATCTAGGAATTAGAACGAGACAATTTTTGCTAGCAACATTTCTAGTCCTCATAGTTTTTACCATCATCGCCAACATAATGTATTCGATTTACGATTCTCCTGCAAAGCTGGCCTGGTCATTTATTTTTGCGGTCGTCATCGTTGGTTTTTTCTATTATCTATTATATGCATTCGCCAATCCTAGACCTGATACTGTTTGGCCTGATGTTTCAGGAGGTGTACCTGATCCATCCTCTTATAACGCGGACAGTGGAACTATATCTGCCAGCGGTTCGTTTATCATACCTGCATTTCTCGTAGGAGCGATATCGATAATACTTCTCGTTAAATTTGTATTATACAAGATGGAGAGACGGGAAACAGAAGAAATCACCGTTAAAGAGCAGATGAGTGATACTATAGATAGGACGCTGGACGACCTCATCAAAGGAAAGGATGTCCGATCAACAATAATCAGATGTTACGCCGAGATGAGTAAACATCTGGAGAGGCAGGGTGTGAGGGAAGACGAATCCTTCACTCCGAGAGAGTTCAGAGAAAAAGCGATGAACGAATTGGATGTATCCCAGAAAAGCATCTCGAGCATCACTTCGATATTCGAGGAAGCAAGATACAGCTCGCATGAACTTGGTGAAAAGGATAAGAACTCAGCCATGGAAAGTTTGCGAACTTTGAAAAACGAACTTGGAGAGAGATTATGAAAGAGAGCGGATTTTTTGAACAGTCCGGTTCAGCTCCTGTCTTTTTGCTCGGGGCGATCGCATCCATGATCCTTATGTTCGCTATCGGCGGTCCTCTACGGAGCATTTTTTTGCTGGGTTTTTTTGTATTTTCAGGCCTCGTAGTACTAGATAAAGTATTGAGAGATAGCTCGGATCCAGATGAGTGGATTGATATGAGCGGATTCGAAGATATCACTCATCTGCTCATGCCTAGTGTAAAAGTTTATGTGAGGGGAGCTCTCAAAGGGTCCGAATTTTCCCGGGAAAAATTAGAGAGTAAGCTTCGCGGTTGGTTCCTGAGCAAGGTGAGATCGGTACGGGAGATAAGCAGCGAGGAACTTCAGAATATGATGGAGGAACCGGATGAACTTAAGAGATTCATCGGTGACGAGGTCATAACAGAATTTTTGCTCAGCGACCGCACCGCCTTCCTCTACGATGTCAACGGTGTAAGTGCTATGATCAGTTCATTGATAAAAGATAAAGGATACGAAAGATGGTTGAAAAACCTGATAAGGAGGATGGAAGAGTGGGAATGAGGGTGAGGGATGTAGAAGACCTAGAACTGGAACAGAAGCTTTTCGAGGTGGAAGAAAAGAAAAAAGAAAAGATCATAGGTGTCAGACAGAAAGGGAAAACGATATCTGTCCTTCTTATCCTTTTCCTCGTAACAATGTTCTTTGCAGTCTTTTATGGCAGCTGGACACTTCTAACACTATCTATAATATCCCTCTCCTTGATGGCCGTAGGTCTTTTGACCATACCTTCAGCAACGATAGATGTAGATATATCTAGGAAAAAAACTAAAGTCCATCTGCACGAGGAAGATAGTATCTCCGTAGAACTGGATATTAAAAACATGGGAGATAAGTTAGAGTTTCTCGAGGTCAAGGACGAACTTCCTCCAAAGTTGGAAGTGGAAGATGGTTCAAATTACAACTTGTTTGAGCTTGATAAAGGTGAAACAAAGAAGCTCAAATACGAGGTTAACGCCCCTGTTCGGGGTGAATACAGCATCGGCCCCGTGAGATTAAGAACTAGAGACCCTTTTGGGTTCTTCTTCACCTACGATGAGAGGGAAATCCATCAGTCACTCCATGTGCTTCCAGCTGTTGAAAGTATGCGTAAAGGGAGAGTACAGCCTAGACATCCAAAACAGCGGTCGGGTAACATACCCTCCGGGGCAGTAGGTATCGGCAGCGAGTTTTTTTCATTACGAGAGTACCAGCCTGGAGACATGATGAGGAACATCAACTGGAAGGCTACCGCTCGAAGCCTTAAACCGATCACCAACGAATTCGAGGGGGAGATGAGTGGTGACGTGATATTGGTCGTGGACGGATTCAAAGGTTCGAAGATAGGTGATCAAAAAGATAATACATTCAGTGCGACCGTTAGAGCCGCCGCTTCCCTAGCATCGAAGATACTGGAAGACAGGAATAGAGTTGGTCTTATATTGCTGGGTGATATGCTTTCATGGGTCTATCCGGGTTACGGTAGAAAGCAGTTCTACGACATAATAAACTGCCTGAGCGGTCTTTCAGCAGGAGGACTGTGGGAGTTGAAGGATGTTAAGGGACTTTTATCCCAATTCTTTCCCAAAAGATGCCTCATCATAATTATATCCCCGCTAATAAACACGAAGGTTACCGATACAGTTTACGACATTACACGGAAGGAGTACGATGCATTGGTAATTTCGCCATCACCCTTGGTATTCGAGTTGAAGGCTGGAAAAAAAACGGACAAGCTAAGCGAAAAGTTATACTCCCTTGACAGGGAGCATACGATGAACATGCTTTGGCGTTACTGCCCCGTCATAGATTGGGATCCTAGGGAGCCGTTAGAAGTGGCCGTAGAGGAGGTGAGACAATACCTGAGAAGACTTTGAAAAGAGAAAATATCATGATAGCTATCCCGGTTATCGTCGCCTGTTCACTCCCAGCCATGATCTCGATCGGTATCTCATTTTGGTTCCTTCCTCTTGTCGGGAGCATCATAGCCTTTTTAGGCGCATATCGAGAGAATAAAAACGCCTTAGGTTTTGGTGTGCTCTTCTCGACCCTGTCATACGCCTTCATACAAAGGTTTGCCAACTTTTCAACCGAAACCCTCTTGATAATGATCACGATATATCTGATACTGTTCGGTACTTGGAGATACACCGAGAAGAACCTGCTCATAAAGAGGATAAGACAGCACGCGGCAACAGACATTTCGGAGATCAGAAGATTCAGCAAAAAGTATGATATGAAACTGGCTTTAAATCTGGTGCTGGCGGGTGTGCTTGCATATTCCGGCACCATGGTCGCCCTTTTCGGATGGAGCGAAGAATTCATGTCACCGACTGTTGCGGGTATAGTATCGATCATATTCGTCGCTCTACTCATGACAGTGGTTTACCTGATCTCTGTGACTTTGCCTGATGCGATCAAGGAGTGATTTGACGGTATCAGCAGATTTACTGGTGAGAGGAAGGTGAACTCATTATATCTGCGGTCACATTTTATCATGGTTGTCCTCCTTAAGCAGCCTAGATGAATGATAACCGGAGAAGATGCATAAGGTCGCTGTGCTTACCCCTAATACGATCCAGTAAAAATTTGTTTCTAGACGAAATATGATTGAAAATTGAAATACGGACATAAATGAAATGGCTATGGCTAGTACAACACCTGTTTGTCCAAGGTAGTTGGTCAAATCAGCTACTTGTAAATGAAGGCCAAGCATTGTTAAAGATATGCCTCCATAGAGAAAAAAGACGGATGATATGTACATTACACCATGCAAGGGAATCATAGATAAAAATGAGAGTAAAATAAGAAAGAACCCTATGAGTTTAAGATATCTTCTCGAATTACTCACAAAATCTTCCCGGTATGTCATTAAGGCAGCTATAGATACTGATAAGAGGAATAGGTAAGAACCGACCATGAATATTAGTGGTAAGACAAATTCATGATCATTCGCTGTTAATGGTGACACCGAATAAAGCATAATTCCAGTCCCAAAGAAAACACCAATTATCAATGGTTTTATATTGTGAATTTTTTCTTTCATGGCCTGGATCATTTTATACCTCTCTCGCACATTTCAAACACACACCAGCTCATTTCAATCATCTCCAAACGGATAGCCTATGTTGTTTCCCACCACTGTCCAATCATCATGGTCATTTTCCTCGCCAGTCCCATCTGAGTAATCAATTCTCGTCCAAATATACCTATAATTCATACAACTTTCATAATCTGCATATGTCCACCAACCAGTTTGCCATGAAAACCTTGTGTCTGGATTATCAATACCTTCAAAATAACCTGGCGCATCTTCATTTTTTCCTGACAAACCGAATGTATGTCCCAACTCATGCATGAATGTACCAGTTATGGCTGTAGGTATATCATAAAATTGGAATACCTCTCCAGCTTTAACTTTTGGATCAGTTCTAATCCACCCGTCTGCAACATAAAAACGATCCCCTATAGCAAATCCTGCTCGAGGATCATCACTACTATCTAATAATTCATCTGCCATCAATCCATACCTGAACAGATTTATTCGATCAGGAGTGAAATATGTTTCGTAATACTCTCTTCGCTGAGTAGAGTCAAGTTGTGGTTGATAAGGCACTTCCCCGCCACCGCCCATCTTGCCGTCGTCCGCAGGAAACCCGTTTTCGAGGATGCAGATGAATCTTTGATTCATCGGAGTGAAACGGGCATCGATGTGCAGCCAGATATCGTTCTCGTAGAAGCGGGTGCCGATATGCCACTTCGCCTCATCGGACAACCTATCCACACCCTCCATCCAATCGACTTCTACGAACACGTCCTTACGCAGCGGGTGCGCCCTGCCGTCTATCAACGGATCGCTGGACAGCCAGTACGTATCCGCATCCGAGATACCGTCGCCGGATGCGTCGTGCTCGTGGTCGAAGTACAACGGACCCGGGTCGGTGAAGTAGTTCACATATGAGTGGAAGGTGAACTCATTATATCTGCGGTCACATTTTATCATGGTTGTCCTCCTTAAGCATCCTAGATGAATGATAACCGGAGAGAATGCATAAGGTCGCTGTACATATCGCTAGTAAAAGATACAGATGATACGGATACTCGAATAATATCATAAAAAGAATCATCCCTATGAAAGAGATAGAGATTGCTAAAGCCAAACCGACATATCTTGAAAACCTACTGGGTGATGGGGATAGGTAATGAAAACCCAACATAACAAGAGTGAGGCTAGGATAAAATATTATAAAGGAGATTTTGAATAAATCACCTAATGCTAGTAAAAATAAAAAAGAAAGGGTTAGAACTACAGATCCAGCGATCAACAATCTTTTTGTCAACGTGTTTTCACGGTAAACAGAAACAGTCACCAAAGACAGTATCACCAAAAACAAATATGTTGGTAATACGAAACTACAGAAAAAAATAAAAGAACCTTCACCACCATCCGATGCAAAAAAGATGAAACTGAACGTATATAAGAAAGCCCCTGTACCGAATAATATACTATATTTTAAAGGTTGCTCACCTTTTTTACTCATATTCGTTCGTACCTCTTTGAGTATGTTCTGAAGCAGTTTCTACTCTATTAAACTGCCGGTTATTCGAATAGGGAATCGGGATCAATCAGATCCCCTCGTGTAAGTTTTCCCGGATATAGCCCCAATCATCGAAATCATCTTCATGATTAGTACCATCCGAGTAATTGTAGAAATTTGAACGTGTCCAAAGTGTCCAATAGCTCATCAGACTTGGATATTCATCGTGAAATCGCCAGCTATCTATACCCTCATATACGCCAGACCAAAGACCAACGGTGTGCCCTAATTCGTGCATGAACACCGTACCCGGATTTGTAGTCAAATCAGCGAGGAGGTCTCTTCGTTGACTTACCACGAACCTACCGGAGCTGGCAAAACCTAGTACATTTCGTCCTTCAAAGGGATCCCATGGGAACCAGTCTGGCCACCAGTCATCCACGTCTAAAGGCCATCCGGGGTTATCATGGTAAACATAATCCGCCATCAGACCATAGCGGAACAGCCCTTCTCTCTCCGGCGTAAAATAAGCGTCCTGGTAGCCATCAAGGGTCAATGCTTCATTATCATGATTGTTATATATCGTTGATAAATAAGGCACTTCCCCGCCACCGCCCATCTTGCCGTCGTCGATGTGCAGCCAGATATCGTTCTCGTAGAAGCGGGTGCCGATACGCCACTTCGCTTCATCGGACAACCTCTCCACACCCTCCATCCAATCGACCTCCACGAACACGTCTTTGCGGAACGGGTGCGCTCGGCCCGCGACCAACTCGTCATTGGACAGCCAGTATGTATCGGCGTCCGAGATACCGTCGCCGGACGCGTCGTGCTCGTGGTCGAAGTCCAACGGATCAGGGTCGGGGAAGTAGTTCACATACGAGCGGAAGGTGAACTGTTCGTATCTATGTTCATAGTTATTCATGATTACATTCCTCAAGCATCTTTGATGAATGGTAGCCGGAGATGATGCATAATAACACTATAGCTACGATCGAGTATACAAGTAAGAGGAAATTTTTACCAGTGTAGAGTTTCTCTAAAAATATTATACCATGAAGAGGTATCAAAAATATAAGTAACAGGCCGATGCCCCAGGACGTTTTGTCCTGGACAGTGCCCTGTTCAAAATGAACACTTAGTAAGGAGAGAGAGATGCCAACTAATAAAGGGAAGATAAGCCACCATAAGAATGAAAATCCAAACCTTATCTCAAAAAAATTCCACAACCATTCACCTGGATACCTCAGTTCAGCTAAGAAAGAAAGACTGATAAAAATGCATACACATCCGGATAGAGCAAGGGGGAGAGATATAAAAGGAATACTGATTTCCTTTTCACCATAGGAATACAGCCTTTCTCCTTGTAATCTATGCTTAACTGTAATAAGCAGTACTCCTATAGAAACGAACAGGATCATAGTAGATATTGATGATAGTAAGTTAAGTTCCACATCGTGATCGGTTGCAAACATTAGAAAAGAACCTATAAGTAGAGAGTAAAATATACCCACTATCATAGGCCAAAAGCGGTATAAAATCGGTTTGCAACTATCTGCGACCTCATCACCTTTTATCTTCTCTCTTTCGGTCATGTATAATCATCTCATATATCCTTACGGCGGATAGTATCGACCTTCTAAAACGTTCCAACCTATTTCTAAATGTTGGTCTATATTGACTACAGAAAATTCTTCAATATCACTAGAACGATAATCCACTTCATATCTGAGCGATAATTCTGCTTCAAAATTATCTGTTTCCGATCCCAGATAAGCATAATATGATACCTCTGAATCACTATTAGATAGCATCATGGTCATATTAGGACCTGGTATCGGGGGAACCTCCATTTCATCTAATGTAGTGGAAAAATAGAGTTCAATTGAATCGGCAGATTCGATTCTAAGTGCATGACCTTTCTCTGTTTCGATAAGGTCCACTTCAGCGTTTCCCTCTCGAAATTCAATATCAAGCATTTCTTGAACCGGCCCCATCTCATCTTCCCGCACAAGTGTTGGAAGATATATCGTATATGGAACTGGATCTTCTACTTCGATAGCGACGCTATACGAAAACCTGTAAGGTGTTGGAGAACGAGGAGAAAACAGTACCGAATGTCTTACGTTCGAATAAACCTCTAAAGTTCCCGATATCGCAATCATCGGAAGTATCAAGACCGCTAGAAAAACTATCACCTTTCCGATACGTGTTTTCGGGTCTATTATTGAAGATACCAAACTCATCCTATCTAGACCTCCATCCTTCCCACTGGAAATTCATTGCATCCCAACAATTACCACAAAGGTCAGATCTCGGACTCCATGAACCCTGCCTAAGCGCACAATCATCACAACCACAATGTACCCTATAATCTCGATCATCCTCATATACAAAATGATTTGCGAGGGGATTATGACGGGGATGATCTGGATTGTCAACATAGTAGCGTCCTATCAAGTTATGGCCTATCTCATGCAAAAACACATGGACCTGCCAATCAGTACCTGAAGCTCTTTTTGTATATATTGCAAACCGTAGACCTGGCGCTGGGGCGTTACCTCGAATCCTATTAAGGAAACTATCCTCTTCTTGTTTATATGCCAACAAAGAGTAATGGAAACCGGGCTTCTCTTGATGATAAAAATATCCTCTATCTAATCCCCAGTTTGAGTTTCTTATTTTCTCTTCGTAGTCATCTAATTCTCCGCCACCGCCCATCTTGCCGTCGTCGATGTGCAGCCAGATATCGTTCTCGTAGAAGCGGGTGCCGATACGCCACTTCGCCTCATCGGACAACCTATCCACACCCTCCATCCAATCGACTTCTACGAACACGTCCTTACGCAGCGGGTGCGCCCTGCCGTCTATCTGTGGGTCGCTGGACAGCCGGTACGTATCCGCATCCGAGATACCGTCGCCGGATGTGTCGTGCTCGTGGTCGAAGTCCAAAGGATCCGGGTCGGCGAAGTAGTTGACGTATGAGCGGAATGTGAAGGTGTAATCCCGCACCACCTCGCCCCATTGATTTTCTCTCACGATATCGACCTCGTATTCGTTGTATCCGTCAGGATCATCGGGTGCCTCCCAATCAAGTACGATCTCCTCCAAGATTATGTCATCTATCCATATGTCGAACACGGTATTAAATTCTTCGTTCCAGGTCGGCCATCGTGTTTCCACACGCCGGTCGATGACAGCTTTGGGATATTCATACTCTCCTGGGGTGAATTCCCACCATTCACCGTATCCCGGATATCTTCTCATACAATCAGATATCAGATAGATGTAATCGATCCCATCGCTTACAAAACAATCTATCGAATGAAGTTTCAATATGCCATCCCTGTTGGTGGGACCATCAAACCAACCATCGAAATCGGTGTCTGGATTTATCGGATCCGTCGTTATCCCATCTTCATCATGGACTACTTCTCCCGCATCGTCAATACTCCATCCCTTGATTTCATGGTAATCCGATACACCGTCGCCGTCGGTATCAGGACTCAGCGGATCGGTGCCGTACACGTCGGCCTCATCCAAGTTGGTCAGTCCGTCGCCGCCCCAGATCACTTACCACACCTCCTCCGAAGAATCCTTTTTAGACCACCACCAATAAGCAGATACACCCCCTACCAAGACCAGCACTAACACCAGCCATAAGTAACTAGATGGATCCTCCACCCACCCGTCAGATTCTGCCCAAGGATATTCATCATAGTTGTCACCGCCTTCGATGGGACGAGGTTCCTGAATGATACCATCTTCCTCCGGACCGGACCAGTCCGACCAGTAGTTTCCCCCTTTAGGAAGATCCAGACTCCAATGATTGTTACCGTCATCGAAGGCCTGAACATCGTTGTCTATGAAATTGTTGTGATAGATCTCGTTGTTTCTAGCATCTTTAAGATAGATCCCGTACTCGTTGTTTGAAATCGTGTTATTTGATAAAACATTAAGCTGGTTCCCTCTGATGTATATACCAGACCTACCATTCTCAGATATTATCGTTTACAACGTTTTCATTGGAAAAGAGTGTAGGAATATGATCAACGCATGGCGATTTTATTATTTGCCCTCGTAATACATAGATTCCATGTTTAGAGTTTGATTTGACTACATTTTTCAAAACTCTGTTTTCCGTAGAAGCTCTAATCAACATACCTGATCCGTGATTATCATTGATATTATTATTCTGAATTAGATTATTTTTTGATATCCAAACATAGATGCCGTTGTATTTATCGTTAATCTCGTTACTTGAAATTTTATTATCATTCGAGTGCCAAAGTGAAATACCACGAGAACCGTGATTTATGGTGTTGTTTGTGACGAAGTTGCCGCTGGAATGTCCTAACAATATACCGATTTCAACGTTTTCAATATTTTGTTCCTTTACAGTCACTTCTGTACAATTTGCCAGGATAATCTGCCCCGCTCCTGTAGGAACAGTGCCCCCTATTTTATTCTTCCAGTAATAAACTGGTTCCCCCTCAACGGTATTAGTAGTGTCTATCTCGTGCGTGTTCCAGTACGATATTTTATCAGTCGTAAGATCCGGTGAAAAAATGTCCCCTCTTATTACGATGCCATTGTTGACCATACGATTACCAGTCAGAGTGTGGTTTTTAGACATCACAATCCGGATACTAGAATGTCCGTTATCGAATAACTCATTATCGACTAACTTATTACTATCAGATTCTCTTAAATATATACCATCACCTTCGTTATATGCAATAGTATTATTCTCTATCACTCCATATCTTACACCATGGAGTTCGACTCCGTGTGTAGGATAAGGATAACCACTAGCATTGAATATATAACAGTCTCTTAAAATAAAAAATGATTCCGTATCTCTAATTGAGACACCATATCCCTGATTTTCGCCATCTATTTTGTAACCCTGTATGATATACGGATCATCCTTGCTACCATCTCCGGGCCACCCTTCTTCACCAGCTTTGTCAGCGAACTCCTCATCTCCACGGATACGTATAGGTTCTCTAGGTACTAGTTCTTCAGGTGGTAAAAGAGTTGTTTCAGACTCTGAAAGTGTTCTACTATCACTTGTCCGTACTTCTCCTTCGCCCGCAAAAACGATGGGGGTGACGGTCAATGTTAGCATTATGGACACTATAATGCACAAGGTCAAAAGACGGGATTTTCCTTCCATCTTTCTCATCTCTAACATGGTTTTTCTCCAATAAATAAGTTTAGATGGATAATTTATCTATGTCATTCCTCCTTCGTTTGATAAACAAATACACTAATTATGGTTCCAGCCAAGATCGCAGTAAATAAAAATAAACCAACTTTAAGATACTCTTCAATTTTTTCCTCTTTGATCGCATACAAGTATCCTTCGGTGCATCTAAAAAACATTGAATTGTCCTCCCTTAATATCCTACGAGGTTCTAATTCTCCTTCAGTTGTAAATTCCCATTTCACTTCACCTTCTGGAGTATAGTAGGATAAATTATTAGGTTCATATAGATATACCATACCTCGTTCATCTATGAAAGGGGCGTTTGTTAGATTGCTAAATTGATATGATTGTTTTACTTCACCCTCTATATCTATAGCGTAAATTGAGTATAACCCATATCGATAATCCCATCCTCCTATGAATACAGTATCATCACCAATTACAGGTTGTTGAAGAAAGACGTTACTGGTGCCTAAAGGATTATACCACATCTCCAGGCCATCAGAATCAAGTTTTATAATTACCCCCCAATATGGACCAGGACAAGGTGCTATACCTATTCGACCTTCCTCTTGCCTACAATACACATATCTGATATATATATCATCATCTATAACAGACAAAGAATTAAATAATATCCGAGTAATATACCCTTCTCTCTCAATTCCTTGAAAATAATATTTCCATATCTCATCACCATCTGAATCTAAAGCGACTACTACCCCCTTATTATATTCAGGTGTATCAACGTAATAGATTATATCATTCTTTACCGTCACTGGAAATCCTGCTGGAATCTGCCATTTTAACGTTCCATCTGGGTTGATAGCGTGGAGGTAGTATTCTCTAGATGTTATATATACAGTACCATCATCGCCTATTATCGGTGCTCTATCAAAAAGTGGTTCAGTTTCATAGTACCACCTTTGGCTACCGTCTGGCCCGATCGAAACTAGAGTTCTTCCGTTTACAATAAAGTATATCGTACCGTCTTCAGCGATTGCAGGTGAAGAAGGATCGTAACCTTCTATTTTAAGTGACCAAACTTCCTGTCCATTTGAATTGACCGTTACTACCGTCACTGTAGAAGTAGAATTATAGATCGCATGAACATTACCATCTTTTCCCATAGATAACCGCCGGATCTCACCGATGTCTTCTAAAGAATTATCGGGATTATAACTCCACATTTCATTACCATTTACATCAAAGGCGATCACCCCCCTTTCATTTGGTGTACTAGCGTAAATGATCCCTTCCTCCTTTCTCCATTGCTGACCGATTTCAGCTCGCCACATTTCTTCGACTGAGTTTCCTGTGGAGAATAGGAAAAGAGCTACAGATGAAATAATACTAGCAATTAAAAAAATTGTAAATATTTTTAATATCCTCTGTTTTTCAATATTATCCCTAAACATCGCTATAAGACCTCCATCAATTCACAGATATGTTACCTCCGCTATTTCACTACCATAAATTTGGGGAGTCGATGAATACATCACTCTATATATTTCATCACCTTCGTCATCTAAATATATTACCCCGTTGTATTCAGCTGCATCATACCCGTTCAAATAAGATTTTTTTAATGAATAAGGGGAAGATATATCACCCAAATTTTTCAAAAATCCAGTGGAACTTATTATATCTACTATCTCTTCGGTATCTCGATCGATTTTTAGTACTCTACCTTCCCAGGAAAATGCTGAACTCTCTGCATCTGAACCTACTGTAGTGTACGATAGTTCATCCTCATCGGACGATGTCATTATGATCATCTGTTCCCGTTCATTTCCATCTCCATCCACTGAAAGCGGTTCGATAGCTGCCCCGCTGTAACACGACAGTATGGTTATAGATTTCCTCGCATAGTTGTCACCTATATACGCGTCCATCCAATCACTTATCTCTTCGTAATATAGCTTATCAGAAGGATTGTAATCGTTATC
>PUNK01000035.1 GCA_003552585.1 Thermoplasmata archaeon | reverse complement strand
TATTCCTTTCCATAGGATATTCATCATGTCATTGGTGTCATGTGATGGCACATGAATCCTTTGAAGATCAAGAAGTGGGAAAATTGATGAACGAGGTCTTCGTTTCAATAAAAGTAGATAAGGAAGAAAGACCGGACGTGGACATGGTATATATGGACTTTGCTAGGGCTATGACGGGCTCCGGTGGATGGCCTTTGAACGTTGTTATAACTCCCGATAAAAAACCGATCTATGCATCTACTTACATCCCAAAAGAAAGAAAATACGGTCGTATAGGCTTTAAAGAATTGATAAAAAAATTGAAACACCAGTGGGAAAATCGAAAACGAGAAGTTCTATCCAGGAGTGAAAGCATAATCTCATCTCTAAAAGAGGAGAAACAAAATCAGGGAACCATGGACAGATCAACTTTGGACCGGGCTTACAGTTCCCTTGAGAGAGCCTTCGATGAGGAATATCCTGGTTTTGGAGCGGCTCCAAAGTTTCCATCACCTCATCATTTACTTTTTATGTTAAGGTATCATGAGTTGACCGGAGAGAGTAAAGCCCTGGATATGGTCACCAAAACTCTAGATGCCATGAGAAGAGGTGGAATTTACGACCATATCGGTTACGGATTCCATAGGTACTCTACCGATAGACAGTGGAAACTACCACATTTTGAGAAGATGCTTTACGATCAGGGCATGTTGATCCTAGCTTATGTAGAGGCTTTCAGGATCACACGAAAAGAGAAGTACAGGAAAACTGTTGAAGAAACTATAGGATATGTTCTCAGAGAGTTAAGGTCCGATGACGGAGGATTCTTTTCATCAACGGATGCCGACGTCGATGGTGAGGAGGGAAAATATTATACCTGGACTGAAGAAGAGATCGATAAAATACTTGGGGATCAGTCCGAAGAATTCAAAAAGTTATTCAACGTTAAAACCAAGGGTAATTATCTAGAAGAATCTACCGGTGAAAAGACAGGTAAGAACGTACTTTACACGACTGAAATCGTTGATCCGGAAAGAGTGGAGCGGGTAAAATCTAGGTTGTACAAAGAACGGGAGAAAAGGAAACCTCCAGGAAGGGATGAGAAGATATTGACTGATTGGAACGGGTTGATGATCGCATCCCTGGCAAGAACGGCTGATATATTAGATGATGAGAAGATATTGAAAGAGGCAGAAAAGGGTCTAGAGTTCATCTTGTCGGAATCGAAAGATAACTCAAAACTTTATCACCGATATATCGAAGGTGAAGTAGGTATTGACGGTATGCTTGACGACTACGCTTACATCGTTTGGGCACTCTTAGAGATCTATAAAGCCTGTGAAGGGAGGAGATATCTTGATAAAGCTGAGGAACTATCTAGAACCATGATAGAGAAGTTTTGGGATACTGAAAACGGTGGATTTTATTTCAGTCCAACGGATGAACTCCCTTTACGTAAGAAACCGGTTTACGACGGCGCTTATCCCTCTGGAAATTCGGTGGCCTTACTCGATCTAACATATCTTTCAGAGATAACCGGTGAGAGAATATTCAAAGAGAGGGCTGAGGAACTCATCGATTCATTGGGGGGAAGGATCAATTCTTATCCGAGTCGATACACCATGTTCCTGACATCCTTTGAAAAGTTTTTGAAACAACATGGAGATGTGATACATGAGAACTAAAAGGATCTTGATCTCGGTCATAATGGGGGCTGTTCTGGGAGTATTATGTATCGTTGGTGTGGGAACAAGGATAGGGTACGGTGGGAACGAGATGTTCCTTTTCGCAATGTGGTACAATCGTATCGTATTGGGCCTTTTGATAGGTTTGGCTTACGATATCAAGATAATAGAATCCGATAAAAATTACATCATAAGAGGGCTGCTCCTGGGTCTGATCGTATCCTCCGCTATAACATTTACCAGTGAATTCAGGGATTGGCCTAGTTTCTTTGCAGGCATCGCTTATGGTATAATAATAGACTATGTTGCCACTCGATTCGAATGATCTACTCGTTAAAAAATCAAGTATTTTATCTTATGAATATGGGCTAAGACCTTTTCTTTAGGGAGACGTCATTCTAAACTTTTTAAAATATCATAGATATCGGATCGAAGAGAGCAGTTATCGATACAAATATAGAAGATATCAGTATACTAACAGCCACGGACGGGATGATCTTACTTCCTGAAGATCGGTGTATCAAAACCGAATCCAAAAGATTACCAATATTTGGAGCTGTTTTCACCGGTCTGACGATCTTTTTGATCATCTATTGGTTACTCGATATACCTGCCGGTATAGCAGTTGCAATATTTGCATACTGGTCGACCAGCGATTGTAGAGGAAACCGGTTTTTTGAACCCCTAGAAAAGGGGTTTGAAGGGATAGTTGACCGGCTCAGGGATATGTTGATCAGTCTATCTCTTCTATGACTGTATTCGAAATCTTCGAGTGTGGTATGTGCACTTTGCCCCCAACTGGTGTCTCGAGTTCGATAGAGTAACGGCCAACTGATCGGATAGTTCCCTCATGCTCTCCTATCTTCACCTTGTTGCCTACCTTCAAAGTCTGTTGTGACTGAAGTGAGCCTACTAGATTGAGGAAAAGGTCCTTGGACCCGTAAGCGAATCCAACACCAAGACCAAGGAACACAGCACCTATCGCTATTCCGAACACTATGTAAAGTATCGGTACCTCTATCCCGATCTGTGCTAGAGCTATGACTATAGCCATATAGATTATTATTATCTGTGCGGCCTTTGCCATCAAGGTAGGGAACGGTAGGTCGGTTTCCGTACCGATATCTTTTATCCTATCATGGGCCCAGTTAGCGATCCAGAAACCAAGCATACCTATGAATAGAGCTACTATAAGATTGGGTATCCACAATATCACAGTATTTACCAGCTGGGCTAAGCTGTCGAACATGCCGTGAGTGTTAAGGATGCCCACAGCGATCTGTATGAAAATGAGCATAATGAATAGCTGGAGTACATAACTCAGGAATTTGAGCGTTATACCCTTACGTTCGACCATCGACTCCAGAGGTTCGATCAACTTGTCTACCTGGAGTTCCTTCAGCATCTTCATGATGAAACGTACTAGATAGTCGGTGATGATTATACCGACCAGTATCACAGCCATGGCTGCTATGAGTAGTGGTATAACCAGTAGGATCGGATTGATGAAGTTCGTTAGCACGTGTATTGCGATGATAGATAGGGCTACGTTGATGAATATCAAAAGTATGAAGGCCTTAACGAATATGTAAATGATATCCATGAAGGAAAAGCCCGCCCATTTCGTTTTCTTGCTGACGATGGCGAGATCTTTTCTAAAAGGACTCTTCTTGATGAATTTCTTCAAAGAAATAACAGCGACTTCAGCGATATACAAACCAACAAGTATCACTATGACCGCTATGATCACTCTAGGTATGAAAAGAACTATGGGAGTTAATATCTGGGTAAGGGTGTGTATCCCGGCAAAATCAAGGCCCAACTGTATGAATATAACGAAGATGAACCAAAAGACTAGAACTCCTAAGAACTTGCTCACCGATTTTTGTCCCAATTTCTTTATCTGTTTTGTCACACCTACCCTTCGCATAGCTTTCTCGAATCCAACTTTGGTCAGTACTTTAGATGTGACGTAACCAGCTCCCTTAGAGACGAAGTAACCTATTAAAACGATCAATAAGAAAAATATGATGCCGGGTATGAATGCCCAGAACGCATGCCATATTCCATAGACTAAATCCTCGATGGTCTCCATGAGGGTAGGGCTCTCTTCAGTAGTAAATCTAAAGGTATGAGAAACCTGTTCTCCCTCGACGGTTTCTCCAGTAACCGTGACTCTATAGTCCCTGTCATTCGATAAACTAACGGTAGGCGTAAGGGTAAGTTTATGATCATCTTCGGACCAATCGTCGATCACCGGATAGAAAAGACTCGGAGAAAATTCCCATTCAACCGAATCTGGATCCATCTGCTCCTCAAACTCTATTATTATCCGCTGATCTATCGAAACATTCTCAGCACCATCCCTCGGAGTAGTCCTCCTTACACCTATAGCTGAAGAGGCTATAAGTGAGGAAAAGATTAGCAGTGTGAGAAATACCAAGATTATCTTTTTGCTTTTAATTCGCATATCGATTCACTGGGATGAATATAGAAACGGTCATATTTATAATTTATCTAGTGCAAAGTATTTCATCCGATCTCTTGTGAAAGTGTAGGCATCATCTTTCCAGCCTCTCCCTGCAGAAAGTGGTCAGTTACGTTAGAGGTGAGGGCTGTGGGTTGAAGATTCACTTCGATTATCACTGAGCCTGAACGCTTTGCGGTGTACGGCAGGGCCGCCGCGGGATATACCTGTGCCGAGGTACCCACGACCACCATCGCATCGCACATCTGCGAGAGTTCGTGAGCCTTCCTCAATGCTGCAAAAGGTAACTGCTCCCCGAAGAGCACAACCCGTGGCCTCAACGGCCCTCCACATTCACAGATAGGGATTTCACCTTCCGATATTTCATCCAACCTATCTTCAGTACGGTGGTCATGTCCACATTCGAAACATTCGAGTTGTTCCAGTGTACCATGAAGTTCAACGACCTCTCTGCTTCCTCCTCTTTGATGAAGTCCGTCCACATTCTGAGTGATCACGCCTTCTAGACCGTGCTTTTCAAGATCCACGAGAGCCTCGTGAGCGGGATTTGGCTGCGCTCTTCTGGTTTCCTCTGTCTGAAGCTTGAACAGTTTCCAGCACTTTTTGGGGTCCTTCTCGAAAGCTCTGATATGTGCATACTCTTCGGGATCGAACTCATCCCATAACCCGCCTTTGCCTCTGAAGGGAGCTATACCGCTTTCTACCGATATACCTGCACCTGTCAGTGCAGTGATGGATCCAGCATCCTTTAGAGCACGGGCTGCCTCGCTCATCATCAATAAAAAAAGAAGAGAAGGTGGTATTTAAAGTTCCGATTTCAACCTTTCCAGATTTTTCTTTACCTCTTTGGCAACGTCGGCGTGTATGCTTTTACCATGGGAGTCCATGGTTACCAAGAACGGCCCGGCTTCCTTCACCCTGAACATCCAGAAAGCCTCGGGTATGCCCAACTCGTCGAGGAAGTAAACATCCTCCACCTCTTCTATGGCGTTGGCCATCAAAGCTCCGGCGCCGCCGGTGTACTGTACGTAAACTGCACCGTTCTTTTCAAGGGCCTTGAGTGTCCTCTCGCCCATCCCACCTTTACCTATGATCACCTTTGTACCGAATCTCTCTATGAATTCATCTTCGAATATCTCCATCCTGATACTCGTAGTGGGTCCGGCGGAGACTACTTCCCACTTACCCTCTACCTTGTGGATCGCAGGCCCGCAGTGGAACATCGCATATTTGGAAGGCTCGAACGGTATTTGATCATCATCCAAGCTGAGCAGTTTCTCGTGAGCAGCATCCCTGGCGGTGAATATGATCCCTGAGATGTAGAAGGTGTCCCCGACCTTCAGTTCCTTGATTTCATCCGGATCTATCGGTGTTTCGATTATCTTCTTCATCAGATCACCTCCATCCTACCGTCGGAAGATACTTTCAGCATCGCCTGTCTGTTCGCCCAGCACTGAGGAAGTACTGCCACTGGGAAGGACGCAGGATGCCTGTGGGCGTATTCGATCTTCACATCCAAAACGGTGGTCTTACCGCCCACTCCCATGGGACCTATCCCCAGCTGGTTCACCTTGTCCAAAAGCTCTTCCTCGAGTTCAGCTATATCATCCTCGGGATGTCTCTCTCCAACCGGCCTAAGGAGGGCTTTTTTGGCAAGTTTCAAAGCTAGGTCCGCTCCTCCTCCTATCCCAACACCTACGACGGTCGGAGGACATGGTTTACCTTCCATCGCCGCAACCTGTTCTATGACGATCTCTTTGACCCCTTTGATCCCCTTGCCCGGAGTCATCATCACCAGCTTGCTCATATTTTCACTTCCGCCTCCCTTAGGCATAACGTGTACGGTCAACGAATCACCATTGACAACTTCCCAGTGTATGGGAGGTACGAATCTACCTGTGTTGTCGCCCGTGTTGGTGTGGTCGATTGGATGCACTGCATTGGGACGCAGAGGGATCTCTTCACTAGCCCGACGGACGGCTGATATAAGCGTTCCCTCGAGCTCATCGATCAAGGGAAACCCAGATCCTACAGTTACGAAGAACGTTATGGTTCCCGTATCCTGACATATGGGTTTTCCTTCCTCCTTCCCTACACAGATGTTCTCAAGTATCGCTTCCAACTGTACCTTAGGACCTTCTTTTTCTTCTCTATCCACAGAGTCTTTAAGACTCGCTTCGGTCTCAGGTGTAACCCTCGTTACAGCCTTCCTGATCGCCTGCACCAAGCCGTCTTCCAGCTCACCTCGTTTCATGATATCGAATGGGGTATAATCAGCTATGATTTAAATGTATTTCCATAACTACCTTAGATTAGTTTTTCTATCACCGTACTTTGCCTTCAATAGACTATTTATCTTCTTCTCAGTGGTCCTCATCTCCATCCAATTTCTTCATGCTAGAAGTATCCAGTACCTGCATGAAAATAAAAGTATGTTCAATACATAAGTCCTAGACCACAAGACGAATACAATAAGACCTGTCAAGGTCCAAATAAATTTTGCTGATGTGCGAACCGTCAATCCGTGTGGATTCATCTTTATACCAATGAATTACAGTTTTAAATGTAGGTAAGCTGAAATCATCAATATAGAAGCTATCCCGTAACTAGTAAAATAGCCTATGTAGGTATTCAAGAGTAATATGGGTACAGCTATCAACCCGAACAATAGACCGACTATGATAAATAGTACTATCATCTTTAATATATTAATATCGGGTATGCCGATATCTTCTTCTTCATACCTGAATAGATATATCATAGTGAAGAACGAGGATGTGAGAGGAAGAAGGAAAGCTAGAGGTAGGAGCAATATGGCTGAGATGTAATAATAAATTCCGAAAACAACCAGGATGATAGACAGGATCATAGGGATTAGACTCATCGTGACAGCCTTGCCTATGATGTATTGATCCTTTGTTAAGGGTAAAGTCCTCAGAAAATCGAGGTTTTTCCCCTCTATCTTCAGCACGGCATCTGATCCAGAGAGCGTTAAAGCACCAACTATAAAAATAAAAAATGTGATCTGGGTAAGAGAGAGATCTCCTTCCTGTACAGCTAGTACTATCTGAGGGATCAGAACGAAAAGGGGAAGAAGGAATCCAGCAATCATCGCAGTCTGTCGTGATATCATCTTAAGATCTTTTAAAACCAAAGATGACATCTTACTCCTAGTAGATGGGAAATATTCATTTTGAATTCTTCGATCAGAAGTGATGATAGGTTCCAGGATCCTCTCCCATATTTTATGAGAAATATAATAATAGATCAGTAAAAGAAAAATAGAATGGAGAATCAGAAGAAATATACTAAAAAATGGGTCGAATACAGACGTTATAGCCATGGGATAGATCACTGAGAGTTCGGTCATGAATCCCATATAAGGTATGATGTATTCATAGGCATATATCAAAGAGAAGAAAAGGGTCAACACAACAATCAGAGCGATAACTTTGACTATCACTTTCAAGAAATTATATCGCCCTTTATAACTCTGAATCTTAAGGCCGAAGGTCGTGAAAATTGCCAGTCCTATCACGTGTCCGAGAATTATACCCAGCAAAAACCATAAGAGTGTTAATGTTCCCACGAGAGGTTTTTGTATTAGAAGGATGACAACACTCGGGAGAACGAATGCAAAGTTAGGTATTAGGTCTAAAGCTATCACTCCACTTAGGTAGTGGCCACCCAGCCGGGTAGGCATCATCTTCAGATTATCGAATACACCCAGTGAGTTCAAATAAGTTGCCTGAACCGCTGTCTGGTATATGGAAAGTATAAGAGGGATGAAAGCTAATGAACCGAGTAAACCTAAAACCACTTCTCTGCTCTCAGCAAGTATAATGGCGCTAGCTATAAAAATACCAAATGTTAGTAAAGGCAGAGATTGAAACACTACATTCCTGAGTATACTCGATGATCTCTTTAACTCACTTTCAAGCCTCTCCCTATCATTAGCTATCATGGGATTAGCTTTCACCATGTGATAATGAAGTTCTCTGTAAAGTATTTTGATCACATCAAGCAGGTTACCACCTCACTCAGTTTGCTTCAATGCATCCAAAACATTTGCAACTCTATCTCTGCTTTTCGTTAGCTCTAAAAACACGTCTTCTATATCCGCTTCATGCACCTTGTCTTTTAACTCTTCTACAGTACCCTCTGCAACTATGGTTCCATTATCGATTATACCTATCCTGTCACAAACCATCTCAGCAAGTGGGAGAACGTGGGTCGAGAATATTATGCTTTTGCCATTCACCTTGAATCTGAACAATATTTCCCTTAGTATTCGTGCAATTTTAGGATCAAGACCATTCATGGCCTCGTCCATAATCAAGATGGATGGGTCGTGTAGGAGGGCTGAGATTATGGAAACTTTTTGTTTGTTTCCAAAGCTAAGTGAACCGATATATTGATGCATGTATGGATAAAACTCGAAAGCGTTGGAGTAATAATTCACCCTTCTTTTGAGTTTTTCCGAGGGTATGTTTCTGAGTCCTCCCAGGAAGTTGAACATGTCATTAGGTGTCAAACTTTCATAAAGTATAGGACTCTCAGGTACATACCCGATCTTCTTCTTCGCTTTTATAGGACTGGCTACAACATCCACTTTATCCACTATAGCGGTTCCACTGCTAGGTTTTAGTATTCCTGTCAAGATCTTCATGGTGGTGGACTTCCCACTGCCATTAGGACCGAGAAGACCGTATATCTCACCGTCCTGCACCCTTAGATTCAGGTCATTTACAGCACATAATCCACCGAACCACTTTGTCAAGCCTTTGGTAACGATCATCGTGCTTCCTCTCTTTAACGATGAGGAGATAGAACTATTGTTTATTTAAGACTTTACAGGATTCACTTGACAAATTATGCATATATATTTAAAGGCAAATTTTTTGATGTATTACATGATACCTTTCCGAAAATTTGCCGATCCTTATACTCTCCATCATTATAATAATCTAAGATGGTCTTAAATATCGGCTAGGTGAATTTTATCTTCATCTTTCACAGATCCATACCGATTAAAATAAGGAATAGGTTTTAGAGCTTTGATGTTCATCGTTTCTTCCATCGATAAATCACTGCCACCGATATTGCAGCAACCATCGCTATCAAAAACGTGAAGCCAGGTACATCTTCTTCATCCTCTACTTCACCAACTATTATTGTTCCGTCCATACCCGGATGAGGATCACAGGTATACTCGTATCGCCCCTCCGCTGTGAAAGTATGTGTATGAACATACCCTTCATCTTGGAGATCGGATACTCCTTCCCAATCGCCACCGTCTGGTTGTTCGAGTACGTTTATGTTATGACCGTTGTCTTCCCATACGAACTCAACTGTATCGCCAGGTTCGATCTCCAACGTCTGTGGATCGAATACCCAATCCCCTTCCGGTCCAACGATAACGGTAGCTGTTGGGTTGGCCTCATTTGTGGAATTGATCTCTGCAGAAACGGTCGCAAATGTCAAAACCAACATCAACGTCAAGTTGATTGCTAAAATCTTTCTTACCGTACTTCCACCGATATAGCTCATATTCTCACCTTAAGTTAACACACAGTTAAGCTCTCTTAATTAGTTTTCGGCATAAAGTGTCATCGGTTATTTTGTGATCATTTCGCTTGGAATTACTGGCAAATCGTACATAGCTTAGATAGTGGTTCCGTCTCGTAAAAATAAGATAGTTCTGATAGCAGGGTTTGTGATGAATTTTTACAGCATTCCCGCATGACCAATCAGAAATGGAGATGTGCTGATATACGGCGACGCTCTCGACAGTAAGATGAACATCATAGTAGCTTAAGCAGATCATTCACTGTGCCCTATTCCGGTACAGTTCCTCATCCACTACGGCGAGCATCTTTTTCACATCTAGTGAGCCACCCAAAAAAGCGGATACGCTTTCCAGCACTGTTTCGGGATAACTCATTATATCGTTATAGCTAAGGTAGATTACATCCATGTTAGGATGTGATCTGATATTTCTTTTCAATATGACCCTATAATCTTTGAGTATCTGTTTTAGCTCTTCTTTAGATAGATCATCTCCATCCTTCCCCTTTCGCTTGAGCATCTTTTCCTGCGACTCGATGACCTCGTCGAGTTCACGCTCCATGAAGACGACCTTATACCGATGATCATCTGGAAGATATTTGATAAGCTCTCCCAATACCTTTACAGCCTTCCCTTTGGCGTTTTCAAGCCATCCCGTATCATCAGGAAGCTTTTTAACCCTCTCAAATTCGTAATATCCTTTGGGATTGTCCTCGTCCGGCTGTCGTTTTTTATCTGTAAGAACTTCCAATCCGCCCTTCTCAAGCATCTCCATCATCATAGAAGTTCCGCTCCTAGGGAGGCCGGAAACGATCACTATGGTTTCTTTGTCCATATTCATTACCTTTCTAGTGGTCGTTAAACCTAAGATGTGATTGATATAATAACTTTTTTTGAAAAAAAGATCTCCTCTGACGGAACGATCCCTTTTAGGTTATGCTGCTGCAGGGAAAACATTTCTCTTCGATCATTATAAAAATACTAAATATCAACAACGAATTTAGTGGTTATAGGTGCCAGCAATTGAGCTAGTAGTAGGATAAGTGCACCGTCGCCTAGTGATATCTGTGGCAAAGAAACAAATCTGTGCCAGTATCTTCCACCCCAGGGCACTCCGAATAGAAAACTTACGACCAATGTCAAGATAAACCACATGACGCCGATGACGATAAGCTCCTCCTGTAAGAAAGAGATATTAGATTTTTTTATCAAAAGGTAAGTCAAGACGAATAAAGTCACCAATAAAAATAAGATGTACACCAAGTAAGTGGTTCTTCCGTCTGCACCCCAATCGCGGAAGTGCCCGAAGATTTGGTTCAAACCGATTGCTATCGCGTAAAATACAAACCACACTGCAAGGCCGTATATCAAAACTTTACTTTCCATCGAACATCATAACTAAAATACCCTAAATAATGGTTTCCATAACATTTCAAACAAACATCGATACATATGTCCATATATTTTGAGTCAAAGGTGGATTCCTAGAGAACCACGATGATAGGAGAGAACCTCGGGAGGATCTTCATCTGAAAGATGTTGGTTATGATTTGCGGTCGATGATTTAGAAAGGGAAAGTTTGATTATTAGTTCGGATGGGATTGTTCGTTAAAATCGAGCTTATGAATGAGGAACAATTTGTACGATCGTACTCAAATGCAAACACGATGATTTGATGATAACAGAATCCTGGGCCGTAATTCATCATCTTTACGTGCTAGAGCACCAAGGTCTCCATCGAGAGTGCGATAAGCCAGCTTCTCCCAACTCTCTTCAATAATCGATGAGGTAATCTCCCTCTTCCATTATCTTTTCGTCATCCAACCATACGTTACATTTCGTTAGTATCATATCCAAATGCTCCGGACAGGACCAATCGGCCCCGGTTTCACTTCCCATAGGATCGCCAAAAGCAATGTGGACTCCTGGGAATTTCTCGTCCTGTAACGTATTTTCGGTGATTTCGTCCAAGAAAATATTCGTCCCTAAACCCATTTCACCAACTAAAGAGGAACATTCGTTCAGAGAAAGATATTTCTTTACCTCCTCTAAAATATCCTCGTTTTCACATTTCAAATCTACACAGCGTGGTCTTTCTTTATTTTCTACCTCAACCGTCAAAGGTGTTTCCTGAAAATCTGCATGTGAAAACATATTACTGAAATAGTCTCCTAAAACACCGTCAACCACTATGGTGCCTTCCATCCTCCAAGGGGCGGTATAAACTTCACTACCCGGAAGATTGTGCCAATGTCCTGGTAACTTACAAATGCCCGTAGATGGAACCCACTTCCATCTATCATTGAATCTAGCCTTTAAATCGGTTCCCTGGGGATTAGTCACTCTAACTTCACCAGTTTCTTTTAATTTAGCAGCGAGTTTATGGGTAAATTCATCCAAGATATCATAATCAACAGCTACCGCATCATTCATCACCTGTTCAGTTATACCCACCATATGGGCATGCCTCCCTCCGACCATCGCCGCTTCTATGAAGGGTCTTCTAGTCGTTTCCAATTCACCTTCGTAAGAATGTGCGGTCCAGAAAGTAACATCAGCTTCTGTTGCTGCTTTTTTGATAGTATCTGGGAAATAATCTAATGGTCTTTCTCCATATATATCTAGATTGAAAAATCGAACTCCATTAGTAGATTCCAAAGCTGCTTTTCTAAGTTCTTTTCCAATATTTAGGGTAGAACGGTCCGAAACTATCACTACATACTCACCGTCCTTAACACCCATGCACGTTTTCACTGCTGTTTTCGCTGCTTTTTCCAATGACATCCTTATCCTCTAATTTAGAAATTTGTAGTGGTTGTAAAAAGATTAGGTATTTAAATTATTTATGCACGTTTTACACCACCTTACCTACAAGAAAAAATAACACGTCCCTTCAATCTCCAACCATCAGAAACGGAATCGGGCTCCCGGTTATCAATTCCTTTTCCAGGTCACTCAACGCTAGTTGAGGGATAAGATGTCTGAACTTGTACAGTAAACCTCCCCTTCCCCTGCTCCCAACGATGAAGTCGTACTTGTTTGACTCCTTCACCAACTTTTCATCGGTTGCATCTCTATCCACCACTACACGGAAATCCACGCTCTTATCCTTTGCCATCCTCCTGACCTCATCCAGTTCCTCACCAGGGTCCGCTTTCCCTATGTGATACGTGGTAAGATCAGCACCGAAGAAAGAAGCCAACTCCAGCGCCAGAAAGGTTGCTTCCACGGAGTATGTGCTGAATGTGGTTGGATTGAATATCGATTTAGGTACCTTAGATTTGCATTGGCAGGAAAATATGAGCGAAGGTATGTGAGTCAATTGAAGGGAATGTAGAGCCGTATCCCCTATGTGTATCTCCTGAGAGCCTACTTTAGAATGAGTGGCCAGAACCAAAAGATCGATATCGTGTTCCTCAACATATCTCATTATCTCCTTAGATGGGACCCCTTCAGGTATGGCTGTGTTTACCTTCGAGATACCCATAGAGTACAGTATATTTTTGCCGTGATCGATGGTCTCTCTCGATATCTCTTCAAGTTTACTCCTCATCAGAGGTGTTTGAGGTATGCTCCTATCGCTCGTGTTGATAACATTTATCAGATGGTAATTTGAGGAAGGAAATATGTTAGCGGTGTACTCTAGCGCACTTTTCATTGAAGGAGAATCATCCGTAGCGATCAATATTCCATCAAACATACTAAACAGCCAACTTTATTATTCAGTATGCATGATATCCTCACTCATATATTTATAACTTTTTAAAAAATGATGGATACTAAACAACCTATTATGTATAATTTTACAAGGTAATAGAAAACATTTAAATACCACCTCGTACCACTATGATTCATCAATCTGGTTGGCATGCATTTTCAAAATATTACCAAAGGTATTATTAACCCCTTGACATTCCCGCCAAACAGATTACCTAATTCCCGTGGTAGGTTACCATGAAAAAAGACGTCCTAATAATCGGAGGCGGAATCACCGGTGTTCAATCCGCTCTTGATCTGGCTGAAAAGGGTTACGAGGTTGTAATCGTGGATAAATCCCCTAGTATCGGGGGAAATATGGTCAAACTGGATAAGACCTTTCCCACAAATGACTGTTCTATCTGTATATCTTCGCCAAAGATGGTAGAAGCGAGCAGAAACGAGAATATCGACATCCTTACTTACTCAGAGGTCAAAGAAGTGCTTGGAAGTGCCGGAAGATTCAATGTTAAGATCTGGAAAAAAACGAAATACGTGGATCCTGATATCTGCACAGGATGTGGAGATTGTGCAGATGCCTGTCCCGTTCAGGTTCCTAGTGAATTCGAACAGGAGATGAGCTATAGAAAAGCGATATATGTGGAATATCCACAGTCTGTCCCTCTAACATATACGATTGACTATGACCACTGCGTGGGCTGTTGTGCTTGCGAGCGCATTTGTGATGCAGATGCCATAGATTTCCTTGAAAAATCACGAGAGATAGAGATAGAGGTGGGCAGTATCATAGTGGCCACTGGTTACGAGATGATGCAGCCACAGGAATGGAGAGACGAGTATGGATACACCAGATATGACAACGTTTACACGGCCTTGGAGTTCGAAAGATTGATGTCGGCTTCGGGCCCAACCGGTGGAAAACCGTTGAAGCGCTCAGATGGCAAAGAACCTGAGTCGATAGCATGGATCCAATGTGTCGGTTCACGCTGCAAACAAAAGGGTATGCCTTACTGTTCTAGGGTCTGCTGTATGTATGCAACGAAGCAGGCATCCATCACTAAAAGCGAGATGTCCGATGTTGATACCTCCATATATTACATGGACATGAGGACCTATGGTAAGGACTTCCAGCAGTACTACGACAAGGCAAAAAAGAAGGGAGTGAATTACATACGTGGAAGGCCCTCTCGTATTTACGAAGAACCGGATGGTAGTTTAGCCATAGAATTTGAGGATACCGAGAAAGGAGAGGTTAAAACGGACCACGTCGACATGGTCGTCCTTTCGTCAGCCATCATGCCTTCCTCGGGAAACGAAGAGCTGTCAAAGATATTGGATATAGAATTGGATGAGAACGGATTCTTCCAATCCAAAGAGGATCTCACCGATGCTATGGATTCTTCAAGAGAGGGCATATACCTAGCAGGCTGTGCCCAGTCGCCAAAGGACATACCGGACAGTGTTGCCCAAGGGAGTGGAGCTGCAGGGAGAGCTCTTGAACCGCTCAAAGGAAGAGAAAGGTGGAAAAAGAAAACTGAAAAGACACCTGAAAAAGATGTGTCTGATCAGGAACCCAGGATAGGTGTTTTCGTGTGTCACTGCGGTAAAAACATCGCCAATTATCTAGATGTCAACAGCGTTTCAGAATCTGTTAAAGACCTGCCGGGAGTCGTATACGTAAACGATTCCGTATTCGCATGTTCTGAGGATGCCCAGAAATTGATCAAAGAGGCCATAGATGAACATGATCTGAACAGGATAGTCGTTTCCGCCTGTTCACCCCGAACTCACGAGCAGGTGTTCCAGCAGACCCTCGAGGAAGCAGGATTGAACAAGTACCTTTTCGAGATGGCTAACATCCGTAACATGTGCAGTTGGGTACACAGTGATGACAACGAGAAAGCAACCAAGAAGGCGGAAATCCTAACAAAGATGGCCGTGGCTAAGGCAAGAAGGCTTTATGCTCTGACCGAAAGCGAGATCGATGTTGGCAACAGGACCCTTGTTATCGGTGGGGGGCCGGCAGGTATGCGCACGGCTTTGAGCCTTTCTCAAACCGGACAGGAGGTCACCCTTGTGGAAAAGGAGGATAGATTGGGAGGCAAGCTGAACGAATTAGACACCCTTTTCCCATCCGAGATAGATGCAGAGAAATTCGCTAAAGAACTGATACATCAAATCGATGAAGAAGACATCAGGGTTATCACCTCTGCAAAGATCGAAGGTATAGACGGGTACATAGGCAACTACGAAGTTACCGTTAACGAAGAAGAGATCGAGGTCGACACGATTGTACTCGCAACCGGATTCCAAGAGATAGATCCGAAGGATTTCTATTCTTACGGTGAAGATGACCGGATCATGACCCAGCTCGAGCTCGACCGATCTCTAAAGAAGGATGAGCTGGAGGAACCGAAAGACATCGTCTTCATCAACTGTGTCGGAGCTCTAGAGGAAGAGCGTCCGTGGTGCTGCAGGGTTGGCTGTGGTAACTCCCTGAAGAATGCCAAAGAGATAAAAAGACGCTACCCTGACGCGAACGTATACATACTCTACAAGGATATGAGAGTGTTCGGTAAGAAAGAAGAAGAATATTATATGGAAGTCGAGGGGGATGAAGGTGTCATATTCCTCAGGTATTCCACCGAGAACGAACCAGAGATAGAAGTGGGTGAAAGGATCGGTGTCAAAGTTCACGACAACTTGTTGGACGAGGACCTCGAGATCGATGCGGATTACCTTGTACTGGCGATGCAGCTAGAGGGCGACTCGAGCGTCAACGATCTTAAGAAGATGTTGAAGGTGGCCTCTGATCCTGCAAGCTTCTACATGGAAGCCCACGCTAAGCTTAGACCGCTTGAATTCCCATCAGAAGGCGTTTATCTAGCAGGGGGCGCCCATTATCCGAAGAACGTCGCTGATACGTTAGCCCAGGCTGAAGGTGCAGCTTCCAAAGCACTCGTACCCATGATGAAAGGCTACTCCAAGAGCGAAGGTATAATCTCAGTAGTGGACGATGATCTATGCAGCGGATGTAAGATGTGCATATCCGTGTGCCCTTATGGTGCGATAGAACACGATCCTGAAGATGAGATAGCAAAGATAACGGACGTGTTGTGTAAAGGATGCGGAGCATGTGCCAGTGTTTGTCCCATAGGCGCTATAGACCAAAAGGGATACGATAACGAGACGATCAACGCCATGATACAGGCGGCCTTGATGGAAGAAGAGGTGATGTGATATGGATGAGCATGAACCAAGGATCATAGCTTTTCTCTGTAATTGGTGCAGTTACGCAGGAGGCGACCTGGCCGGCGTTAACAGGGAACAGTACCCGCCCAACATATTGAGTATCCGCCTGATGTGCTCCTCCCGTGTTTCACCTGAGCACGTCCTCGAATCGTTTCAGGAGGGAGCTGATGGGGTACTAGTGGCAGGATGTCACCCGGGAGACTGCCATTATATAAACGGGAACTATAAGACCAAAAGGAAGATAGAGATGATGTCCAAGATACTAAAAGATATGGGGATAAACCCGGAAAGATTGCGTCTAGAATGGATATCATCAGCGGAGGGGGGTAAGTTCGCAAAAGTTATGAAAGAAATGGTTGAAGAAGTGAAACAGCTCGGTCCTCTCGACCTGAGCGATGTGCCCCTGGAGGAATGATGATGAAGAAAAAGATCGCGTTTTACTGGTGTGCCGCATGTGGTGGTTGTGAAGTTAGTGTACTCGACATAGACGAGATGATACTTGACGTTATAGAAAAGGCTGACATCGTTTTCTGGCCCTGTGCTATGGATCCTAAATATGAAGACCTAGAAGCAATGGAGGACGAGGAGATCGACATAGCTTTCATAAACGGTTCGATAAGGTCTGAAGAGAACAAAGAGATGGTCGAACTCATCAGAGAGAAAGCTAAAAAGGTCGTTGCCTACGGCTCATGTTCGAGCATCGGGGGACTCTTCGGCCTGGGTAACCTCTCTTCAAAGGAGGAACTGATAGAGGTCGGTTACTCGACACGCTCTACAGACGATGGTGTAAGACCTCAAAATGAATCAAAGGTGGAGGAAGGGGAACTCGAATTACCGTCTCTACTACATCACGTCGTTCCCCTGGATAGGGTGATAGAGGTGGATCATTATCTTCCAGGATGTCCCCCTTTACCTGTCCAGCTTGAAGAGGCGTTCACCGCCCTTTTGGGTGACGAAGACGTGGGTAAGTACGACCTGATCTCCCAGAAGAGTGTTTGTGACGTGTGTGCGATGGATAGGGAGGAAAAGAGGATAGAGAAGATAAGACCGATACAGGAAGTCAGTATAGATCCAGAGAAGTGTATACTTGACCAAGGTGTCCTGTGCATGGGTCCTGCCACGGCGGGGATGTGTGAAGCCCCTTGCCCATCGGTAGCAGCTCATCCATGTGTCGGATGCAACGGTCCGGTGAGAGGCATGAAAGACCAGGGATCGAGGATGCTTTCCGCATTGGCTTCCGTAGTTGGTATAGAAGGGGAAGAGAATATGGAAGAGGACGAACTTCAAGAGGCGATAGACAGCATAAGGGATCCTACTGGCTCGTTCTACACGTTCAGTCTTCCAAGCAGTTACCTGCAGTACCGCAGAGGTGATGTAGATGGATAAGATATCGATAGATCCGATAACAAGACTTGAAGGACACGGCAAGATAGACATATTTTTGGACGGACAAAAGAACGTTAAGAACGCTTACCTGCAGGTACCCGAATACAAAGGATTTGAAAAGTTCTGTCAGGGTAGAAGAGCGGAGGACATGCCCTCTCTGACCAGCAGGATATGTGGTGTGTGTCCCGTGGCTCATCACATGGCCGCCACGAAGGCGCTGGACGACGCCTACGGGGTTGAACCCACTGAGACGGCTAACAAGCTGCGAGAATTGATGTACAACGGCTATATCTACGCTGACCACCTGCTTCATTTCTATTATCTAGCGAGTCCCGATTTCATAATGGGTGTCGACGCACCGAAGGAGGAGAGGAATATAATCGGCATCATAAATAAGATGGGAGTCGACGTTGGTAAGCAGGTCATCCGACAGAGAGCTAACGGACAAAGGGTGATCTCGACACTAGGTGGCAAAGCTATCCATCCGATGTTCGGAATACCCGGTGGTGTCAGCAGATCCCTAGCTCCTGATGAAAGGGAAGAGATAATGGACATCTCCGAAGGGATGGTGGACTTCGCCAAATTTTCACTCGATCTATTCAAAGACAAGATACTCAAGGAGTACAAAAAACCCATAGAAGAGGACCGTTTAGAGCTCTACAGCATGGGTCTCGTCAAAGATGATAAGGTGAGCCACAAGGATGGTAAAGTCAGGGTCGTTGATCCCGACGGAAAGAAGTATGCCGAGTTCTCCGGTGCGGATTACTTGGATGTGATAAGAGAGCACGTCGAACCATGGAGCTACATGAAATTCCCATACCTGAAAGATATAGGATGGAAGGGATTTGAAGAGGGAGAAGATTCAGGAGTTTACCGTGTAGGTACTTTGGGTAGGTTGAATGCGGCGGACGGTATGCAGACGCCCAAGGCTCAGGAAGAATACGAAGAGATGTTCGAAACACTGGGCGGTAAGCCTGCTCACTCAACCCTTTCCTATCACTGGGCGAGATTGATAGAGATCCTCCAGGCAGCCGAGCTGGTAGATGAACTGATCCGTGATGATAATATCGAGGACAACGATATAAGGAACGAACCCGGTGAGCCCGGGAAAGGTGTAGGTATAGTTGAAGCTGCCCGAGGAACACTGATACATGATTACACACTTGACGAGGAGGGGCTTGTAGAAGAGGTGAACCTCATCGTAGCTACTCTTCACAATGCCGCAGCGATAAACATGAGTGTCAGGGACGCAGCAAAAAAATACGTTGACGGTGGAGATGTAAAAGAAGGTATGCTCAACAGTGTTGAAAGAGCGTTCAGAGCCTACGATCCGTGTCTTGCTTGTGCTACCCACTCAGCTATGGGGGATACGCCCATGAAAGTGACCCTTTACGATAACGATAAAAAAGTCTATAAGACCTTTTCACAGGGATTGGGTGGTAGATCATGAAGGTGAAAAGGGATCTGGAATTTCTAGAAAAGGTGGAAGAGCTGTCAGGTGAGTCGGTAAATGCTTGTATACGCTGTGGTACCTGTTCCGCAGGATGTCCTTTTGTTGAAGAGATGGATGTATTACCAGAAAGGATATTCAAGCGGATAGTTTTAGGGGATCGAGAGGGGATAATGAAAAACAACACGATGTGGATCTGTGCGGCCTGTTTTACCTGCAGCGTAAGATGTCCAAGAGATATAGACATCGCTAAGATAATGGAAGCGGTCAGATTGACTTTGCTGAGAGAGGATATAGATATGGTCGACCTGGATGGTTTAGATAACATAGAGGAGCTACCTCAGCTCGCCGTAGTCGGCTGCTTCAGGAAGGAGACGGGGTGATACAGATGGAGGATGGCTACCTTTATTATCCTGGATGCACGTTAAAAACCAAGGCCAGTGACTACGAAGAGAGCTCTAAAAAGGTCATGGAAGCATTGGGTAAACCACTGGTTGAAATGGATAACTGGTACTGCTGCGGCGCCGTGCAGTCCCTGGCAACAGATGACATAATGCATCAGATCGCCGCTGTGAGGACCATGTTGTGTGCTCAAGAGCAAGGTGAGAGAGAACTGGTCACCCTCTGTGATATGTGCTACAACGTGCTGAAACAGGCCAACAAGAGGATGAAAGAAAAACCGGATGAACTGGAAACGATGAATGAATTTTTGGACGAAGACCCTGATTACGAAGGTCAGGTCGAAGTTCATCACATCTTTGAACTTTTTAGAGATATGAAGGATGAGATAAAAAAGTTGGTCAAAAAGCCACTAGACGGTTTGAACGTCGTCACTTATTACGGATGCATGTTGCTAAGGCCGAACCATGTTTCCATAGATAACACCGAAGATCCGATGATCATGGAGGACATACTCGAGCTCCTTGGTGCAAATACCATCGTTAATCCCAAAAGGACCGAGTGCTGCGGTTCTTACCATACAGTGAACAGGGGAGATATCGTGGAAAATAGGGTCGAGGAGATCGTGGCACGTGCCGCTGAAGACGGGGCGGATGTAATAGCACTCTCGTGTCCGTTATGTCAGTTCAACCTCGATTATCATCAACGAGTTAGTGATCATAAAATACCCGTGTTATACCTCACCGAGTTGATGGCGCTGTCGTTCGGTATGGAAGCGGGGCTAAAAAAACATAAGATAAACCCAAGAGGTGCGCTTAAAGATTTCTTGGAGTGATATGAATGGCTGATCAAGAAGAACAAAATATGATAGACATATACGTCATGGGCAGGAGATACAGGGTTCCCGAGGGACTCACTATAATGACTGCACTCGAATACGCTGGTTACAAGTATGTGAGGGGATGCGGCTGCAGAGGAGGTTTCTGTGGAGCCTGTTCCACCGTATATAGAAAGGAAGATGACTATAAGCTCAAGATGGATCTCGCATGTCAAACTGCGGTCGAAGACGGGATGTTCCTGGTGCAGTTACCCTTCGTACCCGCCCTCAGGGAAGCATATGAAATAGAAGACGTGGATCCTGGGGAGAAGGACAACGTGTTACTCGATCTCTATCCCGAGATCGCTAGATGTGTCAGCTGTAACACGTGCAGCAAGGCCTGTCCTCAAGACATCGAAGTGATGGATTATGTCCAAGCTGCTTTACGCGGCGACGTCGAAAGGACTGCAAAGCTCTCATTCGACTGCTTACACTGTGGGCTCTGCTCCATCAGATGTCCAGCAGATATAAAACACTACCATCTTGCCCAGCTGGCGAGACGATTAAAAGGACGATATCTGGATCTAGACAGCAGTGAGCTTGAGAAAAGGATAAAAGAGCTAGAGGAAGGAATATATACTGAAGAATACGAAGAGATGTTGAAGATGACTATAGATGAGCTCAAAAAGTGCTATGAAGAACGTAAGTTCGAGGAGGAGGGATAGAAGATGGAAGACGGTTACCCAGATCACATGAGGAAGTCCATCGAAAAGGTCGAAAAAACCCGGTCTGAAAGGGTTGGAAAGACCTTCGAAAGGATGGGTGCGGAAGAATCTGAAGAGGTCCTCAACAGGTTCCATCCGGATTACAGGGAAGAAGGTAAAAAAGAACTGGTCGTTGGTCCCAGCAAGGGTGAAAAGGCCCCTGTCGAATTAGCTCAACTGCTCCATTCACCAAGCCTGATAGATCCGGATGAGGTGGACTTGTCACAGATAGATCACGATGTCGATATATTGATAATCGGCGGTGGCGGAGCCGGTACCGTAGCCGCTCTATGGGCCGTCAAAGAGGGAATCTCTCCCGAAAATATCCTTTTGGCCACGAAGCTGAGGCACGGAGACTCGAACAGCATGATGGCCCAGGGAGGCATACAGGCTGCTGATAAAGAGATCGATTCGCCTATACAACATTACCTAGATGCCATAGGAGGAGGGCACTTCACTAATGACGAGGCTTTATTGAAAGCGCTCACCGAGGATGCGCCTAAGATAATGAAGTGGCATGAAGAACTCGGTGTGATGTACGATAGGGATAAAGACGGCGATTTCGTTGAACTTCCGGGAGGAGGGACATCAAGATACCGACTTCACTCGGCGGGCGATTATACCGGTATGGAGATAATGAGGGTACTAAGAGACGAATTCAGGAACAAAGATATACCGGTCTTAGAATTCGCTCCGGCAGTCGAACTACTTACAGATGGAAACGGAGAAGTGACAGGAGCATTGCTGATGAACCTCGAAACGAACGAATATTATGTCGTTCGAGCAAAATCCACCATCATGGCCACAGGTGGATTCGGCAGACTTCACATACAATCCTATCCGACCACGAACCATTACGGTGCGACAGCTGATGGTCTTGTCATGGGTTATCGGGCGGGCGTACCTCTAAGAGATATGGACAGTGTACAGTATCACCCGACAGGCGCTGCACATCCTGATCAAGTCGTAGGTCTCCTAGTCACGGAGAAAGTAAGAAGTCTGGGCGCTCAACCGGTGAATGTTGACGGTGAGATGTTCGTCAACCCTCTTGAACCGAGGGATGTTGAAGCCGCCGCGATAATCCGAGAGTGCTATGGAAGAGAAAAAGGGGTCACGACTCCTACAGGTATGAAAGGAGTATGGCTTGACTCGCCTCTGATAGACGAGTTGGAAGGCGAAGGAACTATAGAAGACAGGCTTCCGGCCATGGTCAGACAATACAAGAGGTTCGGTATAGACATGACAAAGGACCCGATACTTGTTTTCCCAACGCTCCACTACCAGAATGGAGGTCTTGTGATAAATCCCGACGGATCTACTCCTGTTAAAGGTTTATTCGCTAGTGGTGAAGTTTCAGGTGGGATCCACGGTAAGAACCGTCTGATGGGTAATTCATTACTGGATTTCAACGTTTTCGGAAGACGAGCGGGTATGGCCGCCGCGAAACGGGCTCAGAAAGCCGGTTCACCTGCAAAATTGAGCCTCGAACACATCGATAAACATACAGAAGACCTCGAAAAGGCCGGTATAGATACTAAAGACACTTCGCCGAGGTTGCTGCCAGAATACAGAGGTAAAAAGGTATTGGAAAGGCATCTAGACATTAGCGTCACCCTATAAGGTGGATTGAAAATGATAGAAGTAAACAAAGAATACTGCAAGGGATGTGGGCTGTGCATACGCTTCTGCCCCGTCGATGCTCTGGAAAGGGCTGAAGAGCTCAACGAGAGAGGCATCTACGAACCCATCGAGATCGAAGATAAGTGTACCGGTTGTAGATTGTGCGAGATGATATGTCCTGATTTTGCCATCATAGTCGAGGAGGAAGAGGAGAAAAAATCCTCTAAAAAGGAAAAGGTACTCCTCTGCTGTGGTGTGGATAGAAAGAAAAAGGCTGGGGGCAGATCATGAATCTTGAGAAGGTAAAAAAAGTTCTTGGTCCAAAGAAGCAGTTCATACACGGGGATACCGCCGTCTGTTACGGTGCCCTTCTTGCGGGTTGCAATTTCTACGGAGGATACCCGATCACTCCTGCATCTGAGATCGCCGAGATGATGGCCAGCTTGATACCTAAAGTGGGTGGAGTGAATATACAGATGGAAGACGAATTGGCCAGTATCGCTGCCGTCATCGGAGCCTCCTGGACAGGGGCAAAGGCTATGACAGCCACGAGCGGACCAGGTTTTTCGCTTATGCAGGAAAATATTGGTTTTGCCTACATGACTGAAACTCCTCTCGTACTCGCAAACGTCCAAAGGTCCGGCCCTTCCACGGGTCAACCCACTCTTGGAGCGGAAGGAGACGTCATGCAGTCAAGGTACGGCAGTCATGGTGACTACCAGGCAATAGCACTATCACCGAATACCATACAAGAAACGGTCGATTTGACGATCAAGGCTTTCAACCTGTCTGAAAAGTACAGGAGCCCGGTGTTCGTGATGATCAGTGCCGATATAGGACACATGAGAGAGAAAGTTGTCATCCCAGATGAAATCGAACTTTTTGAAAGGAAGAAACCTGATGTTCCACCCGAAGAATACGTACCTTTCGGCGAAGGGAATTACGGGAATATAAAAGTACCCGAATTCGCTGCCTTCGGTACAGGATATCACACTTATGTCACAGGGCTTACACACAATGAGTACGGTTTTCCGGCTACAGATGACCAGGAGGACCACGATAGACTCGTGAGAAGACAGATAGAAAAGATCACTGATGACCGGGAAGAGCTGACAGATATTGAAGAGAGGAACATCGAAGACGCTGATGTGGTTCTTCTTTCCTATGGGCTAGCAAGCCGCAGTGCCCTGGGAGCGATGTCGAAAGGGCGAGATCAAGGTAAAAAGATCGGATACCTTAGGCTTAAAACACTGTGGCCTTTCCCAAATGACCCGGTAAAAGAATTGTCCAAAAAAGTCGATAAAATAGTAGTGGTGGAGATGAATACCGGACAGTTGTATCACAAGGTAAAAGAGTTCGCAGACTGTGAAGTCGTCCTTTCTAGTAAGATCGGGGGCGAAGTGCATACACCGGATGAGATACTGAAGGAGGTGTGATAGGATGGCCAATGATAATAAAAAGATGATCAGTGGAAAGGAATTACAAGAAAAATATCTACGGAAGGATATGATGCCGCATATTTTCTGCGACGGCTGTGGTCTAGGTAACGTGATAGATTACACCCTCAGAGCCGTAGATAGAGTGGGACTTGATATGGATAGAACCGTTTTCCTTTCCGGTATCGGTTGTTCGTCAAGGATACCAGGTTACATAGAAGCGGATGCACTACATACTACACACGGACGTGCCCTGGCATTCGCCACAGGAGTGAAGATGAGTGAACCCGACCTCAATGTGATCGTTTTCACAGGCGACGGTGACTGTATAGGTATTGGTGGAAACCATTTCATCCACGCTGCCAGGAGAAATCTCAACATGACAGTTATCGTCGTCAACAATTTTATTTACGGTATGACCGGCGGGCAGGTTGCCCCAACTACTCCTGAGAAGGATAAGGCAACAACAGCACCTTACGGCAACATAGAACCACCATTCGATATAAGCAAGATGGCTATCTCATCGGGTGCCAGCTACGTTGCAAAGTGGCCCGTGTTCAGACCGCATCAACCGATCAGCTCTATAAGCGAGGGCTTAGAAAACAATGGTTTTTCACTGATCGAGCTACTTTCACCATGTCCAACAGCCTACGGACGGCGGAATAGGTACAGGCAGCTACAGGATCTGTGGGAATTCTACGAGAAGAACACCATACTTGTAGAGGATTATGAAAAGATCCAGAAGTTCGGTTCTGAAGAGGAAAAAGAAAGGGCAGACAAGATGATAAAGATCGGAGTCCTTCATGAAGAGGAGCGTGAACCACTAGAGGAAAGATATTACAGACTTTTGAAGGAGTTGGAAGAATGAGAAAAAATATACGCTTGTGCGGGAGTGGGGGACAAGGGATCATGACCGCAGGCTATATCCTCGGAAAGGCTGCCAGTGTTTTCCACGATTACGAAGCGATCCAGGCACAGAGTTATGGGCCAGAGGCAAGAGGAGGTGCAGCCCGTTCAGAGGTGATCATATCAGATAGAGAGATCGGTTACAGCGGACTTCCTGAAACCCAGTACATGATGGTCATGTCCCAGGCTGCCTTCGACAAATACAGCAACGACCTCAGCGATGATGCGGTAGTAGTTATCGATCCGGACACGGTCCCCTATGTAGACTATGAAGAGGCGATAAAGGTCCCAGCAAAAAACATAGCCGAAGAGTTGGGTAACACCATCGTTGCAAATATAGTCATGATAGGGGCTTTCAACGAAGCCGCTGGACTCGTCCCTGAAAAGGCGCTGGAGGAATCTGTAAAGGATACCGTTCCACCAAGGTTTGTAGATCTTAACATGCGTGCTTTAAAAAGAGGGATAGATCACGTAAGAAATATTTCAGAGGAGTAGACCCGATAACCAGAGGACAGTGGAGTAAAGTACGGTACATACAAGAAGCATCCTTCCTAGTGAGTATCTAAACTCGATAGGATCATTTCTAGATTTTATCCCCTCTGTAAAGTAAGTTACGACAAAACCGGTGGTCAATAAGTAAACCGAGATCACAGCAGTAAAATTCGAGGGCGATATCAATTGTGCTCCTGAGATATCCAAGAATATCTCATACAGTAGATGGTACATCCCGGTAACAACCCCCATGACCACAGGTGCAAAGAACATAGATGTAGCTTCCATCATCTGTACCGAGCTGTAAAGTTCGGATCGCATATCCTCTTCCATCATCTGCATATCTTTAAGGTAATTAGAAATCCGCATCACAGTTAATCCCGCCTCACCAGCCACTTTTTTTGATAATGATACTACCGCTTTCATACTGGCTCTTATCATACTTGAAGGGTGTTCATTCAGCATACCCTCTTTACCGAAAAGTACGGTTTCCATAGACATCTGATGCAGCCTACACGTGTTAGATATCCTTGTAAATAACTCAGCTATCTTGGCTCCCTCCATACTTTTGGAAACCGATGTGAGAGCGGTTTCTACAGGGGCACCTTCAGCCAAGCGGCTGCCCAGTTGAAAAAGAGTATCTGGAAATTCCTTCTCCATCTTTATAAATTCCCTCCTAGTCTGACGTGGTTTTGAGGATGTGACCAACAAGTAAAAGGAAAGGGAAAAGACGGGGGGCCACAATAGAGGTAGTGGCATCAAATAAGATAAAGATCCCCTAGATATATAAAATACAAAAAAGAGAATAACGAATATGATGAAAGCGATGAAAGCCGATGTTTTATCCTCTCTAAGGTCGACGCGTGGCAGTGAAACGGTGCCTGGGCGTTTTGATAGTATATAGTAGGAATACATGAATGCAGCGATGGGGGTGACGATGTTCATCATCAAAACCATCTGAAAGATACCGACTCCGCTCGTAGTTTGTTCCTGCATCATGTCCAGGTCGCTTATACTCATCATTGGGAGTAAGGCCCCGATCATTATGGGAAGGATTATACCTATCGCAAAAAGAACGGTGGTGGGCATGCTCAAAGAGTCTGAAAATTCTTTTACCTGTTGTTTGGTTCCATCGATTATGATATCGTTAGCCCGTTCTAACGAACCTTCCAGGCCCTCTTTTGTTTTTTCGAGCACGGCTGAGCGAATAGAGAATAAAGATCTTTTTAGGTCATCGTTCCATTCACCCCATTCGAGAGCGAAGGCCATGAAGGACTCTTCTATGCTAGACCTCTTTCGTGTGTATACCTCCCAAAGTACCTTTTTTAATCCGCTGGCCATGGGCTCCTCAGCATTTTCAGAAGCGAATTTCAGGGCTTGAAATAGTGAAGGTTTTACCCTCATAGACATGGTCATATAATTGATACTCTCAGGAGCTTTACCTATTGACTCTGCCTGTAATCGTTTCTCAAGTATTTCCGGATAATTGGCGGTAAATAACAATGAAAGTAAAGGGATGATGAGGAGGGTGGGGATCACGTACATAGTAAGTTCTACAATACTCATAGGACGATAGATATGATAGACATATATACCTGTAAGAAGTGCGAAAAAGGTAGTTAAAAAGACTACTACGGCAAAATTTAAAACCTCCTCCTGCACAAGGTCCATACCAGTAAAATATACTGTTTTCTCGAATCGTTCCTGGGTATATGACTCCTTCGCCCTCTTCAAAATTTTCTTTTTTCTTTCGACTTCACTTGAAGCTTCTTTGTACTCTTTGGATCCCTTCCCATCTAATATCGATGCTTCTCTCAAACTCACCTCTGCCCTTCTCAGATCATCCTTACTTTCTAAAAATTTATCTCTCTTCTCCTCCCTTCGAGATTCCAGCGTCTCCCTATCGACACCTACAAGTTGATTCACTCTTCGACAAAGTCTTTCGTAAAGCCTAGACATGTTTTACCCTCTTCAGGAACCACTCAGTCCAATCCTTTTTTACACCAGCTAAAGAACCTGTACCCTGGTGTTCTTCTATAAGGTTCCAGAACACGCTGTTGGCCTCAGAGACCCATTCCGGACGGAGCAGATGCTTCCCCTTCTCTTCGGCTTTCTCAACCATCATTTTCCTCATATGTGCCCTCACACCGATATTCTGTATGGCCTCTTCGTACCTCATGCCCCATGAACGGGCTATTGCACCTACCTTTTCAGACTGCTTCATCAACACGTCGGTTGGCTCTAGTTCACTAGAATACTCCATCAAGTTCGAGAATTCTCCTTCATCATATTCAGAGATATGAGTCACCCTTCGCTTCCTCGTTTGCGTACCCCCGGGTCTGACCAGACCGGCGATCACGACTATATCGGTCGCTGCAAAACTCTTCTCCGAGATCCCCATATCGTGAACCACCCTTTCATAGACAGATCTAGGTGAATCACCGTGGATCGTACCCATGACCGCACTTCCAGCAGTCCCGGCTCTCATGGCTTCGTACAACGTCCTAGCTTCCTGACCTCTGACTTCTCCAAGTACCAGTGAAGATTCTCCTAAACGAAGAGAAACTCGTAAAGCATCATCGGCACTCAGATCATCCTCATCTAAAAAGGAACTTACAGTCATGCTCTGTATGTTGTATCCCGCTTCCTGCATGCTCTCTGAAGGTAGCTCTCTTGTATCTTCTATTGTCAGCACCCTTTGACTTCTGGGAAACTCCATCATTAGGGCACCCAATAGTGATGTTTTCCCAGCACCCCTACTACCAGCTACCAGGATGGTGCTCCTTCCATCTACAAGGAATGAGAGGAGACCGGCTGCCAGAGGAGTAAGGCTACCCACGGATATCAATCTTGGAAGGGTCCAGGGCTCGGAATCCCTTCTTCGAAAAGCCAGTGCTATTCCGTCCGGGCTCAAAGGAGGACCTATCGCCGTGGCACGACTGTTGAATTCACTTAGGTCCATCTCTAGAACGGGAAAGGCCTCAGAAAAGGGCTCCCCACTTTCTGAACGCATCCTGGAAAGAAGGCCATCAACACCATCTATACTGACGTAAATATTCGTTCGACAGCGTTCACGTATGTCAGGTATTCCAGACAATTCCACATATACGGGATTTTGCTCTGATGGTGCGTTTATGTAAATATCCTGTACATTAGGATCCTTGAAAAGAGTTTCAAGTACACCATAACCCACCGTGTATTTGACGAGTAGGGACGAAAGTTCATCTATATTTTTTAGCTCCTCCTCACGGCTGTCTCCAAGCTTGATCGATTCTTTAGTCGCCGTACTTTCTATGATGCTCCTCCCAGTATTAAGAAGGTATTCCTTGACCATGTCTGTAGATGAAAAATCCGCGTTCCTGGGATAGGTTTCAGCGATGTGCTTTTTTATCATGTTGAGTAAATAGGCTTCCTTCTCCTCCATCGAGTATTCGGATGGAACAAGATGATAGAGGTCTTCCGTCTCATCCTTCAGCCTATACAATCTGACCGTCGAGTTTTTAACGTTATACTCTAAAAGCCTTTCAGAATCAGAAGGTACCTGTTCATCTAACCAAGAGTGAGAGAACGACGGACGTTTTTCTTCTTCACTCTCCATCATTTTATCTATTCCACGGAAGAACCTTTCACCATCTACATCTCTGATACGTCTCAAAGGATCCTCATATTTCATCCTATCCCTCACCTACAATACCGTATGCTTTCGATAATACTCTCGAGTTCATATCAAGTAAAGAAGAAGACAACACCCTTAACTCCTCAATAGTTGCTCTCCTGCATGACCGACATCCGCTGGATTTCATAAGCTCGAGGGCTGCAGAGTTGATCGACTCAAACATATCTTCGGGATCTTTCTCCAAGTCAACGATCAAGCTAGAATAGATCCTTTTTGGTGAAATAACACATTTCTTACATTCTTTTTTATCAGGATCACGTCGTGAATTTCTTTTAAATTGTTCGTGTAGAGAAAGAAAGAATGAGATGATCTCAACGGTTCCTTTGGAGTACTTACGTTCAAAGGTATCTGAAAAAATCAATTTATCTGAATTAGATACCTTGTCCCACGATCTTACTATCTCAGGAAGGCATGATCTAAACGAAAAACTATTAGAACACTCTCCACACTCTACGATGATCTTCGTTTCACTCGTATCATCCTCAATCATATATGTACATGTATGGCTATCATCTTTCATGGTATAAGAAGGGGTGAAAGAAGGTTGTTATAAAAGTGTTACTTTTGGATATAATTAAACGACAAGCTAAAATATGTCTAACGGGCTGAATCTATTCACGATGAAAATACGAGCAGTTTCAATCATACTCGTTCTTCTGCTTCTCCTGGGAAGTACGACAGTAGGATTAGAGGGGGACTTAGGGCCTTATGAAGAACAAAATATCCGATCGGATTACCCCTTCGATGAAAATTATCCCTCAGTGGATGAACTTTATGGATGGTATATAGAACTAGAAACAAACTACCCTCATATAGTTACTAGACACCATATAGGCCACTCTTGGGAGGGAAGGAATCTTTGGGTGTTGGAGATCACTGGTTCCAACACTCAAGTGGAGAAAAAGCCTTCCATACTTATAGACGGTGGTATGCATGCCAGAGAATGGTCTTCTATCCAAGTCGCCTCTTATCTAACTTGGAGATTGATAGATGGGTACGACAGCAACGATACGATCCACTGGTTGATAAACAACAGAAGGATCTTCGTTATGCCTGTTTTAAATCCAGACGGATACATATATGATGGGGATGGTGATATCAGTAGAAGACAAAATTGGAGAAAAAATCGTAATGACTCCATCCCCGGAGACAACATAGGAGTCGATCTGAATAGAAACTGGGATATCTATTGGAGGGAGGGGAGTGACTATCCTCATAGAGATGACTATCGTGGTGAAAAACCCTTTTCAGAGAACGAAACCTTGGCTTTAAAAGAATTCATCATAGAGAACGACATACAATCTTATCAGAACTTACATTCATATTGGGGAACACTCTTGATACCCTGGGGCTTCGCAAACCTACCTACCCCGCATGAAGACTGGTACAGGGCGGTTGCGGAACATATGACTTCTTTTACTACGAAACGTGGAGATGAAGATAGAACTTATTCATATGGGAGGGCTGAGAAAGAGATAGGGTACAGCGCCCCAGGTGGTGCTACAGATTGGGTATACGAAAACACAGGGGCGCACTCCTTCTTATTTGAAATATATACTGGTGCTGAGGGGTTCTATCCTCGTGAGGCTCTTATAATGGAGATAAATCAAGATCTGGACGACTCCTTGATATACCAGTGCAGGATAGCTGATACCGACCTTGGAGATGGAAATCAAGACCTGTATCCACCTGTGCCGTACATTGTATATGGTAATGTTTGGGATGAGGATGAAAAAGATCCATGGTTCTCTGAGGTCAAAATCAAAAACCAGCATACTGGAGAAAGTTTGTATATAGACACCGACACCAACGGGTACTATGAACTTAACCTAGGGAATCTTTTGAAACATGGTTATGAAAAAGATGACACATTTACGATCAGTGTAGATGAAACCATGCTCAATTTTACTATCGATGACAACTGGGGAAGAAGGATAGACCTAACTACTTCTGATCTTTATACCCCACCCGAGGTGAAGAACATAGAAGTATTCGAAAAAGATGGAAGTATAGAGCTTTACTGGGATATAAACGAAAGAAGAATATTCACTGATATAGGATTTAATGTATATCGTGACGGAAAAGTCATCGCCCATACTCAAAACTATCATTACCAGGATACCCAAGTCGAGAGGGGAGAAACTTACACATATTTTATCACAGCAGTTAGCGAAGGAGGAGAAGGTCCAAGATCAGAGAGTGTAGAAATAAGCATAGATGATTATCTACTCTCTGAAGAGATGCGATACCTCGTACTGGGGATAACAGGGGTGATGGTGGTGATCGTCTTGATCTATCTTAAAAAAGTCTCTAACGATGATTAGTAACATTTTTATGTTATGAGTTTGTCGAGGCAAAATATGTACTTCATATTCAAAGTTCCCAACGAGAAAAAGTCAGCGATCTCTGAAGCTCTTTCCGATGAGCTGGTGAGCAAACAGAGTGCGAGTATAAGAGATGGTGAAAGTCTCGGTTTCGATGAAGATATAACATACGTGCTCATCGAAGGCAGTCAAAAGGCACTGGAGAAGGCCGAGGATATCTTCTCCGAAAAGGATATCGAGAAGATCGATGAAGGGGAAGATATATTCAAGGCCATTAAAAAAGCTGATGAAGACGCAGCTGCAGGTGTAGGTACCATCTTCGGCTAAAACCCTTTTCTTTGTTTCATAATTGTACCATAATCTACTTTATATTGACATGACTTTTGTATAGATAGGTGAATGAAGATGAGAAAAAACAACCTGATAAGATCGATGTTCGTCATCATGCTTGTATTGCTGTTAGCTACAGCTGCACAGACGATGGCTATCGATCCAGGGGACTATGACATATCCATCGATGTACATACTGACATGGTGGAGGAAGCTGCTAGTCAAGGAGCGGCTTCATTCCTCAAAGTAGAAGGATACGAACCGTGGGCAGTCATGGTGGTGAATGCCGGTGATCCAAGGGGTGTAGATATGGTAACCGTTTCCTTCGAAGACGGTGTATTGAGGATCGAAGCAACGGATTCAAACCATACAAATCACGTTACAATATTAATGAACAAAGAATTTGCAGATCTACATTTAGCAGAGGCTGAGAGTGATTTAGAGATAGAGACCAGCGATGCCGTGAATTACGAAGGATTGAACGAAGCACACGAGATTGCGGCTGACCAAGCGGTATATGTATTCCATATCGAGAACTTCAGCACACAATGGATAGAAGTATCTGGTAGAACACCTCCGTCGGACTTTGTACCACCTGTCGAAGATGCAAAGGGATATTACGATTCCGCCAAGAACGCTGCTGCTCACGGTGCAGTCACGTTTCTAAAGGTAGAAGGATACGAACCATGGGCCGCTGCAGTGGTGAATGCGGGTGATCCAAGAGGTGTAGATATGGTGACCGTTTCCTTTGAAGACGGCGTACTGAGGATCGAGGTTACCGATAATAACCATACCAACCATGTATCTATACTCATGAACAGGGCCTTTGCAGACGAACATCTCGCAGACGCTGAAGGCGACTTGGAGATAGAGACCAGTGATGCGGTGAATTATGAAGGACTGGACCGATCAAACGCCAGTGTCGGTGGAGGTGCAGTTTACGTGTTCCACGTTGAGAACTTCAGCACACAATGGATAGAAGTATCTGCAGCAGAGGATATACCACATGCTGGTTTCATACTTCTGCTCGTGGCGGTAGCTATTCCAGCAGTGTACTACGTATTCCGCAAAAAGGAATAGTCCCCAACCCCTTTCTTTTCAATTTATTTTCCAGCCAATAAGGTCACTTTTGTTCTTTCCCCCAGCTCGGGGTTTTTTCTAAGTCCCCAGAGGATGTTGGCCTTCGGTGCCTTTTCACTGATTATATCGAGTGCATCGCTGGCCTCGAGCTCGGCTGAACCTACACCACTAGTGACAACACTGAGTATGGTACGGTAGTCGGAAAAATCATCCAACCATGGAGAACGTAAGGCCTCTTCGGAGGCCCGTTTACCCCTCTCTCTACCCCTACCATACCCCGCACCTATCCTGAACTCATCGACACCGTCACAGAATACTTTTAGAGTTTTTAGATCATCCTTTGTCACAACAGCATTTAAGTCCTGCACGGGAAGACTGATTATATTATTCATAACGTCGAACGCTTTTGTCATAGGTAGATGTGGATTTAGACTTAGTAATCGACTGTTGCTGAACACGCCCAAGATGTCTGCATGTTCTCCAACCCTATCCTTAGCCTCCTCTGCAAAACGACATCGCCCTGTATTTTCTGTTTCGAAAGGCATTGCAAGCAGGGCTATGGTGAAGGCCCCTTTGTTCTTTCCGATATGAGCTAATGTAGGAGTGGTCCAGCTTCCTGTCCGTCCACCCATACCGGATAATAGATATAGAATATCAGCATTTTTGATCCTGCGGATCAGCTTTTCTTCGGTTGGGTTAGGGGGACGTATCCCGAAGGAAGATTTTGAATCAAAAGATTCCTTCATATCTCGCTTATCGATCTGTATAAACGGTAGGTTGGGGAGCATATCTACACACCCGACCTCAAATTTGTCCACATTAGAAAGGTGTGGAGTGTCGATCATCGAAGATAAAATATTCCTACCGGCACCTCCAATACCAAAGATCATGGTGTCCGGTCTCTTTATCGGATCTTCAGTCTGCGCCCCGAACCTTTTAATCTTTACCATTAAGACCTCGGTCATGTAAATGATTTAATCGATATAAAACTATTCATCGGATGGAACGTAGGTATTACCTACTTTTCCCGTCAAATAACCAGAAACAACGCCTGCAATAGGTGAGGCAAAGGACGATACATATGCCGCTTGGGGACCACCTATCCAAAAGCTGATATAAGTTCCAAAGAACAAACCAAAAAACAAGCCGATGATCGGCCCTCCAATAATTCCAAAAACAAGCGCAAACAAAGAGGCTACAAGAAAAGTTATGGCTGATGATATAATAATCGCACCCAAAAAGATACCCGTATCTCCAGCAAAGACGATAAGTATGGCAGATATTGTGACCAGGATGGCAGAGATAGATGCTATATAGGCCCAAATATCTTTATTATCTTTAAAGGCCATCAGGAACCTATCTTTTAATTCCGCCATATCCATATTTTATCCTCTTAAAGGTCTAATCAACGGGGAATATTTATAGTTTCTTCATACCTGGCGATTTGGGGAAGACCTATGAGGAGGGTGTTCTATCGAACCCCATATCCATACACACTGGAACACAGGATCCAATACAAAAGTTATAATAATAAGGAATATTTTAAATGGTATAGGAATGGTAATGGCGAAAACAGAACAAAAACTGATATCGATCGTTCTCATAGCGATCATCATCTTCGGCTCCAGTTCAATGTACCTTTTAGATAATAGTACTGCAGAAGATGATCATAATGAAAAAGGTGTCAGAATTGATAGCGACGATGAGTTGTTGGATTTTGTAGAAGAAGAAAATATAGAGGGAGAGGGTACAGAACAAGACCCTTTTATTATAGAAAATTATGTTTTTGAAGGGGATGGGAACTCTTTTTATATGGGCAATACAACACTTCACACCGATTTTAAAAGTTGTGAATTCAGAAATGCTTCTCATGATGATAGTATATGGAAAAAGGGAGCAGGATTGCTGCTCCATCAAAGCAGTAATGTTAGGGTGATAGATAGTGATTTCAACAACAACCACATAGGATTGCTCATCAGGAGTTCCGCATCTAACATAGTAGAAGATAATAATTTCGAAGGCAACGAAGTAAGCATATCTATAGAGGGCTCAATAAATAATAGATTTGAAGGCAATTCGTTATATGATGGCCCCTTGACCATCACGTTAGATAGAGAAACTCTGGCAAATCAAATCATGGTTGATAACACCTTTTCTGGCAAACCGATCGAATACTACGCCAATGAAAACTTGGGTTGGATGGAAATTTCAAATGCGGGACAGGTCATATTTGCCAACGTTAGCTATGCAACCCTGCAGAATTTAGACCTATCAGATACTGAATCGATCTTAGCATATTCCTCAGATATAGATGTATCAAACTCCGAATTCAGAAGTAGTCCTCGTGCGGGTCTAAGGATCCATTCATCTAATAATATCACTTTGGAGAATAATATATTTGAACACGGTAGAGAGGGTATCATCCTTCACAACTCTGATCATGTGACTGTAGCCGACAACAAAATCATCGACAATGGACAAGCTGGTTTGGTTCTTGAATCTCACTCGAACCACAATATGATATCCAACAACATCATCTATAACAACGGTGTAACGGTTGGGAATTCCCATAATAATACCATACATCATAACCGGATCATGAGGGCACCAGGGAAGGGTATGATATTGACCCAGGGATCATCAAAAAATTTGATCTATGAAAACGCTTTTATGTATAACAATGGGATACGAGAGCTGAACAACGAAACAAAAAGCCAGGGAAGAGATGACACTAGTTTGAACAGATGGAACTCCTCAGATATTGGGAATCACTGGAGTGAGTGGACCGAACCCGATGAAGATGAGGATGGGATGGTGGATAAAGCATACAATATCACTGGAAGTGATGCAAAGGATTACCTACCGCTCGTAGAACCATCCATGCCTGTCATCCCGAGTCACCCTAGAAACGCATCAGTTGATCCTGGTAAAGAATACCTGAACATCGTGTGGGATGAACCTCGATCCATGGGTAAAACTGAACTCCTTGGGTATCGGATATACAAAGGTGATGAACCTACCTCCTTTTCTCTCCTCGAAGAGATCGAAGATATTGGGAAGTTTAATTACACGGATACCGAAGTGGAGATCAATGAAACATATTATTACAGGTTATCAGCATTCAATGATGTTGGAGAAAGCCTTCACACCCAGGTAATGGAAGGGTCACCAGACGATGTGTCACCAGAGATAGAGATCATCTATCCATATGACGGTTATTACACTAATAAAGATTTCATCCTTTTGGAGTGGAACGTGACCGACGATAATTCAGGTGTAGAAGATGTAAGGGTAAGACTGGATGAAGGCGATTGGTTTGAAGTGCCACCAAAGGGAACACATCGGTTTGAGAATTTAACTGAAGGAGAATATATTATACGAATGGAAGCTGTAGATAGAGCGGGTAACGAAGCGAACATATCTCTACAAATATTCGTCGATCACACCATTCCTGAGGTTCTCTATGCTCGACCCAGGGGAGACGAGGTCTCTAGAGATTTTGTTATCGACATCACATTCTCCGAAGAGATGGATCAAGGATCGGTAAATATAAGTTCAGATAAACTTTCCATAGGCAATCATACATGGGTCGATGAAGATAGAGTAAGAGCGGCTCCAGAAAACGATGTAGAATACGGTACTAATTATACTATATTTGTTAACGGTAGCGACCTTGCAGGGAATGAATTGGAAGAGACCTATTCATGGTCATTCACAACCATGAGAAGTGGAAACCTGACCGGCGTTGTAGTCGACCACAGAGGTGATCCGATCCACGATGTTAAGGTGGAGCTAGAATCTGGAGATGTCGTGTTCACTAATCATGATGGAAGATTTAAAATAGAGACGTATGCTGGTGAGTATGAAATCACCTTCCAAAAAGAAAGATATCAAACGGTTAAAAGAGAAGTTACAGTACCTCCGGGAGAGGAAATGGATTTAGGTGAGATAAGGATGTACAGGATTCGGACCACATCATTGGACATAATGATGGTGATCTCATCTATAGTTATAGTTGTTGCCGGCGGGATCGCCTTGGCTGTTTTCTTTACAAAGAAAGAGGAATTAGAAGATCTAGAATTCGACGAAGAGGAGTTGTATGAGGAAGAGGAGACAGACTATCTTCCTCCTGAATTCCTCGAATGACGGAGAATGATATATGATAAAAAAAGGACTGAAAGATAAGAAGGTTATTTGGTACGGTCAAAGGTGTTGGAAGAGTTACACACTTTGGTTAGTTTCAGCTTTGTTTTGGATCTTCTTTGGACTCGTATTCCCCATTTTATTCTTACTCGGGCTTGCACTGTTTGTCATTATCTCCTTGGATAAGCTAACTTCCGACTATTGGATAACAAACAAAGGTGTTTACAGTAATAGATCGCTGCACCTTGGTAAGGGGATGGAAAAGCAGGATATTGAAGATGTTAAGTCGGTCAGCATATACAAGGGAAATCTGGGTGAACTGATCAACTTTGGAGATGTAAGGATAGGAACTTACGGGGAGATCAAGGTCACCTTCAAAGGTGTAGCTGACCCTGATACAGTGGTGAAAAAGATCAGGGGACTAAAAGATAATTTAGAAGTAAGATAAAAGGGGATATAGCTAAATGTCAGATATTTACAAGATCGAAAAGTTGAAATGGAGGTTGATGTCAGAGCACCGGGACCAAAAGTTGGAAGAAGTAGTTCAGGGAGAAGAACTGCTCAATACGAGAGGATGCTATTACATGATCGAATCGGGAGGAAGGATGGAGCTTAAACTCCCATCAGAAGAATATGCAAAAAATGCCATAATGAATGACTTAAGATTGATTAAAGGGGTGGGACCAAAAACGGTGAACTCTCTGAAAAGCTGTGGCTTAGATCGACTGGATAAGTTGCGAGATGACGATTGTTATTGTGAAAAGGTAAAGCCTATCCTCAAAGATCTAGAAGTAAAAAATGTACGAAGACTACAAAAAAGGATCGAGAGGTGGCACAGCATATCACATCCTTTAACACATGCACTGATGGGATTGGTTGAACCAGAAGAGCTGCTCTTCTTCGATATTGAAACAATGGGTCTCAGATATAGACCCGCATTTCTTATAGGTGTTGGAACCTGGTCAAATGGACGATTGGATATAAGACAATACTTTGCTAGAGACTTGGATGAAGAAGCTGCCGTTATCCTTGAGTTTTTAAAAGAGAAAAAAAGGAAAAAATACCTTGTCAGTTTTAACGGAAGAAGTTTTGATTCTAGATTTATCAGAGAGAGGATGGACGTTTTAGGTATCGAAGGAGAGATTGAAGAACCTCACTTCGATCTTTTACATATGGTTAGAGGAAAACTGAAAAATGTTCCAAACCACAAACTGGTCACTTTAGAGGAACACGTTCTTGGACATAAAAGAGAACAGGATATTTCCAGCGCGTTGGTACCACATTTTTACGAGATTTACTTGCGTAAGAAAAATCCAGGTACACTGATACCCATAATAGAGCATAACAGAAAAGATATCGAGACCATGGGTTATCTTATCAATGTGCTTGGGGAAAATTGACAATTAGAATAAAAGAGTAGAAAAGAACGCTAAAAAGGTATACTCCTTCGTTGAAAAATAAGAGGATTTTTCCACTTACTTGCACTTTTGAAGAGTTTAAAATGCTCCTGCTGGGATTCTGTTCGGAAAAGATTCCAAACGCTCACAAATTGTAAATTTGTTCACGAACCGAGGTTCTCATCACTATAGTCGCATTAAAAAAATTTTAATGCTCCTGCTGGGATTCGAACCCAGGTATTCGGCTATCTACGGCCGGGATCGGCCTCGAAAGGCCGAAATGATTGGCCGGACTACACCACAGGAGCCAACGTGCTCAAAAGGGAGCGGTAATAAATAATTTTCTGCACCCAAATATCTTATACAAGTAGTTCTCCTCCCTTCCCTGGTGTTTGAATGGAAGATCCCTTTAGATATGCTCACGACCGGGAAGATGAAATAATCTGGATGAGCCAGAATACGAATGAGTTGGAAACTTCACCCCTCATCCAAGAGGCGATCATAGATGCTGTGAAAGAAAGAAAATACGCCCTTTACCCACATCAGCAGGGATTGAAGGGGTTGAAAGAAGCCCTTCTAAGAGATCTCGGCCTTGAAGAAGGGTTCGGCAGTATCATCACCAATGGTGCGATCGAAGCGAGTTATTTCATGACTCGAGCGCTGTTCGATCCAGGTGATAGTGTTATCGCTTCGGACCCAAGCTTCATGCCGATCCATCATCAGATAGAACTCTGTAAAACGAACCTCGAGGAGATAAACGTCTATCGAGAGCCCTATCGTATGACCGTGGAGAACATAAACGAAAGGGTGGATGATTCAACGAAGGCTATACTTTTGATCGATCCCCTTAATCCTCTAGGAAGTTCGTATACGAGAGATGAAGTTAAAGGCATATCTGAGATAGCCGAGGACAACGACCTATGGGTAATAGACGATATCACATACAGAGATTTTGCTTTCGACCATACTCTTGCAACCGATTTCGTACCGGAAAGGACTCTGATAATCTACTCTTTCTCCAAAAACTGTGGATTTGCAGGAATGCGTTTAGGTTCGTTGATAACCCCTGATCATATGTTCGATGAAATAAGTAGATACAGGTCGAATCCATTATCTTCCAATATCCTCGCCCAGGTTGGTGCAAAAGTAGCACTTGAAACGAAGGATGAGTGGCTTTCGGACATGCTTGAACAATCTCGAAAAAATCAAGCCATAATAAAGGAAGCTGTCGAAAAAACGGATGGGACTCACCTGCCGGTTTACCCTTCCAACACAAACATGTTCATAATCGATATAGAGGAAACCGGGTTACATCCTGATGATGTACAGGAGGTCCTGTTGAAGGAACACGATATCTTCGTGCGGGCGGGAACTTATGTTTCGAAGACCGCCGGTGAAAATTTCATAAGAGTTTCATTCACCATACCTCAAGAGGAAATCGAGGTATTTGCAGAAGAATTCCCACAAGTTATAGAAGAGATGAGATGATAAAAGAACACAGTGGCGAGTATTTTACCAAGAATCTTGTTCCCGGAAAGGCCGTTTACGGGGAAGAATTACGAAGCTTCGATGGTGTAGAATATAGGCACTGGAATCCACATAGGAGTAAACTTTCGGCATATCTCAAGCTAGGAGGAAATCTACAGATTAAAGAAGATAGCGATATCCTTTACCTAGGTGCCGGTCAAGGGACCACGGTCAGTCATCTTTCAGACATGGCAGCCAGTGGACGCATCTTTGCAGTTGAGGTATCCCCCACAGCCTATAGAAAGCTGCTTTCATTATCCCAAAAACGGCCCAACATTTTTCCTATCCTTGCCGATGCAAGACATCCTGGTAACTACAACGATATAGTTGATAAGGTCGACTTTTTGTACCAAGATATAGCACAACGGGACCAGTCGAACATCTTCTTGAAAAACATAGGTGTCCTAAAAAAAGGAGCACTGGGTATGATAGCCGTTAAAGCGCGCAGCATCGATATTAGTAAGGAGCCGACAAAGATCTATCAGGAAGTGAAAAGAGAACTTAAAGAAAATGGCTTGGATGTGAAGGAACCTATCGTGATATCCAGGTGGCAAAAGGACCATGCATTGATACCCGTTTCTTTTTAAGAATATCCAAAAGTTATTTTAATAGCCATGAGTTCCCTATAACGATGGATGATACATTATACGAAGAAGACGGGTTCTTTAAAACGATATGGGGTAAACTATTCCTTTTCTTCAATCCATTCCTGATCGGGTTCACTTACATCTATTTACTGTACCTTATCATCCCCAATGGCTCAACCTTCTGGGTGATGGGTGGAGGCATCTTCGCATACTTCTTCCCCCCTGCTGGTAAGGAAAGTGTCATACCGATAGTGGTTACAGAATTAACTAGAAAAGGACTCTATGCCCCTCATCAAATCATCTTTCTTGTTGCCAGCTCAATAGCGTTCGTCGATATTATAACCTCATATTTCCTACTGTGGAATTTCTATATCGCTGAAAAGATTCCGTTAATTGGCGATTGGATCGTTCGATTCCAGAACTTCGGTGCTCAAAAAATGAAAGAAAAACCATGGATCAAAAAGCTAGCTTATCTAGGTATAGCTCTTTTCGTGGTGATCCCATTCCAGGGAAGTGGAGGTGTGGGAGCTTCTATAATGGGTAGAGTGATAGGTATGAACAAATACCATACGTGGTTTTCGATAATAATTGGATCATTTACAGGCTGTTTTCTGATCGCAAGTACCTCTTACTTCGTTGGTGATGCTATACTCCGTGCATTTAGAAGCAGTATCTTCCAGGGTATAGGATCGCTTTTAGTTGTGATTACAATATTGGTTTTCTTGTATTTTTTCACTAAAAATTATTTAGCCGAGAAGGAGGAAAGCACATGAAAATAAAAGGACGAAAAATACTGTTAACCGGAGCAGCTGGATTTATCGGAAGCCATCTAGCAGATGCCCTGGTTGAAGATAACTATGTCAAAGGATACGATAATCTATCATCAGGGAAAATAGAGATGGTAGAACATCTCGAAGATAACGACTCTTTCGACCTGATAATAGCAGATGTTTTAGATACAGACAGATTAAAGAAGGAGATGGAAGGATGCGACATGGTCTTTCATCTTGCAGCTAACCCTGATGTAAGACTTGGGGCGAGCGATACATATGTTCATCTGGAGCAGAATGTTTTAGCCACTTACAACATACTGGAAGCTATGAGGGAGCTTGGAACAAAAGATATTGTTTTTACATCCACTTCCACCGTGTACGGAGAGACCGATGTTATACCTACACCAGAATCATTTGGTCCACTTGAACCGATTTCATTGTACGGTGCATCCAAACTTTCTTGCGAAGCTCTCATTTCGGCATATTGTCACACCTTCAACATGAAGTCAGTTCATTTTAGATTCGCTAACGTAGTAGGTCCAAGAAGTACTCACGGTGTCACTTACGACTTTGTCAAAAAGCTGGAAGATGATCCTCATAAACTTGAGATACTCGGAAGCCCTCCTGGAACCATAAAATCTTATTTCCACATATCTGACTGTATCGATGGAATGCTTTATGCCACTGAAAAAAGCGATAAAAAAGTCGATTATTATAACCTGGGTTCTGAAGATAGTATCAGTGTAAAGGAGATCGCGGATATTGTCTGCAGAGAGATGGGATTAGAGGATGTACAATACAGTTGGACCGGTGGTGCAGGAGATGGTCGGGGCTGGAAAGGGGATGTGAAGGCTATGCGTCTTTCCATCGATAAGTTGAACTCACTTGGTTGGAAACCAAAATACAACAGTGCGGAGTCGATAGCCCAAACCGTTCTTTCCTTAACTTAGCATCGAAACCAATAAGTCGAAAGGTTTAGCCAGCCACAAGGCCACGGTCAAACAAGTGGCAAAATACACATAGTACATTATCAAATACTTGTATTCGTCTACTTTATCCCAGAACGACATTTTCTTTGTCATATGATATCCCATCCTTTGTCATACCATCGTCAGACATGAATATAGCTATCGCATACTATTTATACCTATCGCTCGCCGTGAGCAGCTAATTTAAGATATGATAACTTAATTATTTCCCAATTTGTCATACGCTCAGATCGATGTTTTCTAAGAAAATTTACTGATTTAGCTCTTTACAAACACCAAAAAAATATAAGTAGTGACATACCTATCTATCCCGTAAGTTTGAGGAATCCAAATGGACAAAAGGATCCACAAAAGGATAGATAGAAATGACGACGAGATCACTCTGGAAGATATCCAGAAGATGATAAATGACCTGCAAGAAGAGTATCCTGACCGTGAGGTCTTTTTTGATGGCGATGAATTTGCCATTTGTAGTAGAAAAAAGGACAGGTAATACACTTGATCTTGATCAAATTGGGGGGAAGCGTATTGACCGACAAGAACAAACCGTTCTCTTTCAAGAATGAAACAGCTGAGAGACTTGTAAAAGAGATGGATTCGGTTGACGAGTTGGTTATTGTACATGGAGGAGGAAGTTTTGGACATCCAGGAGCGATGCGTTACGAACTCAATTCACCCTCTCCGAAAGAACCAGCGAGAGGTACTGCTGAAGTTCAGAAGGCGATGAGGGTATTCAATCTTAAAATAATAGATCTGATGCTGGAAAACAACCTTTGGGCTGTATCGATTCCAGGGGGTATGATCACCACCTTTGAAGATGGTGATATGAAGGAGATCAACACAAAGATCGTAAAAGATTATCTTGATCTAGGAGCAATCCCCGTAACATTCGGAGATGTTGCTATAGACCATAAGCGACAGGTGACCATATGTTCTGGAGACGACCTGATGTTGGGCTTAGCTCCTTTAGCTGATACCGCCATATTTGTGACCGATGTTGATGGGATATATAAAGAGGGAGAGATCGTGGATATGTTTGATCCCGATATGCTTCCATTGAGAGATGACGATTTTCTAAAAAGTGGAGAAGGAGTCGATGTCACAGGAGGGATGGAACGAAAAACCCGTCTTATGTTAAACATCGCTGAAAAATGTCCCACTTATATAGTGAATGGAAGCGTTCCTGGAAGACTTTCAACCCTTCTTGAAGGAAAAAAAACTATTTGTACAGAGGTGAGACCATGATCGAATCACGGAAAGAAGATCATATGAGGATATGTTTAGAAGAAAAAGTCGAGATAGAAAAAGATTACTGGAACATGGTAAAATTGTTTCATAACGCCGCTCCGGAAGTAGATCACTCAGATATCTCTTTGGAAACAGAATTCCTTGGTAAAAAACTCGAAGCACCTATAATGATATCTGCGATCACAGGTGGATATGCAGGTGCAAGAAAGGTAAATGAAAGGTTGGCTTATGCAGCTGAAAAGATCGGCATACCATTCGGCGTCGGAAGTCAACGTGCCGCATTGGAGAATGAAGATTTAAGAAAAACTTACGAAGTGATTAAAGAATACGACCCACCTCTGGTGATAGGCAATATCGGAGCACCCCAATTGATACCTCAGGAAGGTTCTGAGGCATTTGGGATCGAAAAGTGTGAGGAAGCTATGAAGATGATAGGTGGACATTATCTAGCAGTACATTTCAATTACCTGCAAGAGGTTGTCCAACCAGAAGGAGATACAAAAAGTGAAGGAGTACTTTCAGCCCTTTCTAAGATATGTGATGAACTTCCAGTGATAGCGAAAGAGACTGGGGCAGGTATCTCAGAAGAGATGGCTGTTTCCTTAACTGATACCGGAGTTAAAGCAATAGATGTCGGTGGTATGGGGGGAACGTCTTTTTCAGCCGTTGAATATTATCGACAAGGAGTCAGAAAAGAAATTGCTGAAGCGTTATGGGACTGGGGAATACCCACACCCGTATCAATACTAGAATGTAGGAGATCATCAGATCTGCCGTTGATATCTACAGGAGGTATCAGGACGGGGATAGATATTGCAAAGGCGATATCCCTTGGAGCGGATATAGCTGGAATAGCTGGAGGAGTCCTTCCATCTGTTACCAGCCCTAAGGAGGAAGTCATAAAATATCTGCGAAGTGTGATAGCAGGATTAAGAGCGACCATGTTCCTCACCGGCTGCAGGTCGGTAGATGATCTCAAAAAAAGAAGGGTGATCCTGACGGGGGAACTGATCGAGTGGACAGGGGGAGATTAACCATGATAGATCTTATGGAAGAGATAAAGGAAAGGAAGATACTGATCGAATCTGAGATCGAGGAGCTCTTCGATCGAGATGAACAACATCCTTTATGGGAACTGATGGCAGTGTACCCCAAAGCCGGAGGAAAAAAGCTGCGTCCCTTTTTAGCCATGATATCTGCAGGAGCCTTAGGGATCGAAGAAAAAAAGGCTTTGCCATTGGGAATAAGTATGGAATTGATACACAATTTTACTCTTGTCCACGATGATATAATGGATAAAGATCCTGTTCGCAGGGGAATAGAAACTATATATAAGAGAGAAGGAGTTGGTAGCGCAATTAATGTGGGCGATGCCCTCTTCGCATTAGCCTTTAAAGTATTATCTCACACTGAACTTGAAGGAGATGCTCTATCTTACCTTCTAGATGAGGTAGCAGATTCCGTTCTAAAAGTCGCCGAGGGGCAGGATGAAGACATGCGATTTGAAAGCACCTACGATATTACAGAAGAAGAATTTATAAACATGATAGAGAAAAAAACTAGTCATCTTTTCCAGGCCTGTACTAAGGGTGCGGCAATCATAGCAGGTGCTCCCGAAGAACATATCCAAAGGATGGGGGAATACGCTAGAAAGATGGGTATCGCCTTCCAACTTCAGGATGATTATCTAGATCTTGTCGGAGATCAAGACGAGATAGGCAAACCTGTTTGTAGTGACATACGTTCAGGAAAGCGAACGTTTATCATTATCCATGCACTTCAAAATCTTGAGAACCCCGAACGTCTAAAAAATCTACTAGATAAAGAGAAAAACACAGAGGATGAGATAGAAGAGGTCCTTTCTCTTCTAAAAAATAGCAGTTCTTTGGAACACTGTAAAATGAAAGCTAGAAGATATGCTCATGAAGCTAAACGGGAGATCAGGTTCATTCAGGATACATATTATAAAGAGATACTAGAAGACCTTGTCGATCTGATGATACGTAGGACTAACTGAGAAGGTCATCTAAGTGCTTCTTCATCCTATCGATCCTTTCTTTCTTCTTTTTCAATTTGTCCTCTTTCACTTTCAATTCGGATTCCCAATCCTCAAGATCTTTTACCTTCTCTGCCTCCTCCTCCACTTGAGACCACATCTCAGTTAGTTCTTCCCTCTCCTCAACGATATCCTTCTGTTGGGCATCTAATTTTTCTTTACGGACCTTCAAATCCTTTTCGATCTCTTCTATCCTTGATGATTTTGTTTCGAGATCCTCTTCCCTATCCTCCAACCGTTTCTCACGCTCTTTTAGCTCTTCTTCAAGCAAATGTCTCTCTCTTTCCAATTTTTCCCTTTCCTTTTTTATCTGCTCACGTAATTTCTTCTCTTCTCTTGCCTTCTTTGATCGGGCATAGTCCATGAAGTTCATGGCACTCTCCTTAACCTCTTCTAGATGCTTTCTTTCCTCTTCCATCTCCCTTTCTTGGTCCTTCAACAGCTCTTCCTTGGCCTGTAATTTTTCCTTCCAATTGATCATGTCTCTTCTTTTCCTTTCTACTTTCTTCTCTCTCTTCTTAACCTCCTCCAAGCGTTGGGGAACTTTCTCTCTCATCTCTTTTAGTTCACGTCTTTGATCTTCTATTTCTTCCCTTCGATCTTCAAGTTCATCCTCCCAAGACTCGAGATCCTCTTTCCACTGACGTACTTGCTCTTCCTTGTCAAGGACAGCTTCACTCCAGGACTGTATCTTCTCCATCTCCGAAGTCAAGTCCTCTATCTGTTCCTGTATCCTTCTCTCCCTATCAGCTGACTTTATTTCCTTTTCACTCACCGCTTTCTCTCTATTTGAGATGTTTCTTTCCCTAGAAGACAACTCATCATCTAATTTATCTAATTTTTCTTCCTTATCTTCTAATTCCTCCTCTAGTGTACTCAACCTCTCGAGTTTTTCGCCTACCTCAGTCCACAGATTTAATACCTCTTTCTTCTCATTTTCAACCTTCTCTAAGTTTTCTTGAATTGCATTTTCACGTTGATCCAACCTTGCATCTAGTCTCTTCGCTTCTTTCAACTGTTTCTCAGCTTTATTGCTCTGAAGTTCTATCTCTTCCTCCTTTTCCTCTAGCTGGTTTCTCCATTTTTCTAATTCATCTTGAAGCTCTTTTAAGCCGTCCTCCAACAAAGATACCGTAGAGTCTCGCTCTTCGAGTTCACTCTTCCTTTCTTCTAATTTCTCTTCCCGATGTGACAAACTGCCTTCACGCTGATTCAGGTCTTTCTCCTTTGTAGATAACTTATCCTCCATCTCATCTAAAATCTCTTCTCGCTGCTCTAATGAAGCCTCTTTCTTTTCTAGTTCTTCTTCCTTCTTTTGGACATTCTGTTCAAATTTCTCATTTCGCTCGTCCAACTCGGTCTCAAAGTCGGCAAGTTCTTCTCTCAATTCGTGCAGCCCTTCTTCTTTGAGCTTGAGATTTTTCTTCTCTGAGATGAGTCTGTTATCTTTATCTTCAAGTTCGCTTTCCTTCGAGTTCAGTTCCTCCTCTCTCTCATCCAATCTATCCTCTAGCTTCTCAAGATCTTTACCTTTTTCTTTGAGTTCATCAGTTGTTTCCTTGATCTCTTTTTCCCTCTCATCCAGCTCATCCTCACGTGAGTTTAACCTCTCTTTCCATTCCTTCAGTTCAGCTTCTCTCTTTTCTAGGCGAGACTCAAGTTTGATCAAATCATTTTCCATCGAACCCAATTTGTTCTCTAACTTCTGTACCGAGCTTTCTCTCTGCTCAAGTTTTTCCTCCCATCCTGCAAGCCCTTCTTCTCTCGTATCCAATCCTTCCTCTCGTTTATCTAAACGGGATTTTCTATTATCTAATTCTGAATTTAGTTCGCTTAGTTCTCCACTCTTTTCCTCTAAAAGCTCGCTTTCCCGCTCCAGTTCTTTCTCCCTAGCGATCAATTTTTCTTCTCGCTTATCTATTTCATCTTTTCTTTCGTTAAGGTCATCCTCAAACTTTTCTAATTTCTTTTCTTTTTTGACAAGACGGGCTTCGACACCATCTAGATTGCTTTCTAGATCCTCTAAGTTCTTCTTTCTTTCTTCCAATCTCTCTTCTTTTAACCGGAGTTCCTCTTTGAGTGAATTTACTTCCTCCTCTCTTTCAATAAGATCCTTTTCCTTATCATCCAATCCACTCTCAATTTCTGCCAGTTCTTCTTCTCTTTCTTCTACCGACTCGACTCTTTTTTGCACCTCTTGTTCTAATGAATCTAACTCTTCTTCTTTGCTTTCAACCTCTTCTTCCCAGTCTTCCAACTCAGCCTTCCATTCCTCTAGCCTGTTTTCTTCTTTACCCAGCTCTGTATCTAGATCATCTAAATCCTTCTCTTTCTTTTGGACCTTTTCCTCTCTTTCCTCCAAATCCCCCTCCTTTTCATCAAGTTCAGATGACCTTACATCAAGTTTTTCCTCTCTCTCTGCGAGTGATGACTCTTTTTCGGTTATCTCTGTTTCCAATTGATCTAGTTCTGTCTGCCTTTCGTCTATTTCTGCTTCCTTGTCCTTTAAATTCTCCTCCCTCTCCTCTAAATGGGTCTCTAATCCTGTCAATTTCTGTTCTTTTGAGTCAAGCTCTTGCTCCCTTTCTTCAAGCTCCTCCAATCTCTCTTCAGCCTGATCTATCAACTCCTCTTTATCACTGACTTCAGCCTCTCTTTGTTCAAGATGCTCTTCTTTCTCCTCAACTTGCTTCTCTCTTTGCTGGACCTCCTCTTTCAGAGTCTGAAGTTCATCTTTTCTTTTTTCTAAAGATTGTAATTCACCTTGTAAATCCTCTAATTTGCTTTCCAATTCCTCCCTCTCATCCCTTTTGGAAGATAGCTCTCCATCGAGCTCGTCGAGTTCTTGTTTCCTTTCCTCGAACAACTGCTCCTCAACTTCCTCTTTTAGCTTTTCTTCTTTCTCTTCCAACATCCTTTCTTTTTCATTCAACTGCTCTTCAAGCTCCGTCAATGCATTTTCTTTACGTGTTAAAGCACCCTTTTTACCTCTGAGACTTTTCTCCCGTTCTTCTAACTCTTCTTCAAGTTCATCCACTTCTTTTTCCTTCTCTACGAGGGTAGACTCTCTTTCTTCCAGCTGCTGTTTTAATAATTCCGCTTCATTGAGTGCTTCTTCATGCTCCTCTTTTTGATCCTGTAATTTCTGTTCTCTCTCCTCTAAATCTGCTTTTAGTTGTTCCAATTCCTCAAATCCGCTTTTCAACTCCGCCTGAGATTTTTCCAAAGATCTTTCTCTCTCACCTATCTGCTCTTCTTCTTTCTCCAACTCTTTTCTCTTTTCCTCGATCTCCTCAAGTTCCTCCTCTTTATGCTTGATATCCTTTTCCATTTCTTCGAGTTCTTTTTCCTTCTCGTCTATATCTTTTTTAAGCTCCGTAAGCTCTTCCCTTTCCTCTTCAAGCTCTGTTCTTTCCTTTTCCAGTTCGTTCTTTTGTTTCTCAATTTCCTCGAGTTCAGTACTGATCACATCTCCTTTTTCTTTTAACTCCTCGATCTCTTTCTCCTTTTCAGCAAGCTCTTCTTCCCTTTCATCTAAAGATGTTTTGAAAGTCTCAAGATCGTTTATCTCCTTTTCGAGCTCTTCCTCCCTTTTTTCAAGTTCCTTCTCCTTCGTTTTAAGTTCATATTCTAGATCCTTTCTCTCTTTCTCCAAATCCTCCCTTTTCTGAATCAATTCCTCTTCCTTTTCTTGAAGTTGTTCTACCTCATATTCTGCTTCTTTCTTTTCTTCGATGAGTTCGTCCAGTTCTGCTTGCTCCTTTTTAACATCCTCTAGAACTTCCTCCCTTTTTTCTTCCAGTTCTTTTATCTCTTCTTTTAATTCTTTGAGGCGTTCCTGGAACTCTTCCAACTCCTCTGTAACTTTCTCTTCGTCCTCTTCGATGCGTTTCTCTTCCTCACGTAACTTTCTGGCTTTTTCCCGTAGACCCATCTGACGATCTCCTTAAATTTCAAAAGCATCCAGCACTTTTTCGTAAAGCTCAAAATGCTCCGAACTTGCAAATTCTGAAATTTTCTCTTCCGGAAGATGACCCAACAATGTATCAAGCACGGTCAGGATCTCTCCTATCTCATCTCTTTCCAGGTCGATGTCCAATTCCTTTTTCATGACCATCTCCTTCTCTTCCCTCACCCTTTCTAGCTCTTTCTCTAGATCCTTCATTTTCTGCTTCCATTCTTCCTCTTTTTCTTTGATCTTCTTTCTGAAATATCGTAGACTTTGCCCATCAAGCTCTTCAAGCTCTTCATCGTCCTCCCAAACATCCTTCAATTTAAAGAGTTCCCTCTGAACCCTTTTCTGCTCATCAAGCCATTCCTCTTCAGTCACTCCTCCTTCTTCAGGAAGTTCCCTTTCTATCTCCTCTAGTTGTCTTTCCCCGTCCTCATACATCTCCTTTATTTGTCTAATATCTTCTTCCTTATCTCTGAGGTCTTCTTCCCAAGCCCTGAGTTGGGTCTCCCATTTTTTCAATTCATCTTCTTTTTTTGTAAGTTTTTCTTTGTGTTCGTTAATCCTATTCTTCTCTGATTCCCTTCTTTTGACGACCTTCTTAAATTCCCTAATCCTCTCTTTTAGTTCCTCCCTCTTTAGCTTGAACTCTTCTTCTTGTTTAGATATAGTTTGTTTCACATTCTTTTCCATCCTACTTGCTGTATCCTCCATTTCTTTGAGATGATCAAGTTCATTCTCGTATTTTTCCACAACTAGATCATCATTAACGTTTTGAAGTTCTTCTTTCACCCTTTCCTTCCTATCTTTGATCTTCGAAAATATCATGTCAAAGTCGATGCCATTTTCTGTATCATATAGTTCATCAGTATCTTTCATATCATCATCTTCACTTTTTACAGCTCCAGCAGAGGTCATCTTTTTGAAAACGTCTACTGCTTTTTTTTTCTCCTCAACTTTCGAGCGTAGTTTTTCTTCTGCCTCGTCGCTCCAGCCGAGTAGGCGCGAAAGATATTCATCATCCTCGCTCTTAGGTTTAATCAAGTCGAGTTCCGCACCACAGTTAGGACATATATCCTCAAGTCTACTTGAGACCGTATTACAGGATTGGCATACCTTACCGTCAGTTATCTCTCCCTCAAGCCTTTCGCCACAATTCTGACAAGATTCGTCTTCCTTCTCTACAGCAGTTCCACAGTAAGAACAACAGAGAATTCCGCTGTCGGTTCGGATAAATTTAGCCATAAACTATCGGCTGATTAGATACAAAAGGTATAAACTTTTTCGCAAAATTACAGTCTTTTCAATGCCTCAACCTTCCTTTTTGCAAAGAATAGCGCGATCATAGTATGAGGATGGATTATTTCACCATCGTACAGCCTCTCGTAAGTTTCTTCAATATCTAAAAGACAAGTTTTCATATCTTCTCCTTTGTCTGGAGCTTTTTTTCCTCCTTCCACTACTTCACCTAAAAAAAGATAGGCTTTCTGAGTATTCAAACTGGCTATAGGATGATAAGTACACAGGTCTCGAGCATTTTTAAGAACATATCCTGTTTCTTCTTCCAATTCTCTCTTGGCTGTCTCCAAAGGAGTTTCACCCTGATCGATAAGGCCTGCTGGTATCTCGAGTACAAATTCATCGATAGGATACCTGTAATTTTGTACAAAAACAAACTGGTCCTCGTAGATTGGCAGTACACCTGCAAAATCTGGAAAGTCTACAATTGTATATTTCTTCTCTGTACCATCGGGTAGGATAACCTCGTCTTCTAGCATAGTAAAAAGGGTTGACTTGGCGATCAGTTCAGAGCTTTTTTTCTTCCACCTAGGCATAATAAAGAATCATACTAGTTCTAAATAGTATTTATTGAAAGCATAATACATTCATAATAATGCCTCTACAATGAAAAAAACACCGAGGACTACAAACAATATAGCCGCTCCTAGCTCGATCTTGTCTCTCTCCACCACTTGGGATATCTTATCACCAAGCAAAGTACCGATCCCAACTATCAAAGCTAGGCCCATCACTGCCCCGATGAATACCGATGATGGGGAGGCATACCTGGCAGTCAAGGCTATCACTGCTAACTGTGTTTTATCTCCGAATTCAGCGATCATAGATAGAGTAAATGAATTACGAAAAACGTGTTTTTCATCGATGTCCTCTACAGCATCATCATCTTCCAATAAAAAGGTGTAAATACCGAAAAAAATGAACAAAGACCCCGCTATAATCTTGACTATTGTCACCGGTATATACGAGTAGATTATCGTCCCCACTGCAACTCCAAGTAAAGTGACAAAAGCCATACCTAACAAAACACCCCAATATACTGGCATCCGGGGATACTTCGAGGCGAGGGTGACCGTCATCAATTGCGTTTTGTCACCGAGTTCTGCTAAAGTGATTAAAACAAATGCGATACCGACCACCGTTAGCCAATACATACTGTCCTATCTTTAAAGTCAGTAAAATATTTTTTGACAATTAGGTCGACAATGCCAAAATATATTAACCAGAGGTAACAATATTTTGTTGAATAAGATGAACAAAAAAATACTCAAGAACGTCCTAGTCGTGTTACTCATAATTATAATTATTTCTACATCCACTGGTTGCCTTGATGATGAGGCACCCGACGAGGTACAGAGTTTAGAGGCAACTATTACCCTAGAAGATAATCCTAATGCATATTATAACATCAGAGCTAGAAATATCGGTGACGATGATTTTGATTTCTCCTTCAGAGGATTTGATAGGGAGGGAAATGAACAAATAATGATGTGGAACCAGGAAGATATAGCGTTTTATTATTTCTCTGACAGCGAAGAATACCATAGAGCATATGGCGATGCATGGTTGAAAACAACCGGAACTTTTGGTATGGAAGAAGCAATCCCATTATGGGAACTGATAGAGGGTATGACTGAAGATATTCTTAAAGAAGGAACTGATGATTTTACCATCACGGAGGACGATCCAGATACAGGACAAGAGGTCACTTTTTTTGTTTCCAATATAGAGGTAAATAATGATATACCAGACAATGAGTTCCAGCCACCCGACCATGTTGAAATAATAGAACCTGTCCCAGGGCCAACATGACTAATCAGTCCCAACTATTAAATTTTCATTAAAAAGAGTTTTATACTTAAGCATAAAATGAACATACATGAAGGTTTTAACTGATACAAGTGTTATCATCGACGGTCGAATAACTTCTATGGTAAAGGAGGGGGAACTCGATGGATTCGAGATCATCATCCCAGAAGCGGTGATAGCCGAGCTGGAAGCACAGGCCAATAAAGGTAAAGAGACGGGCATGAGCGGACTGGAAGAAATAGGATCTCTCAGAAAACTAATAGACACCCACGATATATCAATGGTTTTCAAGGGAAATAGGCCAGATAGATTTCAGGTCAAGTACGCTGAGGAGGGGGAGATAGATGCAATGGTGAGGGACCTCGCAGAGGAGGAAAGCGCACTGCTCATGACCAGCGATATGGTACAAGCAAAGATCGCCAAAGCCAAGGGTATCAGAGTGAAATACCTGAAACCCGAGATAGAAGACATCGAAGGTAAAAGATGGATAAGGGACTATTTTGACGAAGAGACGATGTCGGTCCATCTTAGAGTGGGAACAAGACCCAAGGCAAAAAAAGGCACTCCTGGGAACATGAGGATCGAGACCATAGAAGATAGAATTATGGATGAACCCGAATTAAGGCAGATCGCTCATGAGATCATCGAAAGGACAAAAAGGTCAGCAAAAGGTTTCATCGAGATGGATAAGAGTGGTGCGACGATCGTCCAATTAGGAGACATGCGGATAGTTATATCCCGTCCTCCCTTCTCAGATGGTTTCGAGATAACCGCCGTAAAACCTGTTGCCAGGGTAGACTTGGATGAATATCGTTTATCTGAAGAGTTGAAAGAGAGGATAGCGGGAAAAAGGAGAGGGGTTATGCTGGCAGGTGCACCTGGTGCTGGAAAAAGCACTCTAGCCCAGGCGGTCGCCATATACCTTATGAAAAAGGATTTCGTTGTCAAGACGATGGAAAAACCTAGAGATCTTCAAGTTCCAGACGATATCACACAGTATACCGATCTCGGGGGCAGTCTAGAAAACACTTCAGATGTTTTATTGCTCGTAAGACCTGACTACACTATTTTTGACGAGGTAAGAAAGACCCCCGACTTCAAGGTCTTTGCTGATATGAGGTTGGCAGGGGTAGGGATGGTCGGTGTAACGCACGCCAACAGAGCTATAGACGCCCTTCAACGACTGATAGGCAGAGTCGAGCTCGGTATGGTGCCCCAAGTAGTCGATACCATCATCTTTGTTGAAGCAGGAGAGATAACCAAGGTATACGACATCAAATTCACCGTTAAGGTTCCCTCAGGGATGGTTCAGGAAGACCTAGCTCGACCCGTGATAGAGGTATGTGATTTCGAAACCGGTACTCCTGAATACGAGATTTACACCTATGGGGAACAGGTGGTGGTTATGCCTGTGGAGGAGACCTCTTCAGAAGAAATGGATCCTATATGGGAACTCGCTTCGTACCAGATCCAACGATATATAAGTCAATATGTCAACGGGCCCGTAGATTGCGATGTGAACTCTTCAGATAGTGTCACGGTGTATGTTATGGATAATCAGATCCCTGCACTCCTTGGCAAAGGTGGTCAGCGTATCGCCCACATCGAACAAGATCTAGGAGTAAAAATAGATGTGAAAGCTTACGGCGGAGAAAAAAAGAGTCAAGAGATGAAGACGGTAAACGTGTACATGGAATCCGATCAAGTAGTGGTAGATGTGGGGAGTAGATTTTCAAAAGAAACCGTGGATCTGTACGCGGATGGAGAACACCTAACCACCGCCACGGTAGGACGGGATGGAACGATCAAGATAAGAAAGAACACTCATTCCGGTAAAAACATAATTCGGGCCTTGAACGAAGGGAAAAAGGTCAAAGTAGGTTAAATTGACCGGATTATCTTTATAACCATCCTAATCTATCACTTTTATCGGTGTCCGTTTGAACATATTGATAGCTATGGGGCATCCTGCCCACGTCCATTTCTTTAGACACTTCATAGATGAGATGGAATCAAAAAACCATGAGATCCATATAGCTGTTAAGGAGAGAGAAAACACCACAAAATTGTTGGACCTCTTCGGTTTAGATTACACCTATTTCGGCCGAACCTATCCAAATAGGCCTTCCAAGGCATGGGGTGTTCTGATGAACGATATACGTTTGTTGGCCAAAGCACGCAAGTTCGAACCGGATCTTACAGCCTCGATAGGAGGCTTATATTCAGTACATGCGGGAGCTTTTTTCGGGACCCCGACCATCGATTTTACGGACACTGAGGGGGCTAAACTAACTAATCTTCTCACCTTCCCTTTTGCTAGTATCGTAGCTACACCTGATTGTTACCGGGGAAAAGTGCCTTCAAAAAAACATCGGGCCTACCCGGGATACCACGAATTAGCATACCTCCACCCGGAAAGGTTTTGCCCGGATCCATCATCGATCGACGATACCAGACTTTCTATTAAGGACTACATAGTGATACGTTTATCTTCACTTGATGCCAGTCATCAAGAGGGGGAATCCATAATGAGCATGGATCAAAAAATAGATTTCATTAAAAAGCTCTCTGAACTCTCAGACATCGTTGTTGATTCAGAGTTCGATCTGCCAAGCTCACTGCAAAAGTACCGTAATCCTCTCCCGGAAAATCTGTACCATCAACTTCTAGCACACGCCTCTCTTTACGTAGGTGAAGGGGCAACGGCCGCTTCTGAAGCAGGGGTGCTAGGCACTCCATGGATTTATCTTTCCAAGGGGAGAAGGAGCTATCTTGATGATCAAGAAAAAAGATATCAGGTAGGTACTACTGCGAGTACACCTCACATCGCTCTCGACATTGTAAAAGACTTTTTGAACACACCTCCCGATGGAGAACTTGCTAGAAAAAAGATGATCGAAGAGAAAACAGATGTGACCCGATGGATGGTGAATCTTGCCAATGAATTTTTATAGATATCGGATAATCCATGCATGGTAAATTGAGAACGAGTACTCGTATTGCAAGGAATACTGCATGGTTAGTCGTTGCTAAGTTTTCGTCTAGGATAATGTCTGCAGTGTTCATAATATTGTTGGCAAACCATCTTCTTCCAGTGAATTTTGGGATCTTTAACCTTGCCTTGGCAGTGGCCTATATAGCTGCTGTCGTGGTAGACTTTGGATTCGATGAGATGACTATAAGAAGCATCTCTAGAAGACCAGAAGTCACTTCTAAACTCGTTTCAAACGTATTGATGTCAAGGGTTATCCTTTCTTTTCTATATCTAGCCATATTGGCTGTGATTTATAGATTTATACTTTCTACTATAGAGACAGGTATAACCATAACCGTACTATTACTAGCTGGAGGTCTCTTGATAATAGAAAAAATATACGGTTCGTTCAACGCTATATTCCAGGGACATGAAAGAATGGATTTACAAGGAAAAATAGATTTTTTTGGCCATCTATTATATCTTTTTGCAGGGATCTCCGCCCTTTTTCTTGGACTTGACTTAGAAGGAATAATATTGTTTCTATTATTTGCAAACATTATCCGGCTTATTATATCAGCAGTCGTTTACACGGTCAGTTTAAAAGGTACTTTTCAAAAACCCAATACGATCGTTCAGACTACCAAGGGAACGGTTCATTTCACCTCCTTTGCCTTCCTTGCAGTTTTTTACGGACATATAATCATACTCCTTTTGAGCTTGATAGTAGGAGACTTTGGAATCGGTGTTTATAGTGCCAGCTGGAAGGTGGTTATCTTTTTAGGGGTAGTTCCTTATTCATTTGGAAGAGCTCTTTATCCCGTTTTTTCACGAATGTATCAAACTGCAAAACAGGCTCTACGATACACTTACAGGATATCCATGCGCTACATGCTGGCCCTATCTCTCCCCATAACAGTTGGGCTTTATGTATCAGGACACGAGATATTGGGTTTTATTTATATAGAAGAATACAGTGCTACTCTACCTGTTTTCAGGATACTAATCTGGGTGATCCCATTTCTTTTCATGAATGGAAGTCTTAAAATGGTTCTTTGGTCGACAGATCAAACAAAATTGACCGTGCGCAACTTACTATTCTCTTCTATATTCCTAATATTGTCTGCATTGTATCTAATCCCTAGATGGGGGGTCCAAGGGGCAGCAGCTGCTGTGGTTTTTGCGGAGATGCTGCATTTCATAATCAATTATCATCAAGTGAGTTTAACGATAAGCCCCGTGCCGTTATCTTACCTATGGAAACCTTTCGGTGCTAGCATGGTGATGGCTGCTGCATTGTTCATCCCCCTCTCTATCACTATAACAATCCCTATATCGATTCTTCTTTACTTTGTTCTTCTTTATTTGTTAAAAGCTATAGAACCGAAAGATTTTGAGCTACTACGTTCTCTTTTTAAAAACATTTCTTAAAAATAAACAGCTTCTTACATGGCTGCTAAAAACCCATCTCAATCGAATCTATTCGTTATCTTCTCTTAAGTATATTACATCCCCCGCCAATATTTTTCTACCATCCTCAAATATTAAGCGACCTTGCTCATCCACATCTTCAACCAAACCTTTTTCTATACCAGAAGGTGTTTTTATCTTCACATTTCGCCCTATGGTGCAGGAAAATTTCCTATAAGTAGCCATAAAATCCTCACACTTTTGGAATCGACTTATCATGCCTTCCATAAGAGTTTCGCAGTCTATATCTCTATCTAATTCATTTACGATGGATGTTGCATTCTCAACCGGCACCTTATTAACATTCACTCCAAATCCGATGATAACATGGTTGTTAACTCCCTCAGAAAGTATGCCTGCAATTTTCTTACCATCCACTAACACATCGTTGGGCCACTTTAGGGAAACTTTGAGACCAAGGTCATCTAAACATTTAGCTACTGCAACTCCTGCCCGTAATGTAGCTGCTCTAGTAACCTTCGTACACAAAGAGAAATACAGATTTCCTGGAGGGGACTCCCACTTTCGATCGTTGCGTCCTTTTCCACCTGTTTGTTCTTTAGCGACCACGACAAATTCGTCATCCTTATCGCCAAAAAGACTCCTAGCTAGATCGTTTGAAGACGTGATTTTATCAAACCTGAATATGTCCATGTTCACATCTCACATAAACGTCGGAGGCGTGCTTATAGTTATGTATACCGCTTTTTCATCTCCAACGTTCTTGGCTCCGTGGGAAATATCTGAAACATGCCAAAGGCTGTCTCCCGCCTCCATTCTATATACCTCATCTCCGACGATATATTCTATCTCGCCGCTGAGCACCAGGTGGAATTCTTCCCCTTCATGAAAGTACCTGTCAGATTCCACACCTACATCTAATTCTGCTATTATCGCTTCCATGTTATTCGACTTCTGGAGAAGGCGAAATATCTTACCATCAACCTCTTTTTGTTTGCTTTCATTTCCTTTTTTTATGAATACATTTTTCATATTATCACCCAAGTAATCCGATCAAAATTCCTGCCGCTGTAGCAGAGCCGATAACACCTGCTACGTTCGGTCCCATAGCATGCATCAAAAGATGACTCCCTGCATCCTCTTCCTGTCCCATCTTTTGCACCACGCGAGAGGCCATAGGTACTGCTGAAACACCGGCCGCACCAACCATCGGATTGATTTTGCCCCCTGATAGTTTATAGAATATGAGTCCAAAAACCGTGCCCCCTGCAGTGGCGGTGGCGAAGGCAAAAACTCCGAGAAGTAAGATCTTTATGGTCTCCAATTGTAAGAATGTGTTCCCAGTCATCAAGTAACCGACCCCCAAACCGAGCATTATCGTCGCTATATCCATCAATGCATTACCACCGGTATCGGATAGCCTATCCATAACACCGGAGGTCTGAAACAGATTTCCAAGCATCAACATACCTACAAGGGGTAATGCAGAGGGGACGATCAGTCCGACGATGATAGTAACTCCGATGGGAAATACTATCTTTTCAAGTTTACTCACCTTTCTCATCTTTCCCATCCGGATCTTTCTCTGTTCTTTAGTGGTCATGGCTTTGATGATTGGTGGTTGTATGATCGGGACCAGTGCCATATATGAATATGCGGATACAGTTACCGCTGCTATTATAGCCGGTCGATCGGCTACAAGCTGAGTGGCTGCATAAATCGCTGTGGGACCGTCAGCACCTCCGATGATTCCGATAGACGCTGCTGCGCTCAAGTCAAAACCGATCAGTATGGCCAATCCTAAAGCAAGGAATATACCGATCTGAGCTGCTGCTCCCAGTAAGAATGTTTTTGGATTGGCAAGTAAAGGAGAAAAATCGGTCATCGTGCCTATACCTAGAAATATGACCAGTGGTACGATCCCGGTGGCCACTAGTTCTTCATAAACAACGTGTAAAAGACCAGATGGTTCAGCAGTGATACCGGTTAAAGGAAGATTAGCGAGTATTACTGCGAAACCGATAGGACCCAAAAGGAGTGGCTCCATGTTTTTAGAAACTCCCAAGTAAATCAACAGTAATCCGATCGCAAGCATAACAACCTGTTGCCAGCTTATCGCAAAAAAACCAGTTTCAAACATCTAAAGCACACCCCTTGATCGTATCGCAGCCACGATGGCTGCCACCCTAGCTTTTTCATCATCATCCGGTTTATCAAAATACTTGTTGACGATCAATCCGATCAGATAAGTGCTCATGGTCAGTATTCCAAGGGTCACGAATACCACGATAAGACCTATACCTATAACTTCTAGCGGGGTCATTTCAATCACACCAAGGTTGCGATCAATGCACCTTCTTCAACATCCTCGCCTTTCTTGACGTGCAGCTCTTTGACTGTCCCGTCTTTAGGTGCAGATATGTCGTTCTCCATCTTCATAGCTTCTAGTATGGCTATGGGATCGCCCGCACTCACCTTTTCTCCTGTGTTTACAGGAATTCTAAGAATGGTGCCGAGCATTGGTGAGACCACCTCTATTTCTTCACCCGAAGGTGCTGATTTCTTTTCTGATTTAGTTGAAGAACTCTTTTGACCTTCTGGGAAGAGGACTGATATGCGGTAATCTTTTCCATCGACGGTGACCTTATCCTCGTTCTTCATCTTCACCCGGTAGTTCTTGCCGTCCACCTTTACCTTTCCCTGGATGGGGTATTCCGGTCTTCGGATAACCTCTTTTTCCTCTTCAGGCTTCTTTAATGGTAATTGATCCGAGGTGAATTCCGGCTTCACCTGCCCTTTGAGGAATTTAAGACCTATGTCGGGGTATATAGTGTAGGTAAGCACGTCCTCTGGCTTTTTAAGAAGACCGAGATCTTCAAGCTCATCCTTTCTCTTCTTGAATTCCGGCTCCTTCAGGCTGGCCGGTCTATCATCTATAACTTCGTCTTCCCAGTTGGGACCGAGGATTTTCTCGTACATCTCTTCCGAGATCTCTCCTGGTGGCCTGCCATACATCCCTCTGAAGTACTCCTTAGTATCGTTAGTGATCCTCTCGTATCTACCGAATTTAACGTTCATCACCGATTGAACACCGACCACCTGAGAGGACGGAGTGACAAGAGGAGGGTATCCAAAGTCCTTCCTAACTCTTGGAACCTCCTTTAACACCTCTTCGTATTTGTCTGCAGCTCCCTGCTTTTCAAGCTGGTTGACAAGATTAGAAAGCATACCTCCAGGGATCTGATGCATGGTTACAGAAGGATCTATCCTAAGGGCTTGTTCCCTGTGTAAATGACTGTACTTTCTCCAAATTTCATTGAAGTATTCCCTGATTTCCATAAGCAGATTCATGTCGTAACCAGTATCGTACTCAGTGTCCTTCAAAGCCGCGACAACGGACTCGGTTGGAGGTTGCCCTGTCGCACCGGTCAGTGACGATATAGAAGTGTCCAGTATATCCACACCCGCTTGACAGGCACTCATGTACGATAATCCGGTCATACCCGAGGTGTTGTGGCTGTGTAAATCTATAGGGATCTTTATCCCTGCATCCTTACAACCTTTGATTATATCATAAGCTCTGGTAGGCGAGATCATCCCTGCCATGTCCTTTATACACAAGGAATCGCAACCCATCCTCTCCAACTTTTTAAAGTCTTCAACATACCTCTCCACCGTATGGACTGGAGATATCGTATAACAGAGCGAGCCTTGAACGTGTCCCCCCACTTTCTTTGCTGTTTCAATGGGAACCCTCATGTTCCGAAGATCATTGAGAGCGTCGAATATCCTGAAATTATCGCAACCATTCTTATGCGCATAATATATAAACTTCTTAACAACGTCGTCGGGATAGTTCCTATAGGCGACTATATTCATAGCCCTCTCCAACATCTGAAGAGGGGTATTTGGCAGATGTTCACTCAAAGTATTGAGCCTCTGCCATGGATCTTCATTTAGGTACCGAATGCATGCGTCAAAAGTAGCTCCACCCCATACTTCCAGAGAATGAAAACCTACTTTATCCATCTTAGAACATATCGGTACCATATCCTCCGTACGCAGTCTAGTTGCAAGTACGGATTGGTGCGCATCTCTTAGCGTTTGGTCATGGATTTGTACCATATTTGATCCTCCTTGGGATATTAGCATATGTGAAGAGGAAACAACTCTTCAGGGAAGGATTGATGAAAGCAAGTCCTATAAAAGATTTAGTATAGTTTTATTCTTTTTGGAAGGATCAAACGGGCGAAAAGGGGTGTATTTTCCATAAGAAAACTATAACCTACATAATTATTATCGGTTCGACCGAAAGGTAATTTATCCGTTGGGTTGATAACGGTCCGAATGAACGTATTACACGTATGCTCTCCTGATGCGGTCCCGATGCGAAACATAATCCGCACTTACCAAAGATATGCTGTAGACATAAATATCGATATCAGTTTAACTGGGAAGGTGGAAAAAGATTACGATATAGTTCATGGGCATTATTGCCTTACCAAAAACACGATAAAAGCAGGCAGACAAGCAAGAAGGAAGGGGATTCCATTTGTTTTACACTGTCACGGCAGTGACATCCGAAGAATCGAATCTGATGGAGCGAGAAACCTCCCTATACACCATAGAATATACAGTTCTATCACCAGGCGAAGAGCAGACAAAGTTCTTTTGAGTACTCCAGACCTACTTGAATGGTCAGCTGGAACATACATACCAAATCCAGTAGACCTGAAACTGTTTCGCCCTCTTGAAGTAAAAAAAAGCGAACGGATACTCCTTTTTGGACGGTTCGCCGGCGAACAAAGAATTCTAAAACTTATTGATTCTGACAGAGTTTATGACTGCGTAAATTGGGGTACCGAAATAGAGTTTCCAAAAAATGTTAATATATTGGATTTCGTTGCCCATGAAGAGCTTCCTAAACTATTCAACAATTACAAATCCATGATAGGTGCTCTGAGAGACCCGGTTTCATTGGGTCGCTTAGAAGCTATGGCTTGTGGCCTACGGACTTACACCGATTTTCCCGAAAAATACACGATCTATTATGGGTTCGAGAACCCGGACCAGATCGACGAACCAAGAGAATTTGTTGAAAGGTATCATCATCCCGAAAAAATTATCAAGATTCTCAAAGTCATATATCAAGATCTGATCTAGTAATTATATCGACAATTTTTTCTCCTGCATTACCATATCCATAAGGACATTCATTAGGTTGCCAATCCTCTTCTTCGAATCTATTTATGGCTTTGAGGACTTTTTCACTCGATGTACCGACGACCTCGGCATAACCTGCCTTTACTGCCTCAGGTCTTTCTGTTGATTCCCTTAAAACGAACACCTTTTTTTGAATATTGGGTGCAGTAGCCTCCTCCTGTATACCACCCGAGTCGGTCAATATATATCTAGCGTGTTTCATTAGTAACAGAAATTCAAAGTAGCCTTGAGGTTTTAACAGTTTGAGGCCCTCGATAGATCTTAGCTTGTCATACATACCCTTTTCTTTAAACATCTTTTCTGCACGGGGATGTATAGGGTAGATCTTGATGCCCTCGATACCTTTAAAAATTTTAATTAGTTCACCAAGAACTCGAGTGTCATCAACATTCTCTGCCCTGTGAGCGGTTATCAAAACAAAATCTTCAGGCATCTCGAACTCCAATTCTGCCCGAGACACGGCCAGTTCCATATTCTGTAAACATGCATCTATCACAGTATTACCCGTGACATGAACATCACCCCAAACACTTTCTTTTCGCAGGATCTCAGCACTGTTCTCGGTAGGAGCAAATAACATATGGGAACAGTGATCGGTAAGACGGCGATTGTGCTCTTCAGGCATCCTCAGATCGTAACTCCTTAGGCCTGCCTCCACGTGGCCTACCTTCAATCCCATTTTGGTCGCAGCAAGTGCACCGGCTAAAACCGTATTGGTATCCCCCTGAACAAGCACTATTTCATTATCCATTTCCTTAAATGTTTTTTCAAGACCCATGAGTGCTTGAGCAGTTTGGATCCCTTGACTAGCTGAGCCTACGTCTAGATTTTTATCGGGAAGTGGTAATTCCAGCTCCTGAATAAATATCTGAGAAACCTCATGATCGTAATGCTGCCCGGTATGAATTAGGTTGTATTCTATTGATCTCTTCTCCAGAGCCCTCACTATCGGGCTCATCTTAACTATCTCAGGCCTCGTACCAACCACTACAGCCAAACTCATGGTGGTTAATTAGATAACCATTATAAGTATGTTTTACTCCTCCTCACAATCTTCGGAACGTGAAGAAGCTCGCTGTCAATTAGAGAGGAGGAAATATTTGCTCTTATGAGACAGATGAATAAAACAGTGATTACCTCAACAGATGGCTATGCATTAGGAGGTGGTCTGAAAACATCCCTTAAATTCCAGATGAGATCACCCTCTTTAAGAAAACTTCCTAAGGAAGGGCGAAAAACCCAGATCATAAATTCTAACGGAAGATCTTAGAGAAGATTTAGATGAGACTTCATCACCATGGTCTTCTGCTCTTTCTTTTCTTTTTAGAGTGATAATAAAGGAAGAATATAACTCCAGACACCGCAGCGATCACACCTAATATGATCCACGTGTAATTTCGATCTCTCTCTACATGAAAGGTGCGGCTGATTAGTTGTTCTCCTCTAACGAATCTATCTTCACCATGGAGTCCGTAGTCCAACCAAACTTCAAGAGTATGTTCTCCCGGCTCTAGATCTTCTTTGGTCCAATATATCTCAACCATCCTTGTCTCGTTAGGCTCGAGATCGTTGACATTCTGAATCCTAACAAGTGTATCGTCTATGTAAAGACCGACCCTTACACGGTCTATTTTGTAGTCATGAGAATTTTTTACCTCTAACGTTAGAACTTTGGGTTCTTTGGTTTCAATAACTATGTTTGTCTCACTATACCTGACTTCCTCCCCATCAGAACAGTATCCTTTCACAGGGATCGTAAAAGTGTCTTCCTCCAAAGGGGTGATATCAACATAAAATACATTGCTCTCCGTGGAATCGTCAGTCATCGGTTCTATATGCACTCCCATCGTTTCTTGAATCTCTATACTCCAATTGATAGCTTCTTGAGTTGCAAATTCACCTCTAATCTCGATTTTGAATTCCTCAGTCTTCTGAACAAAAACCTCAGTAGGACCATCAATATGGATATCAACACCTTGTTGAGAGAAAGCTCTTGTAGATGAGGGGATCAAAAGCAAGGACAAGAGCATACTTAAGAGTAAAAAATAAGAGAATACTTTATTGTGAGGCAACTAGAACCACCTCCTCTTACGTGCAACGTATATACCGGCGATCACCACACCGATTATTATCAATGCCCAGTGAATTCTGCTAAGTTCGAAGGGTTCTCTTTCAAGGAAGATCCCTTCCCCAACCAAAAATAAAGTTCCTGGATCTGAAGTTATAGCAGGCACCTCCATGTGATAATTCTCCGTATATCTGACTGAATTATCCCCCTGAGAAACTGCTTCTATTTCGAGCCTCACTCGTCCAGATGGTCTAGATGTGATTGGAGTTAAGATTATCTCGACATCGGCTATCTCACCATCATTAGCCTCAACAGTACGATTGTCCAAAGACACGTCCCACCCAAGCGTCTCTAAATTAGGTCTGTTTCGTATATAAAGAGAATATGTATCTTCGCCGTTTCCTGTGTTTTCTAGCGGTATCGTATAAATTATTTTACCATCTCTTACTTCTTTGCTGCTAACTTCAGGATGAAGTTCAACACCGTGATGTTGAGCTACATTCACACGGATTGTTCGGCTTTCTGTCTCACCAGAACTCAACGATTCAACTTCAAAACGTATTGGTGGGTGGCTTACGGAGGCATTCTCGTGCACATGGAGCTTTATCCTGACAGACCTAGATTGCTGAGGATCCAATGAGAATTGATCTGGATCAAATTCCATATCCCATACTGCATCCATATCAGATATAATGAAGTCATCATGCACGTTACCGGTATTTTTGATCGATACATCGTAGACAAGTGTATCTCCTGGTCTTGCTGACTTTTCTCGGACCTCACCTATCTCTATACCGTATTCTTCTACCTTCTCTAGTTCTATATCTCTTTCCGTATTGAATTGAAGATCGACCTGTTCACTCTTTCTGTACTGTGTAAGACCGATTATCTCTCGTTCCATTTCAGCTGTAACTTCTATAGTATAAAAACCTTCAGGAAGGGCGGTGAAATATTCTCCGTTACTGTCCGTTTCAAGAGTCAGTTGTAGACCATCCTCTGAACGGATCAAAACTTCCGATTCCAAACGCTCTCCCTCTGCGAATACCGCACCGTATAATGTTCTAGCTCTTTCCAAGGATATATCTAACTCATCATCCTCGTCAGTCATAACGAACTCATGGAATGCTGCAAAGTGCCCTATACTGGTTTCATACACGGTATAAACACTATACATGCCCTTCGACAACTCGATCTCGAAATGTCCACCAGTGGTAGTTACCGTAGATTTAGACATGGCCTCGGGGGAGAGTGCTTCAAAGGTCACTTCCACACCTTCCAAAACCTCATCTTCCAATGCTACTGTTCCATATAATGTTGCATTTATAAACTCTCTTTCAAGTGGGATATGAGGAGAAGTAGATCCTACAACATTATATTCTTCACTATAAGTATAATGAACCTTTCTTGTCACACCTCGTACAGGTTCGGTGGTTATATGGTCAACGGATACAGAATATTGACCAGGTGCTAAAAGAGCTTCGAAACCACCATCTACATCCGTTGTATGATTGAATGAAAATCCTGAATCAATATTCTGGAATTCGACGGGAATTCCTTCCCTAGGCTCTTCATCGTATCTTACCAAGGGGTTGAAGACAACAGCTTCTTCCAAAGTTAAGTTTACCTGTTTGGGCTCATCTTCTTCGAAGGATCCCGTTCCTACCATTTCTTCATCTTCTCCCTTCGCCCAATATGAATAACTTCCAGTTGGTAAGTATATCTCGTAGCTACCATCAGCACGTATCTCTTCCTCATATTCACCCTGGAAAGTTATGTTTGCATATTGCTCTACACCTTGGTTGTCTTGAATAGATCCATGGATCCTTACTGCATATTTGAGTGTCAAAGGTAATTCGACGTTCTCTCCGGGTAATATCTCTATCTCTTCAGAAGCAATATACCGCACATGATCCTCGGGAGAATATTGGACGGACACCTCGTATCTGCCAGGGTGTACTTCTAATAGGTATTCTCCATCAATCGTATCGACTTGGGTTTTCATACCCCATTCATCGATGGGTTCAAAAACAACCGGTATACCGTCAGGAACTATACCGTCATGTGCGAAAACGGTAGATCCCTCAACTGTCACATTCTTAGCTCTTAAATAGAGATCCGTATCAAATTCCTCTCCAGTTTCGACGGTTTTTACTTTCTCATAATATCCATGTTTTTCAAATCGGATCTCTGTATCCCTATCAGGTATTACCACGGTGAAGCTACCGTCCCTTGCCGATCTTAACCGGGTGGATTGACCGTCGATTATCAACTCTATCTGAGTAGATATAGGCAAGTTTTCTTCCGGTTCAATACTTTCTCCAGTCTCTCTATAAGTTACTCCTCTCACTATCCTTCCAAATTCTGTTTCTAAATTATAAGTTGTGTCCGAATTTAGTGTGATAGAGCCGGAGTAGAATAATGATGCATCCAACTCTATGTGCCATCCATAGATGTAATACTCGTCCGAAGGTAAAACAACACTGAACATCCCCTTTGAGTTGGTTTTCAACTCCATCTCGCCATCTTCTTCGCTCGTTATAAACAGGTTGAACTGATCCACAGGCTGTTGATCGATCTCAACTCTTCCACGTAATCTAAATGCACGTGTAAATTCAGCTCTATATGTCCCTTCGTAAGGAGCGTTAAGATGACCTAGATGTGCAAACTTATCTTCATTCCTCTGATTAAGTCCGTAGATAGAGTAAACCCCTTCCGGAAGTTTGACCCTGAATTGTCCAGATTCGTCAGTTCTTATCGTATGATAGTAATCATGATCTCCTATTCCGGAGATGGAAATACGCTGGTTAGTTATTACTGAATCTTCTTTTACTGCTTCTCCTTCTATTATCTGAGCATGCGTGATGTTTAATATCCTTTCCTCCGTCTCCCCTCTTTGCAGCTCAACCACCAACGGTCCTCCTCTAAGGGTAAATTCATCTTCTTCAACCCCGAGAGTATAGGTTCCAGGATAGACATTAGAAAAGGTATAATTTCCTTGATCATCTATTGTGGTACTCCAGTACTCATCCCCATCCTTTTCCTCGAGATAAAGACGTATATCTGAGTAATCTATGTCTTCGTCGACCTCTACACTACCCTCAAGATGAGATGTGTCTACAGCTATGTCTTCGGTAGCTGTTTCCCCTGGCTGAACATAAACTTCGACCTCTTCCGTGCCAACATCGGTATTTAACTTGTAAACTCCAGGTATTAATCCGGAGAATGTGTGACTTCCATCCGTTGGGCCAGATTCCCTTCTAACTCCGTGTCTCTCGTTTTCTATTGTTATAGAAGAGGGGACCAATGTATCATGCTCTGGTGAATATTCTTCACTGTCGTCAACATCGATGAATACATTAACATCGATCTCACCGGCAGGAACTGTCATGTCTTCTCTTATCAAATAATCCCATCGACCGTCTCCTGTTCTATCCCTTTTCCTTCTCATGGCCTGTTCTTCTGATATTTCAAGTGTAGTCGAGGCCAATACGATATTTTCAGTTTTCGTCAGCTTTTGTTGGTCTAAAGGTTCTTCCGGTGGTTCTTCAACAGGGGGTTGATCAATCGGTGGCATCTCTTCCTCAGGTGGCATCTCCTCAATAGGAGGCATCTCTTCTCCTGGAGGCAACTCGAACTCATCTTCAGGATTATCTTCAAACGTTATCTCATCGCCACTCCTTGTAAGTGGAGGTTCTGTATCATGTCCAGGCGCCTCCCCTTCTTGACCACCTGTGGTTACATGAATACTGATCTCACCTCTAGGGGCTTTGACCTCATAATTACCTTCTTGATCAGTATAGCTTACGTGATGTGGAGTGCCGTATTCATCGGTCACCGTGACCCGGGCTTCAGGGATAGGAGTGCCATCCTCGGTAGTCACCCTTCCGGATACAAGAGCACCATGTGAATATTCCAGGATAACAACACCCTGCCTCATATAACTCTGTGCACTCAAGTCAACAGTGCCCTCTCCTCGTTCCTGATACTCTAAAGCCTCTTGTAGCGAAACTGCTCTCCATGCTTCGGGATGGTCACGTACTTCTTCATGAGGATACGGGTTGTAATATGCTGTTCTAGTAGCTATTCTAAAGTGTTCCAGACCCCAACCAGGCATCGGTTGTTCCTGCTGTTGTTGAGGTTGTTGTTGCTGTTGTTCCTCCCCTAGACCAGGGATGCCCTCGTCTGCACCGACCCAATGATTTGCGTATCCTACAAAGACCCTGTAAAGTGCGGTATTATAGAACATATCGGTATAATCGATTTTATAATCAACTATCCGAACCTCTGGTGGTATATCATCCGGGTCTTCATATTCATTACCCTGTTCATCTACATATAATATGGTAAAGAAATCGATGGGTGTTCTGGCCTGAGCTTCTCCACCGATCCTGTGTCCTGAAAGTTTAGCAGGAGCATAGAATATACCTGTCTGCCTCGCAGACATGGGGAAGAGCCGTGTATCGACCGCAAGATATTTTAGTAATTTGCCCATCTCATCCGTGATCTCCCTATATATATCAGTTATAGTGTCCAATTCTTCGGTGGCAAGCAGACCCATCGTTTTTGCATACATCACATTTTGAGGATGCATATCCTCGGCCCTTGGACGATATATATCTGGATTGGATAAAACCACTTCTCGATATTCTTCCCGATTCAACATAACATCTTCAAGGTGATCGGTCTTTTCTCTGCCCAAGTGATTCTCCAAGATGGTTCGGATATCACCTTCTAATCCTCCATCCTCCCTCACCGGAGCTTCAAGCATCCTTACCAACATGAGCGATACCATCTCGGTCTCGTTCTGGGACATCAATATATTTCCAGCAAACCTATGTCCGGAAAGGAAGTTGTCAGCCGCTGTGGGATGCTTTCCTCTTTGGACCGATTCAAAACCGTAATCCCACCAGCTCATAAACCCTGGCCTTTGTTCAGGAGGGATGTGTGAATTCTTTTCATCTAACCATTCCCAAGCTGCAGGCCAGTAATCGGTTGGTTTATCCAGACCATAACCGAAGGCGCCAAGGTGCCAATTCTGCTGTCTCTCGTCATCTGCATCCGGACGCATGAACTCTGGGAGGCTGCTGTGAATTTGATCATCGTACCTTCCTTTCTCTTCGAAGGGTATGCCTGCATCAAAACCATACATCACGTTAGGCAACATTATCAAGAATACTAAGAACAAAGCAGTGATCACATGGCGGGCTTTTACACCTCTTTTCAAACCAATTACTAAGTCGCCTCTGAAACTTTTCACTCTATCATACAACGTATTGAACTCGGTCCTATCCACTATGATGGCGATGACCCAACCAGCGGTCAAAGCGAACGCAGGTGACCCGTTGAAGATGAACCTTGCAGCGGATGTGGCCATATATATTGCAAAGGCGGTCCAAACCAATATGAATAAGAAATCGGTGGTCCACTTTCCCTTCAGGTTCCATATAGCCAGCGCTATACCTGCTACAGATAAGAAAAAGCTGGCCGGACCGAAGGATAAAACGAGGTTGCTGAACTCTGGTGCCTGAGCCTCCGCGATCGTCTCTATCGCCGGTGTTCTTACGAAGTAACCTGCACCGGTGGTGAGAGCAGTCATGAAAGCTGGATTTATGTATACTGCGTAAAACAGAACACCTGCTATAACCGCAGCCATGGTAGAAAATACAAGGACCCAGGGATAGTCCCGGGATATTGTCAAGAACACCCCTCCGACCATCGCGATTATCGTCAATATCAGGGGTACATCGTACCATATCCCAACTGCATCGGGTAAGCGAGCACCTACTCCGGAGGTAAGATAAAATGGTGCCGCCAAAAGGAGTGCCATCGATAACACTATTCCTACACAGAATGTGACACCCAAAGAATCTCTGTATCTAAACTTGTCGATGAATAATTGGACATAATAATATGCTAAGATGATCACAAACACGTAGGCATAACCCTGCCAGCTGAGAGCTACAGTTGCCACACACATACCGGCCATGGCGGCGTAAAGAAGTGAACGTTTGTTTCCGGATACGAATTCGTTTATCCCTTTCTTTATATCCTTTCTAACTTTCCAATCTTTTACCCACACTTTATCCTCAGGGATGCCTTTCAGAGCCTTCATGAAGAAGTAAAAACCTGCAACGATAAAGAAAAGATATATCGCGTCGTGGTCACCATTGCCTATGATACTTCTCTGAAGATGCCCGGCGCTTATCGCTAAAAGGAATGCTGCTGCGATCCCCGCCTTCTTTCCGAAGGTATCTCTTCCCACAAGGTATGTTGGAAAGATCGTCAGAGCTCCCCAGAATCCCGTGGATAAGATGAATGAATAATGAACTGCCTGGGTAAGATCACCGACAAAAGGGTATATAAAATAAGCACTCAATGCGGTCGTCCAACCAAACATAGGGGGTCGGGGATTCGTAAGACCTAGAGGATAATTTAGCATGTTGTCATGAAGCAGGTGACGGTTGTTGAATGCGATATATTCTACGATCCTCTCATAATAATAAGCGTCGGAACCACCTGTAAGTAGATACGGGGTTCCAAATTTAGTCGATAGCTCGAACGCAAAATATGTCCGTACAAAGAAGGCCAGGATAAAAATACCTACAAGACATATTATAGTTCCCCATCTGTCTTCAAAGAAGGTAGATTCATCCTTGTCCTTTTTTTCTCGTTTGTCACCTAGCTTTGGCATACTGAATCGCATCTGATTTCACCTTGAATCGGGTAGAACAAACTCATGTTGCCTCTACTATATATAAGTTTTTCTTTCAAGAACAAATGCCAGCATATAATTCAGCTATTCAGTTTTCAAAAAGAAAATCCTGCAGCTGTTCTCTCGCCTTTTCCCTTCTCTTTTGATGCCTTTCTAAAAACGATTTGATATTGTCCTTCAACAATCCCTTACACTCTCCACACAGTAGATCGCCCGACCTACATCTATCTGCGATTTCAGCAACTCGTCTGTCGTCTTCTTCAAAAAGGTAAAATCTATAATTCTGCACCGCACAGATATCGGGATTTCCACCTTTTTCCCTCTGTTCTTTTGCTGATATCCTTCCACCGGTGATAGCCTCGTCGATCTTGCGGTCTACCTCGTCACCCGTATCAGTAGTGAATATGGTGGTGTTAGGTATGCTAGCTGACATCTTTCCTGAGCCGTCAAGTGAGGGCGCCAACTTGTTGTGGAGGAGGGCTGGCTTGTAATAGCCCAAGGTTTCAGCGATATCCCTAGTCACCCTAAAATGGGCGTCCTGGTCTATCCCACATGGTATCACAACTGGAACCTTTCTATCCTCCAACTCCGAAGGTAAAAAACATGGGGCGGATTGAATAGAGGTGTAAAATATACCTCCAACGTTGGTGGAATTGTCAAATCCAAACACTGCTTTTACGGTTGAAAAATTTATCCTCTTTGCGGCTTTAAGTGCTAGAGGATAAAGCGTGTCTATATCATCTGTATCTATAAGGATATGCGTTTTATCGGGATCAAAACCAATAGCTATGATATCTAAAGCGTTCTCTAATGCGAAATCATGAGTGTCTTCGAGCTCCATGTCAAAGTTGAACAGATATTTTTCATCATCTGTCAACTGAAAGTAAAGTTCAACATCAAAACGCTCTTGTATCCACCTCGCAAATATCCACGGCATCAGATGACCTACGTGAGTGTGGCCTGAGGGGCCCCGACCGGTATATAAAACAAACTTATTATCCTTTTCATATTCATCTAAAATCCATTTCATATCTCTGTGAGAGTAAAATATCCCTCGCCTGAGCATGAAGTGCAGTTCCCCGGCTATGTTTTCTATCCTTGAAAGAAGCTCCTCGTCGATCTTCTCGGTGCCAAATTTTTTTATCAATTGTTCATAATCGATACTGCCTTTGACCTCCCAGGGAGTCAACACGTAATCTTCTTCCGGTTTATCATCTCGTTCGGTCATCCAACTGGCAGACGCTTTGCACATATAAAAAATCTATCCAAACATGATCTCCTTTTTACTTTCACACACCTCTATCTGTCCTCTATAAATATATCTTTTTTAATGCGGTAATATGCGTAGAAATACACACATCCTATTCGGACTTTTATTCGGGATCATCGGGTTCGTGCTTTTGAAAGTACTACGGACTATGAACTTACCTTCATTGACCGGTATAATATACTCCTTGCTTGGTTCTTCATTTCTAACGATCATTCTGATGTTAGGAGGAACTGTTTCAGGAGCTATATTACCAGATATTTTAGATCCGCCGTTTTCCTCGCGCCACCGTCGTTTTGCCCACAGCAGATTATTGTTTATGATCTTGTTAATATTATGGTGCATCTCCCTTTTAGCGATCTTGAAAAGGACACATTATGGAGTGTTATTCCTTTATTATTTTTTGTTGGGTTATATATCTCATCTCTCGATAGATGCAACTACGCCATACGGTTTGTGGTAAAAAAAACAACACACACGCAGACCTGTCTGATGACCAGCCCAAAATGTAAACGGCAGTCCAGACGTTTAGTAACCGTGGGCTGAATACGTCGCCGAAGCTTCGTACTTACACCCCGGTTCTATCAAACCCGTCTTCTACAGGAGTCTTTAGGTGCCTCGTTTCAGGAAAAGGTTCAGGCTTAGATGCTTTCAGCCTTTATCTTCATACAGCGTGGCTACCCAGCTTCTGCCCTGTCGGACAACTGGTAGACTAGTGGCTGCGAGACCCTGTTCCTCTCGTACTAAGGGTCCCTTTCCCTCAGGCACCAAGACACTCCTACTAAAAAGCAACCAACCTGGCTCACGACGGTCTAAACCCAGCTCACGACCCCTTTTAATGGGCGAACAACCCCACCCTTGCCAGATGCTGCACCGGCAGGATAGAGGGAGCCG
>PUNK01000070.1 GCA_003552585.1 Thermoplasmata archaeon | reverse complement strand
TACACTATAGATGCTACAAGCAGGTAGAAAGACCGTATGATAACTCTTTCCAACGTATCAAATGCTCTACGTGTGATGATGAACTGGACGCGGAGTTCAATGCGTCGATCAACATCGCTGTTACACGGAACTCGTTCCGTGAATCGATGGAATTTGCGTGCAAATTCCAGTAGATGAGGGGTATATCCCAGTACAGCGACAAGCCCATTGAGCCGGAATCATTCTGGCAAAACATGGCGGGGGCTATGAAGTCAAGTACAAAACAAAGATCAGCACTGATGATGTCGACAATCTATTATCTATCAAGATGGACCGTGTCAAGGATCGTTTGATCATCGGTCGAAAGAAGGATATGATATCAGGTATAGAAGTGGTAGATCTGAAGGACTTTCTGAGTTGACAACTAGTCATGTTCATGATGAAAAAGAAAGGTGGAACTAACAGCCCGCAGTTGGATGCTGAAGAAGATTTCCTGGATGAACCTACCGATGAACTATTTGAAGTTCTGGGGGATGAAGAGGTGCCCGAAGAGGATCAGCCCTTCGGTTGATATTCAGACGGTGAGGATCGGTTTGCTCTGGCATCGACTACTGAAATTTTTTCACATCCACTCGAAATAGTTATTATGACCATCGCTTATACACATCAAGAACGTTCAAGTTTCTTCGGTGTAAAAGGGCGGATTTGATGGAGTGAATAAGATGATAGCGAAAAAGACGGGAGTTATGTGTGTTGTGTTACTGCTGCTAGTGAGTGTGATCGGTGTGGCCGTTGGTTTTACCGGTGGTGGGGACTTCGAGGATGAGGTAGAGGCGAACGACTTCACGGGCGATGTTATTGAGATACATACGTGGGAAGACCTGCACAACATGCGGGATGATCTTACGGGGGATTACGTTTTGATGAACGACCTCGGTCCGGAGGATGAGGGGTATGATGAGTATGCCAGCGACCAGGCAGATGACGGTTCTGGGTGGCTACCTGTTAGCACATTCACCGGTAGTTTTGATGGACAGAATTACAACATAACCGGATTGTACATCGATCGTCCGAGTACGAACTACGTTGGCCTTTTTGGAATTACAGGGGGTGAGAGTACTGTGAAAGGTATTAATATGCTAGATGTGGAAATAACAGGAGACGAGTACGTTGGTGCATTAGTAGGAGAAAACGAAGAGGGTTCCTCCCTGTTCAATAACCATGCAAGTGGAATATTGAATGGGGGTTATCGTGCAGGCGGTTTAGTCGGAAGGAACGGGGGAACACTTTATCAATCATCTTCCTACGTGGAGGTCAACTCTGGAAGCGATACTGGTGGTTTGGTTGGGATCGTTATGAATTCGGGTGTTGTTGAAAACTCATATGCTACTGGAAACGTGAGTGGAAATTATATAGTAGGTGGGCTCGTTGGCCTCAACAACGGATTAGTGAATAACTCATATGCAACCGGGAACGTGAGTGGTAGCGGTAATGTAGGTGGACTCGTGGGTGACCAGAGAGGGACTACAGACAACTCTTATTCCATAGGTCTAGTCACTGGATCATCGAATGTTGGTGGGCTCTTAGGGATAAATAGCGGCTCGGTGTCGAACTCGTATTCTACCGGTGATGTGAGCGGTGATGAAACGGTAGGCGGTCTCTTGGGAAGGAACCGCCGAGGTACGGTATCCAACTCGCATTACAATATCGATTCCGTACTAATCAATGATGGCTATCACGTCACAATAGGAGGTATCTTCGATGAACAATACGAGGATTGGTTCGATAATGGCTTTTATCTAGATATCGAGTATTACAGTGAAACACTTATTCCTGTTGATGACCACTATGAGATAATTAGTACAGATGGCATTCGGGATCTACTGGGTTTTGCAGACCGAGAAGGATATGAATTCCATCTTGCAGCAGATATTGATCTGTCTGATGAACCGGGTTTATATGTACCATATCTTGCAGCGGTTTTTAATGGCAACAACCATACCATCTCTGATCTGCATCTCGACATGCCGTTTGCTGCTCATATAGGAATGTTTGGATCTGTAGATGGTGGAGAAGTTCGCAATGTTGGTGTTGTTGATGTAGACGTGAGCAGTGACTGGTATATCGGCGGGCTCGTGGGATATGACTGGTACGGCACAGTGTCCAACTCGTATGCTACCGGAAGCGTGAGCGGTGACAGGGTTGTAGGCGGACTAGTGGGACGGAACATGGGTGGTATGGTAGAGAACTCGTATGCAACGGGAAACGTGAGTGGTGACTGGAATGTAGGCGGGCTCGTGGGATTGAACATGGGTGGTATGGTGGAGAACTCATATGCTACGGGAAGCGTGAGCGGAACTGACTGGAATGTAGGCGGGCTCGTGGGATCAAACTCTGCCACAGTGTCCAACTCATATGCCATGGGAAACGTGAGCGGTGGAGAGTGGGATGTAGGCGGGCTCGTGGGACGGAACGATGGCACGGTTGATAACTCGTATGCCATGGGTAACGTGAGCGGTGACAGTTGGGTAGGCGGGCTCGTGGGATTGAACGGTGGCACGGTATCGAACTCGTATGCCACTGGCAACGTGAGCGGTGCCGAAGGTATAGGTGGGCTCGTGGGATGGAACGATGGTGGCACGGTGTCGAACAGCTTTTACAACGTCGATTCAGTACTGATAAATGGTGACTATCACGTCACAATAGGAGGTATCTTCGATGAACAATACGAAGATTGGTTTAACAATGGTCTGTCTTTAGATATAGATGATTACAATGAAACACTTATTCCTGTTGATGATTATTATGAGATTAAAAATACCGATTCTTTACGTGACATGCTGGGTTTTGCTGACCGAGAAGGATACATGTTCCATCTGGGAGCAGATATAGACTTATCCGGTGAACCAGGTCTCTACATACCATATCTTGAAGCGGGATTCTACGGCATCAACTATACTATATCTAATCTGTATATCGACATATCTTTTGCCTCTCATATGGGTATGTTCGGATATGTAAATGAAGGCAAGATTAGTGATGTAGGTTTGATCGATGTAGATGTGAGCGGTGACTGGTGGGTAGGCGGGCTCGTGGGAAGGAACTATGAAGGCACGGTGGAGAATTCGTATGCTACGGGAAGCGTGAGCGGGTACCACCATGTAGGCGGGCTCGCGGGAAGGAACGATGGCACGGTGTCTAACTCGTACTCGATGGCAAACGTGAGCGGAACAGGCTGGCGTATAGGCGGACTCGTGGGACGGAACACCGGGGCGGTATCTGACTCATATTCAACTGGTCACGTGAGCGGTGGTAGTGGTTTAGGCGGACTCGTGGCATGGAACGACGGTGGCACGGTGGAGAACTCATTCTGGGATATCGATACTTCTGGACAAGCTGGATCAGCCGGAGGTACTGGAAAAAATACCGCCGAGATGAACGATGTAGCTACTTTCACAAACACCACCGATACTGAAGGTTTGGACGAGCCGTGGGACTTCATCGGGAACCCACACGATGATGAAGGAGTCAAAAATATATGGCATATCGACCAAGAGATCAACGATGGCTATCCCTTTTTGAGCTGGCAGGATTTTGGTTTGGATATACATACTCTGGAGATCAACATAGAGGGTGAAGGGGATGTAGAGGTATATGGTCAAAGTATTGATACGCCTTACCTAGGATATTTTGAACATGGATATGAAGTCGATCTAACCTCTGTAGCTGCTGAAAACTGGAACTTTGTCGAGTGGACAGGAGACAATGAGAGTAATGACGAAAATCTTACTATAACCATGGATGATGATATAGAAGTGACATCTCATTTTGCTATCAATCAGTACACATTGACGGTAGATGAAGAAGAAGGGGGAACAGTCGATATCGACCCAGATCAAACGGAATACGAGCATGGAACAGAAGTCGATCTTAAAGCGATTGCAGATGATTGTTGGAACTTCCTCGAATGGACCGGGGATGTACCGGAGGGCGAAGAAGAGAACGAGGAGATAACCATAGTCATGGACGGTGATAAAAAGATAACAGCACAATTCGAAGCGGTGATACCGCCTTCGATAGAGATATTTGCACCGGACGATGGAGCAACATTGGGTACTTCATTTGTCACTATCGAGTGGAACTTTCAAGGAGGTACCTATCCCGTAAGCCATAACGAGATACGGCTTAATGACGGTGATTGGATCAATGTGGGTTTGGGCACCCACTACACCTTCCAAGGCGTGGAAGATGGTGAATACACGGTCACTGTAAGAGCGGTCGATACAGAAGGTTGTTACAATAAAGATACTGTGTCGTTCATTGTAGATACACAAGAGCCAGAATTCATCCCACCCAGATAATCTGGAACTAGAAGTAACACCTACGGAAGGAGAAGCTCCGTTAGAGGTGACCATCTTCGTATATGCGGATAACATAGGTGATGCTGACGGCCATATCGAAGTAGTCATAGATAATTCTGTTGAACATATGATGTTCATATATGCTAAGGATAGTGCTGAGGATACTTTCACACATACATTCACTAACACAGGTACATTCGAGATAGTCTTTGATGAACTGTCGGAAAGTGTTACAGTTACTGAAACACCGCCGGACGATGATGATGAGGATGATGAGACTCCGCCAGAAGAAGATAACGGAGACGACGAGTCCACAGGATTGGGTATGTTGATGTGGGCACTACCATTGGTGGCAATAGTGGTGATCGTGCTGGCACTTGTATTGTTCATGATCAAAAAGAAAGGTGGTGCGGACACTGAGCCCTTGGATGCTGAGGATGATCTAGAGGAAGAAGAAATGAGCGAAGACGATGATCTCGTAGGATGATTTCCTGTTAGTACTTAATTTGCTAGTATTCTTTAAGGGGAGAGGGAAAAAGCCAGCACACACACAACAGTATCCTCCGCAACAGTATCAAGAAGGTTACGGAAGATATGAGCAGAAATACCCACGCCGAGAACAACGAGAGTCTACACAGTATGAGAGCACACAACCTGAACAGCAACCACCAGACCAAAGGGATCCCCCTCCACCGCCACCAAAAAGAAAGTGATATTAACAGTACCTCGGAGTGTAAAAAATGAGCCGGATATTTTAGTATCATCAAAGAAATCGTCATTCCTTTTACGCCTAAATGAAAGAAGAATTTTAGGAAGAAGTCGGTAAAACTTCAGTTTTTGGTCTACTCTCCGAAGTACTGATGATGGCAACAATCTTTATATGGATAAAGCTAATCCGAGATTTGATTAAAACATGCCAAGCTGGTTCATCTTCGATTTTGCCATATCTATACTCCTGTTGATTTGGCTCCGTTGGGATATCAGTAAACATGATATGGATTTTAAGTATGATTGGGGATGGACCATAGCTCTGGTGATTGGATTTTTTTTGCTTTTCAGGGTCGTTGGTGTGGCGTTAGTACTACTAGCTTATCTCTTATGGAGCAGGTATATTTACCTGAAAAGCAAATGATAACTAGATCAATATCATCTTAAGTAATATTAAAAATTTTCATGTTAAAATTTCGGATTGAAAAATTTATATACCCCCTACTTATACGCCTCTGCTGGAGAGTTTTGAAAACTCTTTGGAGATCTGAGATGATGTCTAGAAAAGAAAAATCGAGATACGATAAGAAAAGAGCACCAGAGGGAGCATCGATTTTAACATCCGTTTTTATTATGGTCATGGCAGTGGTATCACTTGTTATAGTTTACCATCTAGACTGGATAAGATACGATGGTTCTGGTAGAAGCGTACATACCTTTATAGAGGATTCAGAGGTAGCAGTTTATTTAGAGTTTACATTGATTTTGATTATACTTGTTCTTATAGCTGGAGCTGTCATTGGCATATCTGTTTTCCTCAAAAAGATAGAAGCGGTACCTCCCCAACGTGCTATGTGGATAAATTACATAACGTTTGTATTGCTGATCATGCCTCTCTCCCTGATGTTATTTTTGAAACTTAGATATCTTGGATTTTATATCGCCGCTATTCACCTGTCATTACAAGGAGCTGAACTGTACGATTGGTTTCCAGCTCCTTTTGCATTAGCAGGCATATCTGCTTTATTGATATTGTTCACCTTCCGTTTCTCTAGGGATGAAATGAAGTGTATATTATTCAACAGGAATTACAAAAAAGGTGGCAAAAATAAGCGTGTTACTAAAATACCTCGGGGTGAAAGTGCATGAAGATAACCGGTAAGATGCTTAAGGATATGGTTAAAACGGTGATCATCATATCAATATTGGCACTGGTTCTTTCTGTCATATTTCCATGGATAACACTTACGGATCGTACAGACTCGGTAGAAGGGAGTGTATGGATACCCAATATAGGACACTCAGAGATCGTAGAAGAGGAAGAAGAGTTAGCTTCGGCTGTAGATAATATAGAAAGAAGTGAGTTAGCTTTGATCTCAACATTATTCTTTGCTTCTATAGTTAAGATAGGTATAGCATTAAATGACTCTAAAAGGAAAAGGCTTTCAAGATATCTCACCTTGACATCGATACCTATGTTGATAAGTTCCATTCTAGCATTAGTTTTCTCCGTCCTTGCAGTTTTACACCTTCATGATATGGAAGGTTATTTTGGTATGGGCTTCAACTACGGGCCACTCGCTCTTTCTGCTCCCTTGGTATTTATCTCTGCTGCTTTTTGTATCATGATCGTTCCACGGACCATTCGAGAATTAAGAACTTTCTCAAGTGAATACAGTAATGAATCGGAAAAAATTGAAGGAGATGGGGTTCGTCAAAGAGAATACAATTACGTGTTAAGGTGCAGTTCATGCGGTGTAGAGGTAAAGGAAGGAGCATTGGTTTGTCCAAGATGCGGTACCGCCCTTGGGAACCTATGTGATATGTGTGGTTCTACTATCCCTCACGGGGAGAGTTATTGCCTTTCTTGTCGGGCTGGAAATCGGTCAGAGGACGAGAAAACGATGTGAAAAAAGTAAAGAGTTATTAACCATATCGGTAATGCGGAAACATGAGAACTTATTCCGGCCCATTCCTCACAACTGAAGGTTTTATACAAGCCGAGATCAATATAGAGGGAGGTAAAGATGAAGATGATATATGGGGAGACGATGACACCCCCTCAGTAGTCGATTTTGAGGAAGGTGGAGATTCAGGAAAGCCTGCTGTTATCATACCTACACTTTACAATGCCCATACCCATGTAGGTGATTCAGTAGTGAAAGATGTACCTAAAGGAAATATACCTGAGGTGGTGGGACCTGGTGGTTTAAAGTTCAAGGCTTTAGAAAAATCTTCTAGAGATCAGATGATAAAATCTATAAAAATGTATTTGAGAAAGGCCGTTGAGGACGGTATAAGAGATATCATAGATTTTAGAGAGGACGGTGTTGAGGGTTTATCGATCATCAAAGAGGCGTATGAAGATTTTGAGGACGATTTAAGATTATTCTTAATGGCTAGACCTGAAAAGAATCGGTACAATGACTGGGAGTTAAACAATTTGATGAATCTCTCTGAAGGTATCGGTGTTAGTTCCTATAGGGATTGGGATCCTGATCAATTAAGGAGAGTGGCGGAGGTGACAAAAAGCTTTGAAAAACCCTTCGCGATGCACTGTAGTGAGTTTGAGCGAGAGCCTATAGAAGAAGTTCTATCCCTTGGTGTTCATCATCTAGTGCACATGATTGAGGCAACTCACGATGATTTGTTGGCTTGTGCTATAGAAGATGTTCCTATCGTAGTCTGTCCCAGGTCTAACATGTTTTTTGGAAAGATACCTGACATTCCTAAAATGTTGGATATAGAAGTTAAAACTTGTTTAGGTACAGATAATGCAATGCTATCGAGCCCAAATATGTTTAGAGAAATGGAAGTAGCATATAGATGTGCAAAAATGAAAGGCAAAGTTGATCCTTTGCAGATATTAATGATGGCCACATGGAATCCTAGAAAAGATTTAAATCTAGGTTATCATAATAGCCAAAAGGAATCTAACGGAGATGCTAGGGAGACCTATGTTATACTTGAGGCAGCTGGAGGAAAACCTGCTTATGACGTGGTAACAAAGTTGGGCCCTAGAGATATAATAGAGATAGTAGAGTGGTAATATGGAAGATTTCAAAAGAATTTTGATTCCCATAGACGGATCGGAGGCCAGCCAGGTTGCAGTAGATAAAGGTTTAACTCTTGCAAGGATGCTCGGGGCCAGGGTAAAAATTTTATTTGTAGTAGATACCTCTATATTCAAAGACATCCCTCCTGATGAACTTATCACGACGGTTCGAGGACATATGGAGTCCAAGGGTTGGGAAACGTTTGAGGATATCGAGGAAAAGGCAGATGATATGGGTATCGAAATGGAAAAAAGTTTGGTTCATGGACATCCTGATGAGGAGATAGTGAAGGAATCAGAAAACTTCGATCTTATCGTAATTGGTACTCATGGTCGATCGGGCATCGCAAAACTTCTGATCGGAAGTATAACAGAAAGGGTTGTAAAATATGCTAAATGTCCCGTGATGGTAATTAAAACAAAGGAGGAATGAAACAGATGGAAAACGTGCATGAATTGATGACGCCAAACCCGATAGTTGCAGAATTGCCAGGAAACAGGAGGGATGTTATAAACAAGATGGTGAAAAACAAACTCACCGGAATGCCAGTAGTAAAAGACGGTTATCTCAAAGGCCTGGTTAGCAGACATGACTTTTTTAGACATCCCAATGAGGAACAATTGGCTTTGATATATCGAAAGGATCATCCATATATCTCTCAGGATGCTTCATTAGAAGAGGCCGGACGTCTTTTGGTGGATAACGATACTCATTATCTTCCAGTCGTTGATGACCAAGGCTTATGCGTAGGGATCATCACGAGTGCAGATATGCTGAAGTATGTTGAGGAGCTCAAGGTAACAACCCCTGTAGGTGAGACTGCCAGGAGCATGTGTGTTCCAATGTATGTTGGAACACCTATCAGAGTCGTTCTTCAGACCATGAAGTTGACCAAATTGTATGCCTTTCCTGTAGTTGACGAGGAAGCAACTCTCATAGGAATAATAACAGACCGAGATCTTTTTCAGCTCACAGAAATAAACGGTGAGATTGCAATATCTGAATTAGGCCTTGGTGATGATGAAGATTCATGGTCTTGGGAAGGGCTGAGGAGTATAATGAAATTATATTATGAAGAATCAAAGGTTCAGATGCCTAATATCACCGTTGAAGATGCAATGGTATCTAACCCTGTATCGATATTCAATAAAACGGAAGTACACGAGGCAGCGGAGCTTATGCGTAGGAACGATTTTGGACAACTCCCTATCGTTGATGAGATGGATAAATTAGAGACCATGGTCTACGAGCTGGACATGATCGCTGCAGCAATCAAGTGATGGTCATGACCACAAGGGAAGAGCTAGAGTCGGTCTGTAAAAGAAGGGGATTCATATGGCAAAGCTCCGAGATATACGGAGGCGAAGCAGGTTTTTATGATTACGGTCACCTAGGTGCAAGGTTAAAGGATAGCTGGGAAGAGCAGTGGAAAGATTTCTTTTTGTCTTTAGACCAAAACTATCACCTTGTTTATACACCAAATATACTACCCTACCGTGTTTTGGAATCTTCTGGACACGTCGAACACTTTTCCGACGTACTTATCAAATGTAATAGGTGTGGTAACAGCTTTAGAGGGGATCATCTAGTCGAGGATGTTACCGGTGAGTCGGCTGAATGGATGGGAAAAGATGAGATAAAAAATAAAGTCGAAGAGCTAAATATATCATGTCCAGATTGTAAAGGTGATCTGGGAGATGCTGAAGATTTTAACATGATGTTTGAGGTAGATATAGGGCCAAAAGGAGAGCGAAAAGGATTCTTGAGGCCAGAAACTGCTCAAGGGACATATATGAATTTTCCTAGAGAATACCGTGCACTCAGAAGAAACATGCCCTTTGGGCTTGCTACTGTAGGACCGGCGTTTAGGAATGAGATATCCCCTAGGCAGGGAGTTTATCGGATGAGAGAATTCCAACAGGCCGAACTGCAGATCTTTTTTATCCCGTCGATTCATGACGCATTGTTCGAAGAAAGGTTAGAGGAAGTTGCATATACTGAGATACCCGTGATGAGAACTGGAGACGATATGAAAAAGATGATAAGTGTTGATGAAATTAAAGATCTTCCAGCCTATTACATCTACCATCTTTCAAAAATATACGAATTTTATAAAGATATTATGGAGATCGAAGGAGATATCCGTTTGAGAGAGCTTTCATCTGAAGAGAGAGCATTTTACAATAAAATACATTTCGATGTTGAAATAAATATGAAAAGTCTCGGAGGATGGAAAGAAGTAGCTGGATTACATTACCGCAGTGATCACGATCTGAGTCAGCATCAGGAAGGTTCTAACAAAAAAATGTCAGTACCTGCGGATGGAGAAAGAAAAGTTCCACACGTAATTGAACTAAGTTTTGGAGTTGATAGGAACATATGGGCCTTGCTTGATTTAGGTTACCGAACAGGTGATAGAGATTGGTTAACTATCCCCGATAAGCTAGCGCCTTATCAAGTGGCGGTTTTTCCATTGGTTAGAAAGGATGGACTTCTAGAAAAGTCTGAAGAGGTTTTTAATAAATTAAATACAAAATTCAGAACCTTTTGGGATGTTAGTGGATCTATAGGGAAAAGGTATGCAAGGCAGGATGAGATAGGTACACCGTATTGTGTAACAGTGGACTACGATACGATGGAAGAAGATAGTGTGACTATAAGGGAGATAAAAACTACCGAGCAAATACGTGTTTCAATAACCCAGTTAGAAGAGATCCTCCAAAAATTGACGGAAAAGGAAAAATTGTTCGATGACTATATGGGCTAGTTAGATTCTTTTTTTAACGATTCTAACTTGCTGATGATATTCCATATCAGAGTTCTACCGTGTAAAGGTATATTGGGGTCATCGGCTAGATCCTGCAACTTGAAAATAGAAGAGGCTATCCTTACATCGAAGTCGTCATCAGACTCGATAAGAAGTTTTTCACATTCATCCGCTCCATTACGTATATTTCTAGGGACAGAGGTATCGTCGGTTAGTTGATCGAGCATATCGCAGACCTGTCTTATTTCTTTAGTTGTATCCATTGATATCACCTCAGAATTGTGAATTTATATAGCACCACAAATGGTGGATTTCCCACGGCTATTCTACTTCATGTTATTAAAGGTTATGGTCGGGAATGATAAAATTAGAGGGAAGAAGATAGGGGAGGTCGCCTATCTTCTTATTCAGGTATTTGAACTGACCTTTAAGCACACCACGTTCCCCAAAAGTGGTGTATCTCCTCTTGATGATATCGATCATTCTTCTTCGTATCTTGGGTCGCATCCCATTTTGATATATACTTCTTTCCAGCTATAGTGAGCGTCTTCTTCCATTTGCATCACAGTGTTGACTACGTCCCTATCCTATATAAAGAAAAACGGGGGAGGGGGTACTAAAAATAGTGAAAGTAGTGCTGTAGAAAAGACATAGACGCCGTCGACCGGATTCGAACCGGCGACCGCTCGGTTAACAGCCGAGTGCTCTACCACTGAGCTACGACGGCACACAGATCTAGATATGTCTCTACAATTTAGTCAGTAATCAAAGGTCATATTAAAACCTTTTAGTCGAATATTCTTTAATTCTTTTTTTGTTCTATCTCTAGGTCATTGAGGAACCAAACTTCTTGCTGGTTGAAAGGCACCTTTATATCATTTTCTTCGAGAGTTTTCTTGATCTTCCACAGCAACTCCATACGAACTCTAAACCATTCAGTTGATGGGGCCCAGATCCTTACCGTAATATCAACTGAACTGCTACCGAGATTTTGTACAAAAACTTGAGGTGGAGGATTTTTCAGAGCGAGTGGATGATCTTCTATCAATTGTTTTATTATCTCTACAGCTTCTCCTGCATCATCACTATATCTTATACCTACTACATATTCAAATCTCCTAGCCACATTCTCGAGATAATTCGTTATACTGTTTGTGAATACTTTTTCGTTCGGTATTCTTACATAAACTCCATCAAAAGTTCTTATTGAGGTGGAAATGATCCTTATATCTTCAACGATACCCATCGTCCCCTCACCTGCACCGATACTGACCACATCATCTACCTGTAATGGACGTTCTATAGTGAGGAATATTCCCGATATCAGGTTGGTCACAATACTTTGGCTGGCAAATCCTATGACTATGGCCATCAGACCCCCGGCAACCAGTAAACCAGAAAGGTTGATTTGGAGGATAGGAAGAATGGCAAAGAACCCGCCGATGATGAATAAATAATATATTACTCTAGATGTTGTATTTAAGCTATCGCGAGATACTTTATCTTTCAGCAACTTTTTTAGATTAAGACTAATAGCTTTACCGATAAGAACCATCAAAAATAAGATCAGCAAGCTGACGAGGACGTTCATCACCGTAACATCGCCATAAAGTACACGATTTAATATCATAGCCCGGCCTCCATCACAAATCGGGTTCCTATCAATGGACGTCTATCTTTGGTAAAAACTTCGATACCCCTTTGCATACCCTTTCGAAGTGGTTTATCGACAAAGTCTGTGACCGATACGTTTTCTGCTTTGATAAAAACTTTGGATCTCATAGAAACGCCTTCTTCATCGAAATATATCTTCATACCGTAAGCGTTAAAAGCGATATGATGGACCTCTATCCAGTCACCGAATACATTTTTCACACTCAATTCTAGAACCCCTTCTCTAGCAAGGTCGGTTTTTGGAACGGAAGAGTAAACATCGCTTTTCCAATATTTGCAGATCGTTCCTGTTTTCACGTCTCCATAAAGGGTGTATTTCGGTTTTGAAACACTGAAAAGGTCGAAGGGTTTTTGCTTCACCTGCTTCTTCAAGAAAAATCCAATTTCCAGGGGAAATGTGAGATACATCTGTCTTTTTATGTTAGGTTGAACGATTATCGGTTCATCAAGCTCGATCAAAAGTGCCGAGGTCAATTTCATAGGTATGTTTAATGGTTCAACAGGCGATATATAAACGGAGATATCATCACCCATGATATTCTTTTTTGTGATATCTTCTCCTTTTGTTCGAGTATAAGTAAAACCACTTTCGCATTCTTCTAAGATGATAGAAATATCATCAAATGTCAGTTCAAAAGGGGAATTATATTCACCATACATAGTTTTCGTTATCGATACAGCTTTATTTTAATTTTTGGCAGACAGGTATGTATAAAGTTGGTTATATGTGCTAATTAGCCTTTTCTTCCATCAAAGATATATACTGGTAGTTTCATTAAGGGTTGATGAAGATGAAGTCGATCATCATCAAGTCCATGGTTGTTGTTTTGTTGTTGTCCCTCTTCGTCCCAATTGTAGGTACTATTGCTGAAGGAGAAACAGCAGGGACAGATGGAGGGGAACTCAGATGCAATACGAACGTTCAACTTATACCTCAGGCTGACGCCGTTGGTGGTGGCAACGTAGATTGGAGATTGGAAGGAGAAGCGGCGAGGGATCTCAGAAGAGCCATTTTGCTGAGCCAGGGTAAAAACGAAAGTGATACCTTAACCACTCAAGATCTAGAAGACTATCTATTGACTTCTAGGATGTTGGAATCCTATCTTCAGAGAGGACAAACACTACGGAGTTTCAGGGATTCTCATGCTTACTCACGTTACGGTTTCACTCCTATGAGGGACATAGATCCAGATGAATACATAGTTTATTACGGGATGAAGATCGAAAGATCTTCTCTAAATACAAATAGCATGACCGACGATACAAGCGGCCTGATAGGAACTACGGGTGATGACACTTCTCGGATCACTATCCAGTTCACACTTGGCTTACATGAAAGCCCAGGTTCACACGAGTATGACATAAGGTTGGCAGATCATAGGATTTTATCTGCAGTTTTCGATGCGATAATCATACCTAATGAGGAATTACTCATAGACGAGGCTGGGACTGATTTTGAAACGGAATTTGAACTTGAAAAAAGTAATCTACTTGTGAAGGACGGCGATGTCCAGGCAAGACTGATACGATTTGATCCGGTAGGTGATTATACCTTATTGGATCCGCAGGAAAATAATTATGTTATTTCTGAAGATGGGAGTGTAGAATTACTCGATGATTTTGAATTAGAAGAAGGTGATTCTTTAAGAGTATTTTATGGATATAATTTTGAATGGCAGGGCAGATCTTTATTAACACATTGGTCGTACATAGTTGGCACTAATTCATTCTATTCTCCCTCTAATAGCGAAGGAAATTTATACAATTTTAGAACACCTGCGGGAGAGGTCATCTATTATTCCGTAGAATTCGATGGAACCGATGCGCCTGAAGGATCAATTAAATGGAGAGAATTTAACATCTTTGAAAATCCCCAGATACTGTTTGTAATAGCAGTGGTCTTGGCTTATTTTTCAGCAGGCTTTCCTAAAAAGTCATTTAAAAAATATAGAAAGGCCTTACCTAAATCTCTGAGAGCAGATGCTGAAAAGATAGGCTGGACTCATCTATTGTGTAGAATATTCTCTATCTCTATACTTGTGTTATATCTCGTACCTATATTAGGTCCGTTATTCATCAGAGGAGAGATTTTCATTCTATCTAGCATCGGTCTTACCGTTCTAAGTGCAATAATCTCTAAATCTATGTACGGATTAAAAGCTGAGGATAAACAGGATATACCAAAAAAACCAAAGAAGTCGATGGAAAAAAAGAAAAAGAAACCGTCAAATGTAAAGCGAGCTGTTTGCAAAAGCTGTGAAGAAGAATTTACGATCCCCAAAGAGCGTAATCCTTTGGGTATAAATTGTCCATCCTGCGGCGAAGCGTTGAGGAAACTACGGGAGGGCTACAATTATATCCTTTTAGCCGAGGATGTGGATGAAGTTTTTTCGATCTTTTCCGCTATGGTGGAGACTGATATCCCTTATCTTATAATTACAACTAAGATTCCTTCAAAAATCAGGGAGAAATATGGGCTAGATTTAGATAATATTATGTGGCTTTCCGATCAAGAATCTGATGAATACAAGCTACTAGATCCAAATAGACTTGAATTCGAGATTACCCGGGTGATAACAAATTTTTCCCAGAAAAAGGAAAGGGGAGTCATATTCCTGGATGGCCTAGAGTATCTAATAGTTGAAAACGGCTTCGAAAGAGTATCTAAGTTTATCAAAAAGACTGCAGATATTTGTTCTATCAATGTGATCACATACGTTACTTACGTCAACCCTAATTCCATATCCGAAGAGAAATTAAGTGTGTTGAAGAGTACGTTTGATCATGCTGAGGACCTAACTTGATATTTCAAGTTGATCATATTTATATTCCCCAGCGATAAAATAGTTCGTTTTCGATACCCAGTCTGTCAATTATCTTGCCCACTATAAAATCCACCAAATCTTCTATATTTTGTGGGTTGCTGTAGAATGCAGGCGATGCAGGAAGAATACATGCGCCAGCGGCTGAAGCATTTTTCATATGTTTCAGATTGATCGTAGAAAGGGGTGTTTCTCTAGGGACCAATATCAACTCTCTCCCTTCTTTAAGAGCTACTGCAGCGGATCTGGTGATAAGATTATCAGCGATACCTGTAGATATTTTTGAAAGAGTTGACATTGAACAAGGTACTATCAAAACCCCGTCATAAAGAGAACTTCCGGATGCCGGAGGCGCCCCCATCTCTGAAGGACCGAAATAATCATCAGCAATCTTTTCTAGATCCTCTGATGATATATTCAACTCTGTATCGATCAGTTCTCTAGCTGATTCAGAAATCACTAGGTGCGATGTGATATCTTCTTTTTTTGAGAGAACTTCGAGCAATCTTTTTCCGTAGACGACACCAGAAGCACCGGTTATACAAATTAACAATTTCATGAATATACAAAACGAGTAGATATTATAATATAATTGTGGGTGTCAAAAGCTCAATTCCATCTTTTTTAACAAGTAAGATGCTCTTTTTATCATCGAGATCATGAAAAGAGCAGCCATGTCTGCCGCGAAAACAATGCTCAATACGCCTAGTACTCTGTCTAACATGAACAGATAGATAGGAAGAGCTAGGAAAAAAACCGATAAAAGGATGATGATCATCATCGTTGAATACATGGTGATGATATCAGGAGCCCCTCTAGTACTTTCGTCGAAGTTAGGGAACTTAACTGCAGCCCATAATCCTACACCCCCCATCAGGAAGATGAATATCCATGAAGAGATGGTGGAAAAAAGAACGAATGATAGTGGATATTCCAGTATAATCGGTACTGGTAAAGCTATAGCTAATGTTATTATTGGAGCGGTCAAGAGGATAGAGACAGCCTTCCCCATTAGAATTTTTTGCATATATGTAGGAAGTGTTCGAAGACACCACAAACGTCTTCCATCTCTGCTTATCAAGGTTAAAGAAGGGATCAATACATGTATGACTGTAGAAATAAATAAAGTCATAGCTATCAACGAGGGATAAAAGTATCTATCCATTTCCAATCCTATTTCAGGATAAGGACCCAGCAACGAATAGATGAACACCAATCCTATCCCCATCGTTGCAACGATACCCATGGAGGCTGGTATCTGTTTGTTCCTCCATCTTCTCGTGAATTCTGATTCAGCGATCAGTTTGATATTTGATGAGATGAAATTTGGAAGTTTGATCTTGTAACTATGATGGTTGGAATCTTCGATCCCTTGACTAGTTATTGCCCATGATTCCCTGTAATACGTCTTAGTCACAACTATGAGTGTGATCGTGGAACCTATCAGCATTAACACGATATAGTGATTTTGAATGCTCGAAACAGAATCGTTATGGAGGACAAACCAAGTAAAAGTGACTATCTGTACGGATAAAAAGGCGTTGATTATCTTAAAGACTCTTTTTTTAACGTGGGATAGAACCGATAAATTAAATCCAGCTAAAGGTGCCAGCAGCATGAGTAAATAAAGAGGGATGATGAAGCTATTATCGATTGGAATATTTATATTACCTATATTGATAACGAATAATACGATGCTCATAGCCAAACCGAAAAGAAGTAAGTTGTAGAACAGTACTTTGAGCAGCCTTGAGTACATCAATGAACTTGAGTCTATTGGAGATGTAAAATAATGCTTTAAAGCTTTATCTCTAAGTGTCCCCTCTAGCGATTCCGTAGTGGCTTTAGCCGTGAAGAAAAAGAAGATGCCGAAAAGGACGTTAGCCTTAGAAGGATTGATAAAAGGTTCGTCGATCTGGGCTAGAAATTCGATGGTGGAAAGGGTTAGCCAGAAACCAACGATGAGCAAGATGATAAACCATATGGTTACGACAGGATGTTCTACAACATTCTGTTTTGTTTTTCGATACGACCTCAGTATGTCCGATGAAAAAAGCTCAAGAGTTTTTTCTGGCGTGATTCACCACCTCTATGAAGACATCCTCAAGAGAGTTTGTACCTGTTTTTTCCAAAAGCTCCTGTGGTGTTCCCTCTTGCACTAATTTCCCCTTTTCTATAATCCCCACCCTATCCGCAAGATCTTCAGCCACTGATGTTATGTGTGTGCTCATAAGTATATTTTTTTTATAAGATGCAAGATTTTTTATTCTAGATTTGATATCCTGGGTGAAGCGGGGGTCTAGACCACTAGTGGGTTCGTCAAGTATGAGATTGGGGGGATCGTTTATGATAGCATTAATGAACAAAATTTTCTGTTTCATACCTTTAGAATAACTCCTCATCTCCATGTTGAGATAATCTGCTATCTCCAACTCCTTCGATAATTTTCTCACCCTTTGCGTCAAGATATTTTCTTTTACCCCCTTTAAGGATCCCATCATGTTGAGAAACTCTTCTCCAGTCAATCTTTCATATAAGTCAGGATGTTCAGGCATATATCCGAATTTCCTTCTGATGTTTTTGTTATCTCTTGCAAAATAGCCATCAACTAACGCTGTACCTGAGGTTGGAGTAATAAGACCTGTTAATATCTTGATGAGGGTAGTTTTCCCTGCGCCATTGGAACCTAATAAAACGTAGATCTCACCCTTATCAACAGATAGACTGATCCCTCTTAATGCTTCAAAAGTGCCGTACGATTTATTCAAGTTCTTTATTTCTATCATTTGTTACGTGAAACTCTTATAAAACCACTGCAGGGAATTATATCCACTCCTTCCTTCTCAAGTTCATCCAAGAGTAGATTTAGCCCTAGAGAGTCGCTCGACATGTGCCCGGCGATGACGTAATTGAGGTGATGTTTTTCAACTTCCTTTCGATGTTTGTCACTAAGATGCATCCCTATAACAGTTCCAACACCTGATTGTGCCATCTTCTCGTACGATTTCTCTGACCCTTCTGTACCTCCAGTCATCTCAACAACTACTTTACCTGCTCGCCTGCTTTTATCTCCGACCAAAACGGTAGGGCCATCACCATACTTACGACCTTCGTGGTATTCAGGTATATCATTGAGCATGTTTATTACATCCTCCACTTTTTTGAGATCGGTATCTTCGATCTTTTTGAGTATATGGTCATTAACAAGGTTGTCTGCAGGTGTGTGTACACACATGAAGGGTATATCCAGTAATTTAGCGGCGTCATGGGTTTTATTATAGTTTTTACCCAAAACTCTTCTTTCTACATCTCTAATTCTTTCATCCATCAATGATTCTGCTATGTTGATAGGAACTCCCATCTCATACAGAACATCTTTTTGGAGGTGCATCACTTCTGGAAGACCTGGAACACCTAGACCACTCGGATGGTGGCCGAGTAAAAGATCGATATTTTTTCCCTTTTCGTTCAATCTATCAGCCAAAACGACTTCTCCTGTGGCCATATCGATTCCAACCAATACACTCTCTATATCCGTTTCTGGATCACCATGTAGTATGCGGGTATCATGGAATGGATTTTTCAGTCGCTGGGTGTCAAACACATCCTTATCTTTGCCCTCCAATTCTTCGAATTTTTCTTCTTCTTCCTCGAGTATTTTTTCGAGAGCCTCTTCCCCTCTAGGGTCTACTTTTTTACCCATTTTGATAGCCGTTTTGTAAATATCCTTTAGTTTCATAAGTCTCTTGGCTCCATCATCTTTTTTATATAAACCTTTTTGCCTGTTTACTAGAGTACAAATTCTTTCATCGCCCAGGAAAATCCATTCTCTATACATGATGGAGCGACTACATCTATTGTCTTTTTCAGATGATCTGGAGCGTTGTCCATGATCACACCGACACCGGATTTATTGAGCATTTCTTTATCTACTTCGTCATCACCGAGAGCTATAACGTCTTTTAGAGAAATTTCCATGTCTTTGCATACAGTGCGTAGGGCACTGAATTTAAAGGTTCCTCGTGGGTATATGGTCAGGGCGATCCAAACCCCCATCCTGTGATGCCTGTGTGATACAATATTTTTGTTCATTTTATCATTAACAAAATTTTCCATATCTCTAAGTCCATCTATGCTGTTAAAATCCTCGTGCATCATGAAACTAACGGGTGGTTCGTCGTTTATGGCATCACTATTTTTTTCGACTATGATGGCCGCTGAATCTTCCGGGTGAGGGCCGATAGATTGTGATCTTCTTTTTTTCCAGTATTTTTTCTCTTTAAAGATGGTCGTTACCTCGTATCCCTTTTCATCTGCATATCTAGCTATATCTTTAGACAAATTCAAATCGAGTTTCTCACAGTGTAATTCTTCGTAATCTGTACCATCCCATCTGGACTTGATAATATGAGCACCATTTAGAAATATACCCGGAAATCGGAAAATATTAGTATCTTTGAGCATGACCGAGGCTGAATGTCTCATCCTTGTAGTGACTGCTAATACAGGGATGCCGGACTGGATAACTTCTTCAAGTGTTTTTCTGTCTTCTGGGCTTATTTTACCCCTGTGAATAAGAGTACCATCTAGGTCCGTAGCAACAAGTTTGATCGTCACTCTCCTCTACCCACCTTTATCATCCTTTCCAAAGGTCTACGAGCCTTTTCGATGAGTTTTTCGTCTATTTTTACTACTGGCCGTAGATCTTCCATCGATCTCAAAACTTTTTCAGGAGTGATCCTTTTCATGTTCTGACAAAGTGGATCACCCGGGAATATGAATGTTTTATCGGGATTTTCCTTTCTCAGTCGGTGCCCCATCTCGACCTCCGTGCCAACTATGAATTCCTTCGAACTCGATTCGCTTGCCTGCTTTAAAATACCAGCAGTCGAACCTACGAAGTGAGCTATATCCACTACTTCGGGCTTACATTCGGGATGGACCATGACTTCAGCCTGAGGATGATCTTTCAAAGAAATTTCTATATCTTTGACAGATATCTTATCATGAGTACCGCAGTAGCCTTCCCATAGGTCGATGGTTTTATCCTTGACAAAGCGTTTTATGTAATTACCCAGGTTCTTATCCGGTAAAAACAATATCTTATCCTGTTCTAAACTTCTGACCACTTTAACAGCGTTGGACGAAGTGCAGCATATGTCCGATTCAACCTTCGTCTCGACGTTCGTGTTGACATAAGAGACAACTGCGGTATCGGGGTTATCTTTCTTGTACCGTCTCAATCTACCCATATCAACCATGGCCGCCATCGGACATTGTGCCTTCGGCTCCGGGTGGATTATCTTTTTTTCAGAATTGAGCACGACTGCTGACTCAGCCATGAAGTCAACCCCACAAAAAATGACGTTTTCCGCCTCTTCCTCAGTTACTTTACGTGCTAATCCAAAGGAATCACCGGTATAATCGGCAGCATCTTGGATAACTCCGAGTTGATAGTTATGAGCAACGAGGAGGATATCATTTTCCTCTTTTAGTCTTTTCACTTGTTCGATGAAGACCATATTACCCCTCATCTAGAGATGTAATATAAACTTTTTACCTGCCATGACAATTTTCACTTAAAACAATCGTAAGCGTCGGAGAAAAATTCCAGAAAAAGAAATTTAAGAAATAAATAAAAAACTGGACAGGTACATCAAATCAGATACCTGCGTAAAATATATATAATACAACTAAGTACGTACCTCAAATGAATGAGTCCCTGAAACAGGACAAAAAAAAACCTCACTGGCTATCAAAGGGGAAGGTGCGAATATTTTGCAGTTATAGGAGGTCGATGCTTTGAAGTTCGATTTACCTACTTTTTCTGATTTAAAGTCATTCCAATGGTGGGAAGAATTATTTAGAGATCCATGTATAACCCGTTTGACTATATTGGGTACATTGATAGGGATAATCGGTGGGTTAGGTGCGGTTTTTTTTCATTATTTGATCCTTGCTATCAAGTTTCTATTTTACGGAGCCACTTCAACCGATACATTTCTAGATTCAGTCCTTGCACTTCCTTGGTATTACCGACTAGTAATTCCAGCGATCGGTGGTCTTATCATCGGTCCTGTGATAAAATACGTTGTCCCTGAGTCAAAGGGGCACGGTGTTCCCGAGGTTATGGAAGCTGTTGCCTTAAAAGAAGGGAACGTGCGAGGCAGGGTTGCCCCTTTAAAAGCATTGATGTCTGCGATATGTATAGGAACAGGTGGTGCAGCCGGTCGTGAGGGTCCAATAGTTCAGATCGGATCATCATTTGGATCTACTTTAGGCCAGTATCTCAATTTCTCTCCTGAGGATAAAAAGGCACTATTGGCTGCAGGGGCAGCTGCTGGGATCGCAGGAACTTTTAATGCCCCATTGGCTGGAATAATATTTGCTATCGAAGTGATATTAAGGAAAGTTAGATTAGAAAATTTTGCACCTGTTATTATCGCATCTATAATTGGTAATGCTGTTGCAAATTTATTTTTTCCTGAAAGGGGTTATATCTTCGATATCCCTGCTTTACAATTAGTCAGTTATTGGGAGGTCTTCACCTACTTAGGATTGGGTTTAGTTGGAGGTTTAGTTGCCTTATTATATGGAAATTTATTGTATAAATCCGAAGATTTTTTCGAAATTTTACCGTTCCCTGAATTTATCAAACCAGCTCTAGGGGGTTTAGCTCTTGGAGTTTTAGCACTTTATCTACATCAAGTTTTAGCTACAGGTTATCCCGTGATGACCGCAGCATTACATGATACCCTACCGTTCTCTATCGTATTGATACTAGTTTTTGCCAAGATAGCTGCTACCAGCTTAACGTTGGGTAGCGGTGGGTCTGGTGGTATATTCGCCCCAGGTCTTTTCATCGGTTCTATGCTTGGGAGCACTTATGGAAAAGTCGTCCACACTCTATTTCCCAACGTTACTGGCTATCCTAGTTCATATGCTATAATAGGTATGGGTGTCATATTTGCCGGTGCTACACATGCACCATTGACAGCAATTATCATACTATTTGAGATGACTGGTGATGTTAAGATATTTCTTCCGCTTATCTTTGCATGTATAGTGAGCACAGTTGTAGCCACACATATACAAAAAGCAAACATATACACCACCAAACTTCTAAGGAGGGGTGTGGACATAGATTCGATCCAGGATACGATAGTTTTGCAGGAGGCATCAGTAAAAGATCATATGACCACAGATATCATCACTGTAACAGAAGATGACACACTTGCATCAGCGCGAGAGATCGCTAAGAAATACGACTTTACTAGATTACCTGTAGTACAAAAACAAACTAAAGAGATCGTTGGAATGGTTCGCTATCAAAAGTTGATGGATGTTATAACCGACTCATACGATCAGATACACGTCCGGGCAGTTATGGATCCGCTGAATGTTAAAGTGAAAGAGGATGATCATATGTTCAAAGCTATGCAATTGGTATTAGAGCACGATTTAAATATAATTCCTGTGGTTTCAAGCAGAGATCCCCGAAAGTTGGTGGGAGTGATTTCTCGTAACGATATAATAGATGCATACCATGAAAAAGTGAGTTGAAGAGTTAAAGCTCTTTTAGCTCACGCAATCATAATAAACCACACTATATTATCTTACATTTATGCGTCTCGTTATCAAAGGTGTTGTACAAGGAGTCGGTTTTCGACCCACCGTGTATCGAGTAGCTAAGAGCCTAGGTATGAAGGGCTATGTAAAGAATATGGGGAGTGAGGTGGAGGTCGTCATCGACGGTGATGTGGACGAGTTCGTGGATGAGCTCGAAAGGCGGTTGCCTCCTTTAGCCGAACTCACCTCCGTAGAGGTATTTGAGAGCGGTGGAAAGTACGATGATTTCACCATAATTCCGAGCACAGATGGTAGTCGATCGTCTTCGATCCCGGTAGACACGGCCACATGCAGATTTTGTATCTCCGAGCTCAAGGATCCCGACGACAGACGCTTTAACTATCCATTCATCAACTGCACGGATTGCGGAGCCCGCTACTCAGCTATCCAAGGGTTACCCTACGACCGGGAGAAGACCACTATGGCCCCCTTCGAGATGTGCACCTCGTGCAGGGACGAGTACGGCGAACCCATGGACCGCCGCTTTCACGCCCAGACACTTTCCTGCCCAGACTGCGGTCCGAAGTACACTCTTTACGATAACGACAAGAAGAAGATAGGCGGGGTTGGGGGATTTATCTCTATGATCGAGGAAGGCTCGGTGGGCGTCGCAAAGAGTTGGGGCGGTATGCACATAGTCAGCACTCTAGATAGGATACCCGAACTCCGCAGAAGATACGGCCGTGCACAGAAACCCTTCGCTATAATGGTTGAAGATCTAGAAACTGCAAGGAAGTACGCCCACGTGACCAGGGAGGACGTGTTCACCGGCCCGAGGCGTCCGATAATGATCTATGAGAAAAAAGAACCTCTGGAAGAAGTGGCACCGGGGTTACCCACCGTAGGGATGATGCTCCCCTACACACCTCTACATCATATACTGTTAAACGAGATATCTATGGATGCACTTGTGATGACCAGCGCCAACCTACCCGGCGAGCCCATGATGATAAAGAATAGAGATGCATTCTCACTCGATCTAGACTGCTACCTTCTGCACAACAGGAAGATCGCAAACCGTATAGACGATTCCCTCATCAGAGTCCACGGTGACAAGATCTGTCCCATAAGGAGATCGAGAGGCTACGTGCCTGAAACGTTACCTTTCGATAGATCCACCGTTTTCGCCGCCGGGGCGGACCAAAGCGGCTGCCTTGCATTTTCCTCTAACGGCCACCTATACCCAAGTCAGTACTTAGGAGACCTGGGTTCCTATGATGCGAAGGTGTTCTACCAGAACACGGCCGATCACCTGGAGTCCATGCTGGGTATCCATGAGCTAGAAGCTGTTGCCGTGGACCTACATCCCGCCTATACCAGTAGAAAGCTCGGTTTAGAATATGCAAAAGACAAGGACTGCCAGGTGGTCGAAGTACAGCATCACTGGGCACACGGAGCCTCTCTCCTTTTAGAACACGATCTAGAACACATAGTGTGCATAGCGGTGGATGGAACCGGGTATGGTGAGGACGGAGGAAGCTGGGGCGGTGAGGTACTTTACTGTACAGCAGATGGATACGAAAGAACGGCACATCTGGAACCTTTCCCTCTATTGGGTGGGGAGCAGGCGGTGAAGTATCCTAAAAGGTTAGCCCACGCCATTCACAGAAAACTTGGTCGTGATAGCCCATATTTCGACGACAAAACCACCGCCATATTTGATAAGCTGATGGATAAGAGTGTTGACACCACCAGCTTTGGTAGGTTACTAGATGCGGTTTCGGCCGCTCTGGGTGTTTGCACCGAGCGGACCTACGAGGGTGAACCGGCGATGAAGCTGGAACGACTACAGTTGGAGGGAGATATCAGCAGAGGATATCCCGTCTATCTCGAAGGAGATACGATCTACACACTGGAGGCCTTCTTGAAGATGCTGCAGGACGATTCACCGGATCCCCACCGTGCCGCTTCTTACACGTATCATGTAGCATGCACTCTGGCGGAAGCCGCCGTTAGTACTGCAGAAGATTACGGTGCTCCCATAGGCATCTCAGGGGGAGTTTCTTATAATCGCCCCATTGTTGACCACGTAAGAAACAAACTAAAAGAACTCGGTTGCGACTTACTGGTGCATCAAAAGGTCCCCAACGGTGATATGGGTGTTTGTGTCGGTCAGGCGTTGATAGCAGCCAATATTTAAATACTCCGTTTTCTTTTTAATGGATGTATATCATTTACACTGCAATTGTAGATTGGAGTTAAGGATAAAATGGCTCAGAGGCTGATAGAGCTGGTGGTACCCGATAGATACGAGGGGGAAATAGAAGATATTTTAGAAGGGGACGAAAAGGTATTTGATTTTTGGTGTGGAAAAGCCTCCGGTGAAAAGGTTCAGTTCAAGATATTGGTGGATGCTGAAGAAAGCCAAACTGTAATCGATCAGCTGGAAAATGATTATGGATCTATCGAAGGATTCAGACTCTTGATGTTCCACGTAGAGGCATCCCTACCTATCCAAGAGGAAGAGGAAAAGGAAAAGAAAGAGGATGATGATGAGGAAACACGTGGAGTTAGCAGAGTAGAGCTTTATACGGCGGCGTCTGACCAGATCAAGCTGTCAAGTGCGTATCTACTGCTGATGGGGCTATCAGCCATAGTCGCCGCTATAGGTGTTCTGAGGAGCGACGTGGCTGTCATCATCGGTGCTATGGTTATCGCACCACTTCTAGGGCCCAACGTGGGTTTGTCACTCGCCACCACCCTGGCGGATTCAGACCTAGCTAGGAAAGCGATGCGATCCAACCTTGCAGGTATCCTCCTCTCCTTTCTCATAGCCGTGATCATAGGACTTCTATTCGCAAATAATCCAACCGCTTCCGTGGAACTGATGGCAAGAACGAATGTAGGGTACGGGGATGTTGCTTTAGCCTTGGCTGCCGGTAGTGCCGGTGCTCTGGCATATACTCGAAGTATACCAGCGGCCCTGATCGGAGTGATGGTTGCTATCGCTTTGGTCCCCACAATAGTAACTTCCGGACTTTTACTAGGCGCTGGCTATATCACACTCTCTTTCTACGCATTGATGCTGTTTTTGATAAACCTGATCTGTATAAACCTCTCTGGAGTACTCACTTTCCTGGTCCAGGGCTTCACACCGAGTCAGTGGTGGAAAGCGGATAAAGCAAAGAAGTTGACTCGACTAGCCATCACTATATGGGCAGCTCTATTACTCCTTCTAGTTGGTGTGATCTCTTATCTGAGATTTTTATAAAAAAGGAGAGGGATGGGCTAGTTGGAAGGATGGTGGGATGGGATGCACTCTAACCGACTAGCCCGTTCTTCCCCACTATAAAATTCCTTTTTCCCTGATATATATTTTGTGGTAACTTAATTGTTAAAAATACAAAAGATATTTATACTAGATTTTCAGACTGATATTTATAAAAATAATAAAATAGTGAAAAGTGTTAAGGAATGTCCGACATATTTATCCCCTTAATCTTCTATTCCCTCTTCTTTTATCACTATTACCGCTTCCCCATCAGGTAGGTTAGGTGAATCGACCAACCGTGCGATACGTTTATTCTTTTTGCTCTTTCTTAGGTAGATCCTGAATGTTGCGGTATGCCCTAGGATATGGCCACCTATAGGTTTGGTTGGATCACCAAAGAATTGATCGGGATTTGCCGATACCTGATTTGTGACAATTATGGCTGCATTGAACCTGTCTGCAAAACGCAGTAATTTATGCAGATGCTTATTGAGAGTTTGCTGTCTTTCTGCAAGCGCCCCCCTGCCAACGTACTCGGCCCTGAAGTGAGATGTCAGTGAGTCTACAACTAATAGCCGTACTTTATCATCCTCACCCATCTCTAAAGCTTTCTCGGCAAGTAACATCTGATGATGGGTATTATATGCCCTAGCAACCTTTATCCTTTTAAGAACTTCTTCCGGGTCAATACCTTTTCCCTCAGACATCTGGATGATCCTTTCAGGACGGAAACTGTTTTCAGTATCGATTATTATCACATCACCATCAAGCCCTCCTTCATCCAAGGGTCGTGTGGTGTTTACTGCGAGCTGATGTACTAACTGTGTTTTCCCGGAACCGAATTCACCAAAGAATTCTGTTATCGACCGGGTTTCTACACCACCACCAAGGAGATTGTCCAAAGCCTTTGATGACGTAGTCAATCTACCTATCTGTTTTCTTTTCTCCAATACCAGATCGCCCGTTTCGAATCCTCCGATATCAGCTGCACTTTTTGCTGCGTTTATTATCTTTGCAGCTGTAGCTTCGCCTATCTCAGCAACGTCAGAAAGCACGCGTGGTGACTCGACAGCTATCGCCATCAGGTCATTATATCCTGCTTCGATGAGCTTTTCTGCAGTTGCGGGTCCTACTCCTGGCAACTCTTCTATGTTGTCTTTGCTCATGTTATCGACCGGTTTAACCATTACTGCATTAATAAACTTTGCAGGAGGGGCATGTAAAAGTGAAGATCAAACATCAAAAATTACCCTGATCTCACCTTTAGGGTCAACAGCTATCTCATGGTAAGATACCGCTTTTATTTGTCCGGATATCTCGTGTTTGTTAGGATCGTATTCCTCGTAATAACATACCGCATTCAATTCTTTCTGGTCGTTATCACAAATCTCGATGTCAAAATCAATGAACAGTAGATCTTCGACTTCAAAATAGAATATCAATTCAGTAAGGAAATCCACCAGTATCGTGTCCCAGTTATCCCCTTTGATCGTGAGAGTTTTTGATCCTTTTTTTTCTATTTTATCGAGATCGCACATTATACTTGTAAAACCTCTCCCTGCCTCCCTGAACGCCTCTTCCAATCCATCACCATAGGCTCTTATTCCAATATCTGCTGTATGTTCTATCAATTCAAAAGCCATATACATCACTCAACGGATAGTAGATCCATCTTTCTATCTTCGTCGAATGATCTTCTAAGTCTTATTTCTTCGAAGACGAGCATGGTTATCTCTCCAACATTGAAAAATTCCCCTCCCTCTAGATGTCCTCCTTGGAGATCGTGTTCACTGCCTGAAACAGCTGCATGGAGATGTATATCGCCTTCCTCGGTAATACTACCCTTGAGAGAGACCAACTCCATAGGATCTTCATAGTCTTTCCACTTATACTCACCAGTGTTGCTGTCATAAAATCCGAGTTTGAAGTCCTTGATCATGCCTATAATTGAAACTACGATCGCACATCTGTTTTCAGTATCCTTCAAGATGGTTCTCAGCGTTTTTGATATAGGTTGTCCGTGATCTGCCTTGGCAACTACAACATTACCTTCTTGCTTATGATCCATGTTATCATTGACTAAATTACATCTGATTATTAATACTTGTTTCCTCTAGAGCTTCACTCTATAACCTGTTCAGAGGTAGAGAACCCCACGGTTCTCCGGTGGGGGTGAATACCGATAGTAAGTTATATATCCTCCCCATCGTATGTATATCTGTTAGTCGAGATGACCTCTCGGCGACTTGGTTCAAATTAGCGGTAGGTGTCCGCTTTAACAAAAG
>PUNK01000007.1 GCA_003552585.1 Thermoplasmata archaeon | reverse complement strand
TTAGATATGGCAGTTATGTCACAGGATGTTCGTAAGGTCGTGTTGAAGTATGCACTGAGGAACGCGGTTAAATTCGAGGGAGAGGCAACCGTGGGTGCGGTGATGGGAAAAGTTATGGGTGGATGTGAAGAATGTAGGAAGGACCCCCAGGGGACCAAATCGTTGATCGAGGATGTGATCGAAGAAGTTAACCAGATGTCTTCTCAGGAACAGGTAGATGCTCTGAAAGAACTGATGCCCGAATACTTTGAGGAGAAAGAGGCGGAGGAAGAAGAACATCTACCCGAGTTAGATGTAGATACGGTGGTGATGCGCCTTGCCCCGTATCCCAGCGGTCCTCTACATATCGGGAACGCAAGGATGGTTATACTCAACGATGAGTACGTTAAACGGCACGACGGCAAGCTGATCCTATTCTATGATGATACTATAGGCTCGGATAAGAAAAAGCCTTTGAACGTCGCTTACGACCTGATCAAGGAGGGATTGGAATGGCTCGGAGTAGAGTGGCATGAAACCTATTACAAATCCGAGAGGATGGAACTTTATTACGAGTACGGTGAGAAACTTATAGAGATGGGAGAGGCCTATGTTTGTGAATGCTCTGCGGAAGAGCTTAGGGGGTTTAGGGAGAAGGGGAAGGAATGCCAACACCGTTCTCGGACCGTGAAAGAGAATCTATCTTTATGGGACTCCATGCTGAAGGGATCGTTCGATGAAGGGGGAGCCGTTGTAAGGATCAAAACGGATATGCAGTATCCGGATCCCGCTTTCAGAGATAGAGTCCTATTTAGGATATCCAATAATCCTCATCCGAAGGTAGGTAATAAGTATCGTGTTTGGCCGCTCCTCGAATTCTCTTGGGCCATCGACGACCACCTGTTAGGTATGACCCATATATTACGGGGTAAGGACTTGATGATGGAAGATAAGATGGAGGAGTACATCTGGAATCTCTTTGGTTGGGATGGACCTGAATTCCTTCACTACGGTATGCTTCGTTTGAAGGAGTTCAGACTGAGTAAAAGTGATTTTCAGCAGAAACTAAAGCTGGGTGAGTTAAATGGTTGGGACGACCCCCGGACTTGGACCCTTCAATCTTTGAAACGAAGAGGGATAAAGCCGGAAGCTGTCAGAGAATTCATACTTGGATTTGGTATGTCTCTTTCGGATATCGAGGTACCCGCATCCAAGCTCTATGCAAAGAACAGAGAACTGATAGATGACGAAGCAAATCGCTATCATTTCGTTCCGGATCCGGTAGAAGTGAAACTCGAGGGTGAAATAAAAGGTGAATTTACCGAACTGCCTTCACATCCGGATCACCCTGAAAGGGGGTATAGAAAATTGAAGACAACTAATAGGGTTTACATACCTCGGAAAGATTGGCAAGATTTTCAGAAGAAAGAAGTCAGATTGAAGAATTTCTGCAACATATATTTGGATGGTAAAAAGGGACAAATTATTGGCACAGAGAACAAAGATATTCGAAAGATACACTGGTTGTGCGAAGGGCTGGGTTGCAGTGTAGAACTCACAGATGGGTCCATAGATGAAGGGATCGTGGAAAAAAATATTCAAGAAGCAAAAGAGAAAGATATAGTTCAATTCGAAAGGTATGGATTTGTAAAATTATTGGAAACTAAGCCAGAAGTTTACGCAGTTTTCGGCCATCGGTAGAATCCAAAATCGTTATATCTTGCTGTCATAATACAGTATCATGGAACCTCACAAACACTGTCATGTATGTGGTAACCCGATCCCGGTTGAAGAGAAGTTTTGTTCAGAAAAGTGCAGGATGGATTTAAAAGAGATGGTGGATTCCAGGAAAAAGAGGATGTACATCGTCTATATATTACTGGCCGTTCTATTGGGATTGATGTTCTTTCGGTGGTTCATTTGAATAGACAGGATAGAGTGATCCTAGGGGGAACTTTTTACATAATCCATAAGGGGCATAAAGAACTTATAAACACAGCACTCAATCTCGGACATGTAACCATAGGATTAGTATCGGATGATTTTTTAAAGCGGTGGAAACCTGAATTGGAAGCACCGTATAGGGAAAGGAAAAAGAGATTGGAACAGTTCTTGGTTGATAAAGATGGATGGGAGATCGTTAGTATAGATGACCCCTATAAAAAGGCTGTAAAAGGTGACTTTGATACCCTGGTAGTGAGTTGGGAAACAAGGAAAAGAGGAGAAAAAATAAACGAGATCCGTAAGAGAGATGGAAAAACCTCTCTTAACATCGAGGTAATACCCCCAGTCTTGGCTGATGACTTATTACCGATCAGTTCAACTAGGATAAGAGAGGCGGAGATAGATGATGAAGGAAGGCGTCTAAACCCTGTTAAAGTAAATGTAGGTAGCCTTAATGAAATCAAAATAAAGGTCGTGGAAGAGATATTTTCGAGTATTTTTGAGATCGAGATCGATAAAAATATGCCAAAAGATCTTGATAAACAACCATTAGGAGATACTACAAAAGTCCAGGCAAGAAAAAGAGCACGTGTTCCCGAAGGCTTTGATTATGCCGTCGGTATAGAGAGTGGTGTTTTTTCAGAATCCACTGGACCTTATAATATGGAGTTTGCAGTTATAAGAGACAAAACAGGATATGAAACTATAGGAAGAGGACCTGGAATACCTCTTCCTTATTCCTGGTTAGAGAAAATCGAATCCGGTTCAACCCTTTCAAACCTATTATCAGAAACCTATCAAAGCGATCAGGAAGGGACTGTAGATGCCTTCAGCGATGGGCGGATAAAAAGGGAGGATTGCATAAGAACTGCAGTGATCATGGCCTTGATACCAAGATTAAATCGCGATTTTTTCTTTTTGGATGAAGAATAATAACACTGAGATGTATGTTAAACGTCAGTAAGGTATATATATCATAACCTTTAACTTGATTATCAAAGGTGCATCAAAATATAGTATAATATGGAAAAAGATTATTACCTATACCTGATATAGTACTCTCCCACCTTCTCCAGAGAGGTAAGGTGGTAATAAGCCCGAAATTCAAGAGAGGGATAAACTGGACGGAAAAAGTAAAGGAAAGAAAGGGTCAGGGGAAGCCACATCCTCTAAAAATAAGAAAGAAACAGATAAATCAGATGATGCTCTGGCACAATGGCTTACAGGTGAAACAGAAGAAGATCTAGGAGGACTACTCGGCAAAGAGATAAAAGAGGCAAAAGAGTCGGGTGTTGAAACAAAATTGGATGCCCCTACTATTGATGAGGATGATGAGGATTATGACGCACTAAAATCATGGTTAACAGGTGAAGAGGATTCCTTTTCTGAATGGTTGGGTGAAGAGACTTTTGAGGAAGAAAGGGAAGAGATCGAAGAGGAACTCGCTGAAAAAGAAGAAGACCTTGAAAGATCTAAAAAGGAAGTCGGGGAAAAGATGCAGGAGCTCGATGTTCTCCGATCTGAATTTGAAAAAAGACTGCAGGAAATAGAGTCGGGAGAATTAGATGTTGAGGGTATAATCGACGAAAATACGGATCTGAAAAAACAAGTGAAATCTCTTGAAGACGAGATATCCACTTTGGAGGAGGAGAGAGAGGAACTAAAGAATGAGATCCAGGAGATAAAACAGGGTAGCGTGGCCATGTTGAAGTACCTGAAGACACAGAAGATGAAAGATTCGTCAGCATCCCTAAATCTGAACACGGCAGAATACAAAAAATTAAAAGAGGAAAATAGGAAGCTAAAAGCTAAAATTGATGCTTTAAAGAACTCTGACGAGTTCAAAGATCTGTCTGATGATGAGATGGCAAGTAAAATTAAAGCAAATGAATCACTGCTTGATAGAAAAGAGAGGGAGATAAAGGAGAAGAACCAGAAGATAAAGGATTTAAAGGACGAGTTAGAATTTAAAGAAGAGGAACTGGAGAAGATAAGGGAGCAGTTGACTTATAAAGAAGACGAGCTCAATCAAAGGGAAGAAGATCTGATGCATAGGCAGGAAGTGATAAAGAGGGAACGGATGGAACTAGAGAATCTTAGAGAGGAGTTGGGTGGAACAACGGAAAAAGAGATGAAAAGGCGCCTTGAAGAGCTAGAGAAAGAGATATCTCGTAAAGAGGAAGAGTTGAAAGCTAAGGAAAAATATCTGTCCCAGAAGGAAAGAGAGCTCAGAGCTAGAGAAGAGGATCTTATAGATGAGGAGTTGGAGGAAAAGCAAGAAGAGATCCTCAGGGAGATAAAACAAGAAAAATGCAAAACTGGAACCGGAAGACTCGATGATCTTTTGATGGGTGGTATACCTCTTGGATCGAACGTATCGATTTACGGTCCCCCTCACGTTGGTAAAAGGGTGATGATAAACTCTTTTATTGCCGAAGGCATAGAGAAGGGAGTACCCGCCATATGGGTCATAACCGATACTACCGTTCCCGAGGTAAGGGAAGAGATGAAATTCGTTCTTCCAACTTATGAAGAATATGAAGCAAGGGGTTTGGTTTATTATGTTGATGCCTATTCTTTGAGCATGGGAGAGGATACGGAGGAAAGGGATAATATTGCATATATCGAAGGACAGGCAAACATCGAAGAAATCACTAAGGCAGTTGAAAAATTCGCTAAAGAGATAAAGAAAGAAAATCGTTATTACCGCATGGCTTTCATATCCGTATCGACTCTGATAGCATATCTTGATACATCGACTACTTTCAGAACACTTCAACCATTTTCAGGACGTAGGAAAAAAGATAAAGCAGTCACATTGTTTACCCTTGAAAAGGGTATGCATAGCCAACAGGACATATCCATGCTAGGTCACATGATGGACGGGGAGATAGAGTTCAAGTTCCAACAACTGAAAACATTCCTAAGAGTTGAGGGACTGGGAGATGTACAGACTAGAGATTGGGTCAGATACACTTCGAGTAAGAGTGGCATAACGATGGGATCTTTCTCATTAGATACCATACGCTAGGGGCAAATAAACTTGATTTTGAGATATGTGTTAGCAACGACAACTTTTTTAGTCATGTTACCACTCCTTATGGCCTCTCTTTTTGTATTTTATATGAATAAAAGGAATTACATGGAATATCTGGGTTTTGAGAAGCCAGAGCTTGGTATGATACTAGTAGGGGCCTCTTTTGGATTACTTGCGGATATACCTATTGTGATATCTAGACATGTTCTTCTAAATATCAATCTAGGAGGGGCTTTGATACCGATAATCGTTTCTGCTAGTTTGTTTTACAAAAAGCGTCCAAAAATTTTGTGGTTGATCATATCTACTATAATAGTTGCACTGATGGCCTACGGCATATCCAGGTTTGAGCCCGGTCTGGGAATCGTAGCTGAATTTCCCTATTACTTCGCCCCTTCTATGCTAGCTCTAGGATTCGCTCTTTTATTTGAGAGAAAGCCTGACAAGAGGGTGACACATGCATACACTTCTGCAGTTATCGGGACTATAATCGGAGCGGATTTTGTTCGTATACCTCTTTTGATAGAGGAGAGAGTGCTAGGTTCTTTTGGAGGCGCGGGTATGATGGATCTAGTATACCTTTCAGGTCTAATCGCTGCTATCCCCATCGTGATCCACTACTATCCAACATACCGATATTCGGTTTCAGATGATCCTTTAGATTTAAGTCTGAAAAAGTTAAGAAAGGGGAAAACATCAGAGTCCGTTCATTATGCTAAGCTTTCAGTAAGCAAGGCCTTATGGAAAGCCTCTAAGTTACTAGGTGACTGTAAAGATAATTACAGGGATAATAAGATAGGATTTACTGGTGTGATGAGAAAGTTGAACCTATCGACATTCATAATAGAGGATCTTAAAACCTTAATGAGGAGGGATTTTGGAGATGATCCGATAGATAGTCAAAAGGCATTCACTACGGCAAAATTGATGAATGAAACTATATTCAAAAGTATTAAGGACAAATACACAAGTTTGCCGAGAAGAGTCGTTGCTTATTTAATAGATTTATCAATCACCTCTCTTCCTTTTTTCCTGATATTTTACTATCTTGTTTTTGTCGGAAGACATGCAGCCTTACCTGGTTTATTTTCACCACTTGTTTTAGCGGTCTCAGTACTTATGATCTCTGTGCAATTCATTTATTTTACCATAATGGAATGGTACTTTGGAACTACTGTTGGAAAATCTTTGTTCGGCTTAAAAGTGGTGAACGATAGTTTTGAGGACATCACTTTCGTTGAAAGTGCTGGTCGGAATTCAGCAAGATATGCAGACATGTTCCTTTTTTTCTACATTGTGAGCCTTGTTTTGATAGTAACTGGAAAGGAAAACAAAAGGATCGGAGATCATGTTGCTGGAACTAGGGTAGTCAAGGTTAAATAAAAGGTTTTATATCTCTGTTTAGGTGCTAAAGAATGAAGAACAGGATAGAGAGGATATTCGAAAAAGAGGATGAAGATATTGATGCAATAGTCATATTGAATTCGACTAAACCACATGTTGATCTCACATTTTATTATATCACAGGGTTAATTCAGGGAGAATTTGAAGGCAGTGGAGTGATAGCATATCCTGATGGAAAAGCGGAGATAATGACATCCCGTTTAGAGGAGGAGAGTGCAAAAAAAGCAGATATGCCAGTGCACACGATATCAAAGACTGATGAAAGGGAGGAGTGGTTGAATGAAAAGCTAGATGATTTGAACAAGATAGGTGTTAATTCGAGTGAACTTACCTACAGTGCATACAAAAAGATCCGAGGATCTACAGACGCAGAGATTGTTGATGTATCCGATTCTATAGCGGAAACAAGAAACATAAAAGATGAAGAGGAGATAGAACGGTTAAGTGAAGCATGTAGGATAGCATCTAAGGTCGCAGAAGAGATGACTGATTTTATAAAACCTGGTCTGAAGGAATATCAGGTGGCAGCTGAGATCTCCTACAGGATGAAGAAACTTGGAGCCACCGCTGATGCTTTTGATACGATCTCATCCAGCGGTCCAAACAGTGCAGAACCACATTATACTTCGGGAAATAGAGTGATACAAGAAGGTGATTTTATAGTACTTGATTTTGGTGCTCTTTATAAAAGATACCGTTCTGATATTACAAGGACCTATATTATCGGAGAGGCATCTGATAAACAAAGAAGGATGTACGAGACAGTTTTGAAAGCCCAGGAGGCAGCCCTTGACATGATAAAACCAGGAGTTGAAGGAAGTAAGATACATGAAGTAGCTCAAGAGGTCATCGATTCCACAGAATTTGAGGGATATTTCACCCACGGGTTAGGTCACAGCATAGGACTCGCTATTCATGATGGTAGTGGTCTTTCACCTAACGTTGATGTCGTGTTACAGCCGGGCATGGTTTACACTGTAGAACCTGGCATATATATCCCCGAATTTGGCGGTGTCCGTATAGAAGATGATATCGTTGTTACAGAAAAAGGATGTGACATTTTGACAGATGCTAACAAGGATTTGACGGTGTTGGGTTGAACAAAATATTTATATCCGTCTTAAGATTACCCCTATCAAGGTGAGAAATTGGCGATAGGATTCGTACTGATAAAAACGGCACCGGCAGAAGAGCGGGATGTTATAGATGTGCTCAACAATATAGCTGAAGTGGTAGAGGTCCATTCCCTATTTGGAGAATTCGACCTGATCGCCAAGATAAAAGCTGAAAACTTTAACAAACTCGGTCAAGTGGTAGTGAATAAAATACGCTCTATAGATGGTGTGGAAGATACAAAAACACTCACAGGGATCGAATTTTAAGGAGGAAAAAATATGCAGATAATGGAATTTGTGACGATAATGTTATTGACGCTCGGCCTAGGACTACTTTTAGCGGGAATTTTTACCGCTTATTTTGGAAGAGGAAAGAGTAGGATGGTTGGAGTCGGATTGGCTCTGGCCGGTGTTATCTTAGGTCTACTAACTTGGATAGCTCATATGTACGGTATTGCTGGAGCTGGAGACGGTTATGTTTTCATGGATACTATATGGTTAGCCATTAAAGTCATAGGTGCCTTCGTTATAGGTGCTATCATCACACTGGGAATATTCCTTTTAGCCATAATGAAAACGTAAGGCATCCAAAAACTTTTTACCCCTTTTTTCTTTCCATCTTTTCATGAAAGTAAAGATAATAATGGGTAGTAAAAGCGATCTGGAGGTGGGTAAGAAAGCAGTG
>PUNK01000076.1 GCA_003552585.1 Thermoplasmata archaeon | reverse complement strand
GGAGACAAACGAAACGCTTTATCCACTCCGTCCTGAAGTGCAGATGCGGGACCGTGGGTTAGCCTGGTATACTTCGGGCCTTGGGTGCCCGTGACCCCGGTTCAAATCCGGGCGGTCCCATCCTTTTAAGTCAACTTCACTCCGACCGGTTAGGCTGCCAACCAATATTGGTGCCGGTTACACGGGGTGGTTCTGGTGACGCTCACCGTCAAACTGGAGCCGCCAGTCTGTGAGTTCTGTGGGTGTTACATCCTCGATGACAACCAACCCTGCCCCGCTCTCGATGAAGGATGGTGTGCGCCATGACGGTCATCCCACGACCGTTGGCGGACCTGGGGGCGGCGTTCATCCCGATCCCGCCAGGCGAGAAGGGCACCACTCAGCCACGCACTGAAGAGACACTCCTCAAGGCCGATGACCCGGTTCTCGAGGCCTACCTCGAGGCCGGCCACAACTACGGGGTCGTGGCGCGGGGCGATCTCGCCATCATTGACGAGGACGAACCTGGGGCGCTGGCCGATCTCACCGAGAACCTCCCTGAAACACCCTGGCAGGTATCGGGCTCGCGATCGAGCAACCATCGGTTTCTGTTGGTCCCCGGGCTCGAGAACGATATCCCGCTCGAGGACCCTGATACGGGCGAGAACCTCGGTCACATCAAAGCAGCCCCACAGTCATACGTCGTTGGCCCTGGTTCGCGTCACCCCTCTGGCAATCCGTACGGGCCGTTACGTGGTCCCGCGAACCTCGCGGTTATCGACGAGGCCGAGTTACGGGATCTCATCGAACCCTGGACACCCACGCCCACACCCTCGACCTCAGATGACGGGTTCCACCACGATCACCGTGATTGCGACCACGATCACGGGTGCAACGTCGATCCGGGGATCTACGAAGTTCTCTCACGTCGGCAATACCCCGAGGGTACACGCCGTAAACACCCCTACCACGGCTCGAGCACCGGCACGAACTTCATGGTGAGCGAGGACGGCGCAACCTTCCGGTGCTGGCGTCACAGCGCCACGGGAAACGCCCTCCACCTCATCGGAATGGAACTCGGTGTTATTTCGTGCGGGGAGTGGGTTTCGGGCGGTCTCTCAACGGATACCTGGCGCGAGATATTCGAGTGCGCCCGCGAGCACGGATATGCGGATGTCATCCCCGATGTTCAGCCGCGATGTGGGGGCGTTGGTGTTGATGTTACGGAGATCGACCACCACGCGATTCTCCCTGGAACACCGAAACACCGCGCTATTACGGACGGGTGGGACTGGACGCGCGATTCCCGGGGCGAGCTCACCAAAGCAGACGCCCAACAGCGTACGACCGACGCCATCACGGGCGCGATCGAACGGGGCGACGACGTCCTCATCGAGGCGCTCCCCACGATGGGCAAGACCTACGGCGCGATCGCCGCGACCGACGCGTCGGGGGGGCCGACAACCGTCCTCACCTGCCGCGGGAACAAAGAGCAGTACGCCCAACTCGAGCAGTGGGCCACCGACCACGGACTCGAGGCCAAGATCCTCCCGTCGTTCTTCGAGTGTTGTGATACGGCCAACGGTGAGTTCGGGGACGACTGGGCCGACGCCGTCCGCCGGTGGTACGACCGGGGGGCGACCGGTCGGGACATCCACAAGCACAACGCGGGCGACCTCCCCTGCCAGAACCAACCGGGTCACGAGTGCCCCTACACGAGCGCGTGGCGCTTCGACCCCGACGACTACGACGTCCTCATTGGGCACTACACCCACGCGCACGTCCCGAAGGTGACGGCCGGGCGAACGGTGCTCATCGACGAGTTCCCCGGGGGTGACTACGAAACGACGCTCGACTACCAACTCCCGCGCGCTGTCTCCCGCTTCCTCGAGGTGAACCCCGGTGTGGGGTTCGATGACTACCACGACCTCATCGAGGGGCGTGACGACCCCGAGCGACGCGCCCAGGCGTTGGGGTGGTTCGACGAGCACCACGATCTCGACCCCGAGCGCGACCCCCACCAGGCGTTCGACGACGGCGGGCACGCGGTGGCCCCTCTCGCGGTGTTCGCGTTGCTCGCGAGCGACGACCTCGGGAACGGTTGGGAGCGCGCCCACCTGGGCGACGGCTTCGACGGGCACGTTGCCACGTTCGACCGATCGACCGGGGCCCTCCACATCCTCGAGCCACCCACGTTCGAGGGTGCGCGCAACGTCATCGGGCTCGACGGGACGCCCACCGCCGAAATGTGGCGACTCGCACTCGGGAAACCCCGCCTCGAGCACCGGGCCGTGCTCGAGCCCGACGAGCGAGCGACGTACATCCGCGACGTGCTGGGGCTCAAAATCGTGCGGACGACCGACGCCGTCAAAGGCTACGCCGCCGGGGTGGACGCCATTGAGGGGCGCGTGACGCTCGACGAGGATCGGGCACTCCTCGAGGGGATCCACGAAAAACACGGCCAGCGACCGGCGCTCATCACTACCAAGCGCGCCGAGCAACACGTTTACGAGCCCGCCGGCGTCCTCGACGAACTGGTCAGCGCGCACACCCACCACGGGAACGTCCTCGGGTCCAACCAGTTCGACGACACCCGCCTGGGCGCGGTCATCGGGTCGCGCAACTACGGGCCGGATTTTGTCGCCAAGTGGGGCGCGTACGCCAACGAGGCGATCGAGCCCCAATTCCCCGGCGAGGGCGACGTCCCGCTCGAGGCAGGAGCCCGCACCGACTACGGCGACGTCGGGAACGAGATCCGGGCACACATGACCGAGCACCAGACACTCCAGGCGGTGATGCGCTTCGGTCGCGACGGGAACGGAGCCGTGGTGTACGTCCACACCAACACACTCCCCGGGTGGGTGCCACTCGCCGGCGAGGGGCGCGTCCATCACACCCGGAGTGACGGGGAGCGCCAGGTCCTCGCGGCGCTCGAGGAGTTGGGCGACGCCTGGGCGACTGCCGACGTCGTCGCCCACCCCGCGGTCGATCTCTCCCGGCAACAGGTGTTCACCTACCTCGAGCGGTTTTATGACCGGGGCTACCTCACCCGCGAGCAGAACTCCGCAGACAGGCGGGGCTACCGGTGGCTCGCCGACGGGCTCCACCGCGTGACCGAACACGGTGACGTCGAACTCGACCCCGTCAACCTGGACGAGCTCGACGAGGACGAAGTTCGTCAAGTCGTACGTATGACCTACTATAGGTGGGACTTTACGAACCTCGGCGGTGACACCGCTTCGAAGGGCGTCGACCCGCCACCGGCGTCGGTCGGGGAGCCCAATCGAGCACTCGACCCACCCGACCCGTCGGATACGCCGGCTGACTGACGTCGGTCGCGCCCCCAGGTGATGGGGTGACGACCCCCACGGCGAGCGATCGCTCTACCGCTCAACGACCGGTCGTTGCTCGAAAACTGGTCACGGTTGCTCTGTTGAAACCCTCGACTGATGATATTTTTTAGCAGTTGTGCTGAATACAGGGCGCGAATGTGGCACTTGGGAGAGCGCGATCTGCGTGAAGGGTCAGACGCTCAGTATAGGCGACACAAACACACATCACCAGCATCCGCGAGCGACGCGAGCGGTTCCCCGCCGAAGCGGACGAAGTTCGCGCAGGCGGCCTTTTTTAGCGTAGATTTTTGCGCCGAGCGGTGAGCGAGCAGCGCGAGCGAACCCGAGGCGGAAAAAGGTACGTGGGCACGTATAGTGAGCGGATGGTTCACCGCTTTCGGCGTGAAACTAACGGAGTCGTCGTGCTGCACTCATCCTCTATATTCAGCAGCCGAATTCTATCAGCCATTGAGGATTTCAACAGAGCCGTCACGGTGAAAAAACTGGTCGGTTCGGTGGGCCGACGCGGTGAGGTTGGTGTGGTGTGGGTGTGGATCGCTCGGCGGGACGTGGTGGTGTGAACGCGCCAGCCTCCGGGGGGACGTCGCCGGCGTCGACGGCGTCCCCAGTCCGGGGGTGGGTGCTCGAGGTCGGTCACCGCCCCCAGGCGACCCGGTCGGCGTCGTCGCGCGCCGTCCCGTTGAACGCGGCCAGCGTTGCCTGTCGGGTCGCCTCGAGCACGGGATCGACGTCCTTCCACCGCGCTTTGCACGCGACCCCACAGAACTCACGAACGCGATCGTTAGCCGACCCGAAACCCAGGCTCTCCCGAGCGCGCGTGACGTCGTCGACCGACACCATCGACAGCGCCCGCCCGCACTCGTGGCAACTCGAGGCGGTCATGGCTGGGTCACACTCGGGGTTTCGTCCTCGAGCTCGGGGTCCGCGACGGCCACCGCGACCAGGTAGCCACACCGGGTGCAGTGCACGCCCGTCACCCCGGACTCGAGGTCGACCACCTCGTATCGCCCCTCGCAGGGGTGGAGGGACATGGTCACCAGCGCCCCTCATCCCGGGCTCGCTCCGCACGGGCTTCCACCCGGGCCAGCGCCTTACTCTCCGCGCGGTCGGTTTCCTCGGCCTCTCGAGCCCGCTCTCGAGCGCGTTCCGCGCTGAAGCACGGGAAGCATGGAAGCTCATCCGGGAGGATGCCGCACGCCTCGCACTCGTCCTGGTCCTGGTCCTCGACGACGTCCTGGTCCTCGTCCTCGCCCCCGTCGGTGACGATCACGCGCTCGTGGTGGGGACACCGCCCCGCGGCGATCCGGCACGGGCTCCCGTCCTGGGTTTCAGCGCCACAGCGGTCGTAGTCGGGGGCGACCCGGTCGACCGCGTCGTCCATCGCCTCGAGGTCGTCCTCGATCGCGTCCCCGCCAGCGAACCGGGGGCTCCCGTCGACGTGGTGCGCCTCGAGGAGCTGGTCACAGATCGCCTCGGGGTCGACCCAGGCAGGGATCGGGCGGAGGCCCGTCGTGTAGGTCACCGCCGCGAGGTGCTTGCAGGTGTGGCGGGTCGTCCCGTCGGGGCGCTCGAGGGGCAGGTTGTGCTCGAAATCCGGGCAGGTGCACGCGCCCTCGACGACGTCCACCGTGTACTCCTTCCCCGACGCGCTCACGACGAGGTACATCTCGTCAGCGCCGCGCACGTGGCCGATGTGCTCGAGCACCGTGAGCTCCTCAGTGAGCGCCCGGACGTCCCGGGGGTCGAGCGTTTGTTCGTCAGTCTTTTCCTCAGCCGCCGCGTGGATTGAGTCGGTCGTCATGGTCCTCACCTGGATTCGGACGACCAGCCCCGGGCGTTGCACCGCCCGGGCGTTTCAACACGCCCCGAAGGGACCGGTTGTCCTTACCTATTGCTACGATAGCAACTGATTTAAGCAATTTCGCGGGTTGTGCTGACTGTCCAATTGCTGTGAGAGCAATAGAAGTTAAATCCAGTCACCACGTTTGACCAATTGCTATGGAAAAACCAGAGTCCACAGGTGGCCGCCGCGGTGACGTCGATCGCGAGCAGGGGAAGTTTACCCCCACAGTCAGCGACGACGAAATCCTCGCGGCCGTCCGCACCCACGATCCCGCCGCGACGTCCGAGGTCGCCGATGAGGTCGGGATGACCCGCCAGGGGGTTGACCGTCGATTGCGAACCCTGCGCGACGAGGGCCGGGTGAACTCGAAGAAGATCGCCAAAACCCTGGTCTGGTTCCCTGCGGAGTCGGAACCTTAGCCGAGGCGGATCAGGTCGATCCCGAGGCCGGCCAGCCTACACCCGCCCAGAGGCCACAGGAGCGACGTCACGCGCCTCCGGTCAACCCCGACCAATCACCCCCCACGGACGTTGAGGAACCACAGGACGTGCCAGCGGGCCCGGACGTCCGCGAGGTGACCAGTGAGGCAATGTCCGAGAGTGGCGGCCTCCTCGAGCCGTTCATCAGTCGCGCCGATCCCACTGACCGTTGAGGTCGTCAGAAGTCGCTGAAGCCGTGAGGATCGCGAGAAGAACAGTAGACAATCACTCGAAGAGAACGTCGACCGCGGGGTGTGGATTCGAAATCCGTCGGCGGTCCCGCAAGGGTATGGTGGGTTCCAGCGGACCTCGATGCTGATCTCGAAGCACTGTTGGCTGATGAGTGAACCTCCTCTATCACCCGGTGGTCGTCGACAACTTCCTCGAACGCCTGAAAGATGGTTCTGGTGAGCTACGCCGGCGATTGACAATCTGATTGGGAATCGAGAAGGTTGCTCGTCGGGTGCCGAATCGGTGACCATGCTAACGGATCTAACGAACGTTTATCCATTTTAAGCGAGTAGTCTCTCTTGTTCCCCCATGACGTGCTCTCCATCGAATATCATTCTATTCTGTGATATGATTACAGCCGGTGACCGATGAGTTCGGCAACATCGGCAACTACTGGGGTTGCAACGGGTAGCCAACCGGATTACTCCCGATTCGAAATCCCGAGTGGAAAGCCGTACGAGGAATACACCTACGTGGAACGTCGTGCCTACCTCGCGGGTGAGATCGCAACCGCGGGTCATCCAGACCTGATTTCCCGCCGTGGGGAGGCAGACCGCTTCGACGTGAGCCATCAGCAAATCTCGAAAGATATCAAAGCGATTGCCGAACACGTCGTTGAGCGCGGGCACGACCGTCAACGCCGGGCGCTCGAGTGCCAAACCGTTGTCCGAAAGTCCATCCGTGGGTTGCTCGAGGCTGAGGAGTGGGAGAAAGCGGCGCGGCTGCAACTCGATTACGAGGGGTGGCTGGTCGAGTTCTATGATCAAGAGGCGTTGCACGCCCGCCTGGACGCTCTCGAGGATCAGTTAGCGGAGGGTGACCGATGACTGACGACGTCGAGGATCGTCTGGACGCCCTCGAGGGAGCGTTGGGTGAGCGCTATCGCCCCGACATCATGTTGTTCGACCGGTCGGCCTGTGGCGAGGGCCTCGAGTGGGTCAACCCGCCGCCAGGGATCGACCCCACGGACCCCGAGGACGTGGCCAAACTGGACCTCGAGAAGGTCCTTCGTGTGTCGCTCACGGCCACTCACGAGTACGTGATAGACCCTGAGACGTACCGAGTGACTGACGCCAGGCCCCTATTCGACTTTCCCGAGCCTGAACGTGCGCCCGATCAAGACGCGGACGACCAGGACACGGATGCTCGAGGGGGTTCCACGTGACCCGCTCACGGGACCTGGACCGGGATCTCGAAGAGCGCCTCACCAGGCTCGAGGACGCGGTCGAGGACCACGAGGACGACTTTATAATCGTGATATCGAACTGCAATTACGATGGCCACCCGTTCCACCGGCAGGTCTCCAACAGGACCACAGGGGAGAGCGAGACACACTATTTCGACCCCGAAACCGGGGAGCGGGTTGACTCAGCGGCGTATTTCCATCGAAAATACGGTGACTCCGACCGGGACGACGGGGACGACGACGTCGCGGGTGGTGCCCCATGACCCAATCTGAGGACCTCGAACAGCGACTTGCCCGGCTTTGCATCCGTGTTGACTCGTTTCTATCTCACAACTGGTGCGTCTGTAACCGGTCCCCCAGTTCACCGCCGGTCGATCGTCGCTGTTTCAATCCCACAACGGGTGCTTCTGTAACCATGACAACTGACTGATCATCCTGTTCCATATTGTCGTTTCAATCCGATAATAGGTGCGTCTGTAACCATCTCTCCGACCCGCAACCCGAGTCTCCCAGCGATATTTCAATCCCACAACTGGTGCCTCTGAAATCAGGGAGCTGCTCGAGTTCGTCGTACAAGACGTTGTTTCAATCCCACAACGGGTACGTCTATAGCTACTCGCTTACGGTGTGGGTACCATCCCAAACTTCGTTTTAATCCCACAGAGAGTGCATCTGTAACTCACATTGCGGGCAAACGCTTGAAAAGTTATCACATCTTTCAACCCCACAACGGGTGCGTCTGTAACCATCCCGCCAACCTGTGCGATCGAGCCCCAGTTGTTGTTTCAATCCCACAAGGGGAGCGTCTGTAATAAAGGCCTATGGATTCCTCGCTGGTCCGGAGCCGCGCAGTTTCAATCCCACAACGGGTACGTCTGTAACGTCCTTCAGTCTTCGAGCGAGGCGACCAGCTCATGTTTCAATCCCATAACGGGTGCGTCTGTAACCGAAGGACCGTTCGAGTCCGTTGCTGACGACCTCGAGTTTCAATCCCACAATGGGTGCGTCTGTAACCTCGTGTTGCACGAGACATGCGTCCAAGCGACCACGTTTCAATCCCACAACGGGTGCGTCTGTAACCGGTTAATGGCGTTCTCAACGTTGCGCCCAAGGTTTCAATCCCACAACGGGTGCGTCTGTAACCCTGTCCTCGGCCGCTCGCGTGGCTCGAGGCCTCGTCGTTTCAATCCCACAACGGGAGCGTCTGTAACGATCGGCTCGAGCGCTTCGCCGTCCTCGAGCAGGTCGTTTCAATCCCACAACGGGTG
>PUNK01000021.1 GCA_003552585.1 Thermoplasmata archaeon | reverse complement strand
ATCTATCTGGTATTGACTTGGGTAACGTTCAAAAAGTATCCATCTATAGCCATGATTTTAGTTTGGCTATTCTGTGGATTAGGTTTGGTACTTAATCTGATGGGTGCTATTGGAGATGGGTTCATGTTCTTAACTTTCATATTTGCTATGATTGTTTTAGGACTGACTGCTATAGTGACTAATGGAGGTGGAAATATATGAATAGAATAGTAAAAATAATGTTGATAGTAACAATCTTCAATCTATTACTCATGTCTATGGGTTCTGTAGCTGGTGATTTTTATAAACCTGTAGGTACTGATACAGTCACTGATATCTTTACAGTTAATAACTTAGACCATACTGGAATAGATTTATCTCTTACCACTAGTGGTGTTGATAGTCAAAATATGACTAGGGTCGATGCTAATATTACGGTTGATGATGCTTTCGTACCTGAATATAATGAAACCTATACTGACGATTTCACCCTTACTGATTATAGCACTTCTAATTTTATTGGAGGGTCTAAAAATGCTACTCAATCTGATGCTGACATTAATGTTACAGATATGGTTTCTCATCCTAATGTTACTTATTCTAGCCAATCTGATTTTGATAATGGTACTTATTACAGCACTCATGTAGTAGATGGTATCCTTTCTCTTACTGATGGCAACGATACTGGTTATTGGCTATCTGATTGGAGTAATATTACCAATTCTGGATTTACAATTAAAAGAACATTAGATAACTGGAACATAGATTCTTCAGGTGATGTATCGGTTCAAATACGTGAAAACGAAACTGATAGTTTTACCGATATACAATCTGACGTGACCTATAATCAATTCCAGTTAAACGTATCTATGGTTGCTGGTGAAACTGATTATACCCTAGAGGAAACCTTAACAGATGCTACAGAGCCTATACTTTCGGTTTCATGGCATCCTGATGGAACATATTTAGCTAGTGGTTCTAGTGATGATGATGTTCGTATTTACGATACATCCACATGGAATTTAGAGGAAACCTTAACAGATGCTACAAGTACTGTAAAAGAAGTTTCATGGCATCCTGATGGAACATATTTAGCTAGTGGTTCTCTTAATAATGATGTTTATATTTATGATACATCCACATGGAATTTAGAGGAAACCTTAACAGATGCTACAAGTCATGTACGGTCCGTTTCCTGGCATCCTGATGGAACATATTTAGCTAGTGGTTCTAGTGATACTGATGTTTATATTTATGATACATCCACATGGAATTTAGAGGAAACCTTAACAGATGCTGGAAATTATGTATATTCAGTTTCATGGCATCCTGATGGAACATATTTAGCTAGTGGTTCTAGTGATGATGATGTTCGTATTTACGATACATCCACATGGAATTTAGAGGAAACCTTAACAGATTCTACAAGTACTGTATTTTCAGTTTCATGGCATCCTGATGGAACATATTTAGCTAGTGGTTCTGGTACTAATGATGTTTATATTTACGATACATCCACATGGAATTTAGAGGAAACCTTAACAGATGCTACAGGTAATGTAGTGTCCGTTTCCTGGCATCCTGATGGAACATATCTAGCTAGTGGTTCATGGGATGATGATGTTCGTATTTACGATACATCCACATGGAATTTAGAGGAAACCTTAACAGATGCTACAAGTCAAGTACGTTCAGTTTCATGGCATCCTGATGGAACATATCTAGCTAGTGGTTCTATAGATGATAATGTTTATATTTATATTGTACCTACTGGTGCATCTTATTTATCCAGTGTTGATATTTCATTTTATGATAGTACTGATTTCTATGTAGAATATATGTCGGATGGGTCAGTAGTACATACATCTGATATTTTTCATGCTTATGATAAACCGAGTAAAGAGTTGGTTGTGGTTGGTCATAGTGGGTTACATCAGGGTATTAGGGTCGTTCATACATCTAACGGCTCTAGTACCTTTGACGTATCCCTATCTGCTTTCTATGAACGTGAAAATCTATCTTCAATAACTCTTAATGCTCATCTATCTAGAGGTTCTGATGTTATTACATCTATAACCCAAACGATTAATGTGGGTGAATATGAAAACCTAACCTTTACTGGTTTCAACTTTACTGGATTAGACACATTCACAATTGAAACTGATACAGTGGATAATACTGCTAATCTTACTGTAGAGGTTCATCAAATTATTACTTTATATGAATATGCTGAAGCATCTAGTGATATGTTCAATTTAATAACCAATCTAGGCTTTTGGGCGTTGATAATATCCACATTATTGGCTGTAGGTCTAGCTAAATTTACAACTTCCAGAACAGCACCAATATTCGTATTTGTGATAATGGTTGCTGTATTTTCCCTAGTTGGTTGGTTACCTATTTATTTATTAGGAATACTAGGATTTTCTTTGGGTGCTTGGTACATTCATTATGCAACTGAAAAGGATGTGATTTAGATGATAGGACATAAAATAGGAAAGTTGGCGTACGATGTTGTGGCTGGTATAATGCTCATGCTAGGCTACAAACTGAAAGTTACAGTTGGTGAACATAAAATATACTTGGATTGGGTTAAGGCTAGTGATTTGAAGGAACGTGCTTGGGATAATTCCCATTATGTAAATGGTAACATATTCGTAAAAGGGTATGCAAACCCTATAAAACCACGTCTGGATAAAGAAAAATCTCGTCTAGATATGATAGCATCCACTAGGTATAAAGATTTCATGAAATTACAAACTATCCAGAACATAGCCAAATTAAGTAGTGGGAAAACTGGCGGTGTTAGTATTAAGTTACTGGCTATGCTAATCATATTCCAAACGTGCGTGGTACTGCTTATTCTCTTAGGTATGTTCGGTATATTCTGAGGTGATAACGATGGGGATAATAAAAAGGATAAAGGATTGGTATAATCGGGTACGTACAAAGTATGAGATGGTCATAATGCAGTATGAGTTACAACAGTCACTCTATGAGGATATGTATGGTGACCCTGAAGATACTAACGTATTTGAAGCTGTAAAGAATATAGTCCAAGGTAAAAATGGTAATAATGGTGATAATAATGACTGATGAAAATGATAAGGATAAACATCTTGAAGCACCAGATATAGAGAAAAAAATATCTATTAATGCTTCAAACAACACTGGAAAACCTGCTCACCCACTAAGGTTTTTAGACGAATATTTCCCTGATGAAACCCAGATGGAACTGAAAGGGAGATTGGATAGACCCATGGTTGTGGAATTTTCTACACTGGAGGTACTGTTCGATATGTATCCTGAAATAGATGATTTAAGACCCATGGTCAAAACATGGTCTGACCAGATAGAAAAAAGATTAACATCTGTCGATGGTCAATCACGTAATGAATTTAAAGACATATTGGTATCTCTATTATCTGGCTATAAATCTGATGAACAGTTAAATGAGGATGGTTCATTTTTCAAACAACTGTTCGATGCATCTGGAGGTGCTGATAGTGACTAGTGTATGCGGTTTAACCTTACTGGTTATCATAATAGTCCTATCCTATTACATACACTCCAACGTGATAACAATAGCCAATAAGTTACACACAATAGCTAGAATTAATAAAAAAATCCTTAAATTGGTTCATGATGATATAGAGGAAAATGGAGGTGAAAAAGATGAGGGATGAGGATATGTTGAACATAGCTTGCTGGAACATAAAACAAATATTCCGTGATGTACCAATCAACATCGATACATATTATCACGTTGAACGTGGAAAACACAATAGAGTTAAAGATGCATATATTGACATTACAATAGACTTCCAGATAGACCAGTATTCTTTACATGATGTCGAAAAAGTCATGGTTAAGATAAAAGACCAGATACAGTTGCTAGAAAACGGGCGTGGTAAACAATGAGTAAATCTGCTGAATTTAAATATCTAGAAGATGATGTTTATACATGGTTCGGTGATGTTCGGTGTTTCAGATTAACTGATGGTACACTTTGTATTAATCCATATATGTGTTCTTTCGTTAATGAATTTAAATCCAAATTGATTTCTAGAGATGGCTATATACCTAAAATCAATGCACTGGATTTATGTGACTTATGTCGGTATAATGTCGATGCTATAACTCAACCAAGTCTTTGCTTATTTAACAAAACTCACATGGGTTGCTTGTATCATATATTAGCAAGTAGATGGCAGGGTCAGTGCTACGGTGTTATCTATACCGAATTATGTAAAGCCATAGCTGGATTAATCGATGTATCTGACGATGTATATTATGCTATAAAGGAATATGTTAAACTGAAAGAATATGAAACAAATGGAGGTGAAAACAAATGAAAATAGACTTAGACCATGGTGACGAAGTTTGGGTAAACAACTCCAAATCTGGTAAAGGTATCTTCGTACCAATAACCGATGATGTATTCTTGGTCGGTAACAAAAACCAGTTGGAAAGGTTTGCTAATGGTACGATAAAAGCCATGCCACTAACAGTCATGATAAATGACGAAGACGACTGACCAAAAACCCCTTCCTCTTTCAATTTAGTAAAAAAACGTGGCAAGTGCAAAATCTCGTTTTCGGGGCTAGCAACAACCTACCGATGCCACCATTCGCATAAATCCTCCCTTGGTTCTAAGGGAGGTGGTGCATAAGACTCCCCAGCACCCCCGAAAGCGGGGTGTTGTGGAATCGTTGCACCGAAGGGTTCAAAACCTTTCCTTTTCGTTATGTAGTGTGCCCACTTGCAGATGTGAGCGGTTACTTATATGAGGTGGATAAAAATGTCAAAATATACGCAACCAATTAACAATTCGAGGTTCATACGTTTCCTAGTCAATCGGCTTAAGTACAATAGAGATGCTAAAGTATTGATAACTTCCAGGAATAGTGAGACTGGAACTGGAAAGACTACTCTAGCTATCATTATAGCTAAACTCATAGATATACATGGTTGGTCACCTGAAAAACAATTCTTCGATGCACAAAAATATATGAATTATTACCGTGAGTGTGATGCTGGGTCGGTACTGATTCTAGATGATATGCAGTTTATGGCTGATAGTAGACGTGGTACATCTTATGAAAACGTTAGATTAAGCCAATATTGGTCAATCATGCGGACTCGTAACGTGATATCCCTTGCAACCTTACCGACTAACTCCATGCTTGATAAACGGTTTCTAGAACTAGCTGACGTACGACTCAACGTCATTAAACGTGGTGAAGCTGTACCTTATCGTATTGTTGTTAATGATTTCACTGGAAAGGTCACCCAGTGGAGATTTAGGCTTGAAGATGGTACTAAAGAAACTATTTACTTCAAATCGATGGATGATGACCCTGATTATCGTGAGGTTGAACGTAAAAAAGATATGTTTGTTAGAAAAAAACTAAGGGAGATGAATAAAAGTTGAATAGGTGTAAATAATGACCAATAAAACTTTATCTAAATATGGAATTAAAAATCTCGGTTATTATATTCCAGCTGATAATTTATCTAATGAAAACCATCCTAACTACCAGTTGGTCACTAATTCTAATGGGGGTACTAATTTAATCGATGATGATGATAATTTTGTTACGGTCCGTCAATCTTATTTTAAGGATGATGGTGACTTTGTCTATGATGTTCGTAACCGACATGGAAATATTGTACTGGATAGAGTTATCCAACATTTTGATTGTTCTCTATCTGATAAGTATACCCAACATGATGCTGTTACGAGGATTATTGATTTGTATAAACAGTGGGTCACTGAAGATGTATTCATGATGTTAGAGAAAACTACTATGGGGATTGATTTGGCTGAAATAAGACATTTTGTTATGGATAGTATTGATTATTGTGTTAAGGCATCTAAACGTGGTAACGATGTTTATAGGAATAGAACATTAGGCAGAATTGAGAGTATTATATTCCATGGTGATGAATATTTCAGTACCAAAGATACATCTAGGAATTTTAAGACTAATGCTCTATGGCTCACTCTTACTCACAGCACTAGGGATAACGGCATGATTAAGGATGCATGGAATAGTCTAGGTGAACACTGGAATAAATTCATCACTGCTCTAAGAAATAAATATGGAAGGATAAGTTACTTCAGGACCTTTGAAAGTTTTAAAGAAAAACCCAATCTTCCTACATTCGATGAACATGGTAATGTTATCAAAGCTGATTATTTTCCACATATTCATGCAGTGTTGATATTCCATGAACATGAGTTTAAGACCTTCCAGTATAAAGATAAAACTCTAGTACCTAATAAAAATGAGATAGCAAAACTATGGCATAGTAATATAAAATTAGAGGGTGTTCGATGCCTATCCGATGCTATAGGTTATCTTTCGAAGTATATTACCAAAGCTTATAATACCACAGATAAGGGAGGGGATGTTACTAGTATGGCTTTAATGTGGTACTTCCGAAAACGTTCTTATGCTATTAGTCGTGATTTCTTGGATGCTTTCGACTTGATACGCACTAAGCATAATTCAAATTTAACTATTGGTATTGACGGTTTACAATTTATTTATTATGAGTATATAGGGTTATTACCTGGAGAATTAGTTAGAAAATTTGATAGGTATGAGAATTACATCGAGTGTACTCAAGAGATGTCGGCTTTCTTCAAAGGTTATCTTGAGTCCTTCGAGTTGCTAAGAGCTTGAACCTTTTATGGTATTATAGAGTAAGACCCTAGGCTCTACGGGCATATTTCGGGCATCTTCCGTGATAAATAGGGTCTAACGATGATTAAAGTAGATTTTATTTTTCTCAAATTTACTTGTAGGGTATATAGTTATAGTATATACCCTATCCCTTGGGATGGTGCTAATATGCTCTTAGAAGGTCATAAACGGCTCATAGAGGGGATATCTCTATCTTAGGTATATCACAGTGCATACGGATGATAATTCTCATTAGAAGGTATTAGAGGGTACTTCTATCCTTATTTGTACCGAAATAAACCATAATTATTATATATAACCTGTTACCTATAAGATAGTGTGATATAATGGATTTCGGCAAAAAAATGGTTGGTGTTGTGATGGGCTTGCTCATAGCTGGTCTGCTCGTGGCATATCTCCTACCTGTAGCCATCGAGGCTATCGTGGATGTAGATACTGCAACATGGGGACAGGAAAGTGAGCTTTGGGATTTGATACCACTGTTCTTGGTATTAGTTCCTATCATAGCACTGATTGGATATGTATGGAAAACCCTATAAAATAAGGGTATGAGATGATAACATGAACGATGTAAAAAAACCATTAGGAATAGTGGTTTCCCTTGTGGTCGTTGCGTTACTGATAGGTCTGTTAGCACCTTCAGTCATGAGTGGGTTCAATCTGCTCGAACGTAAGTCTGAAGGGGAAACCCAAATCGATTTTTATGAATACGAAAACGAAACCTATGATGTGGGTGCATCTGTTAATGTTACTGACCCACAAATAGAGGAAACTACAACTATAGATAATACAACTTACCAGATTGGTATCGACTTTTACGTGGATGGAAAATCAGATACAGGCTTTATCTTCGATGAAACTGAAGTGGACTCACAGTCAGGTTTTTCTAGTCTTAAAGAATATACCTACACAACTTCTGATTACGAGGTTCACTATGAGGTGTTATTCCTAGAGTATGATGATGTAAACGATACTGTCCGAGTTCATGCAACTATGGAAGTTGTTGAATATACAACTGAGTGGGATACTAGCTTACAAAATCTGGTCGGTCTATTTAGCATATTCTTTATTGTAGGTATCGTACTAATAGTGATAAAATCAGGTATGGAGGTATATTAGATGTGGCTGTCTATAATCCCTGAAATATCTGGTTATAACACTACTATAGTCTGGGTGTTGTTAATCTTAGGTATGATATTAGCATTAGTAACCTATTTTACTGGTGAATTAACAGTTAGCATGTTGATTGTTTTAGGGTTTGTTATATATTTTGCTAGAGAAGGATATATTCACGGTTGGGTGTTCTGGTTGATAGTAATGCTTGTATCTCTTTGGATAGGGTTCAAATTAAGTGGATATATGTTATCTAGTAATGGAGGTGATACATTATGAGGTTCATCTTCGATGATACCAGTATAAAAGTAATAGTCGGGTTCTTTGCAGTTGTACTAATCTTTGGATTTTTCATGTCACTAGTTGGTCATGATAGTTCTGTAGATTATGAGGTTGCTGAAAGTGACACATGGCTCACTGCTGATGTTGAACATATAGAACTAACCATATTCCCTGAAGCTACATGGACTTGGGAGGGTTGGTTGGGAGATAGTGGTTGGTTCGGTGAACCACCAGAACCTAAAACTTATACTCTATGGTCTGAAACTACTATAGAAATACCAACTCTAAACTTCGATATGGGTTATACATCTGCTATTCCTGAGATGCAAACTGGTTTTAATGAGATGCGAGATAGTATAAATGGTGCACCATACATTTTTTCGGCTTTATTAATTTTAATTCCCTTAACTATGGTCATAGTATTTATAAGAAGCGTGGAGGTTTCAACGTAATATGTTAATAAATGGTATCATCTATCTGGTATTGACTTGGGTAACGTTCAAAAAGTATCCATCTATAGCCATGATTTTAGTTTGGCTATTCTGTGGATTAGGTTTGGTACTTAATCTGATGGGTGCTATTGGAGATGGGT
>PUNK01000059.1 GCA_003552585.1 Thermoplasmata archaeon | reverse complement strand
GCACTGGTATAATGGACTGTACCTTTTACTCTTTCTCTATGGACACTAAATAATCCTATTAGAGCTATAGCCATTAGTATAGTTAAGATGTCTACTACTATCATAAAATCTCCTCTTTTCTTAGTCTTTTTAAGTATTTAAGAGTATATTCTAGCCGTAGGTTTACATAGTTTACAGAGTCTAGATTATTCATACATATATTTCCTCCAAACCTATCACACTCTTTTATGGCTGGACAATCACAGTCTCCGATAGGTCTTGAAATATACTCTTTACAGAATAGACAATCAGGAGGATTACACTCTTCAGTAGGGGTTCTTAACCATTTTAAATTTCTTTTAATAGTCTTTATAGCTATCTCTATGTCTGTAGGGAATAATCCATAGTCTAGATACTCATAACAGAGACCATAGACATATATATTCTGACTCTTTAGTCTATGGTCATTTAAGTATCTCTTTAGTTCTAGAATAATCTTATCCAAAGCCTCATAGCTACTATCCTGACTACCTTCTCTCCATATACCGATACAGGTACCATTACCAGGCTGAGAACCATATATATAACCTTGAGGGATTATATCCTTGAATAATTCTACTATATCCCAGTTATAGAAATCTCTTAGTATGGATTTTATAGTCTGTAACTCTTCAGAATGACCGTATTTATCCTTTATTATTTTATAAGACTCTAGTAAGTTATGTCCTTCATTTATAGTATCATTTATTAGAGTCCAGTTATTCTCAGTAAATTTATTCATAGGAATACTATTTTTAATGTTTCTAATAGTATTTAAGTGATTTTCTATTAGACTTTTAGTTCTTAGAGTCCCGGTACTAATGACTTTACCATCTTCTAAGTATTCTCTAGTTAACATATTATATCAACTCCTACATTACCAGCAAAGCCTCTCCAGTTAGAGGTTACTTTATTTATATCCTCTATTAGAGTACTTTGAGCTTCTATAAAATCCTCATAACCAGAGACTTCTGGGTCTACTCTATTACAGGAACAGCCTATAGATAGTTTAAATCCTCTTCCTGTGTATATTAATTCTAAGTATTCTATGTGCATACAAGCTTTAGGTTTAGCACTAGCTTCTTGAATATAAGTCTCATCTTCTTTTATAGCTCTTTTTACCATATACTCGCCAACTGTAGTCTCCTCAACTTTACACTGAAATCCAAAACCAAAAGAGTTATAGTCTATATCTTCTATTTCATTCTTTGACATATTATCACTAACCTTATAGGCAGCTGATACATTAGAATCTGCTCTTACGAGTCTAGGTTTAACACTAGGATGAGTAACTTTATACAATTTCATTTTAACACTCTCCTCTTTAGTATTAGTTTATTTAGATTGACATTATTTCTTAGTCAACAGAACTAATGAGAGTATAATTTAGTATGTACGAGTACTCTCACTATTTAACTAGTTGCTAATTATAAATAGACTATTCTTTAGTTTTATTCCCTTCAGAGTCTAGCCTCCAAACAGTATCTCTCCAGATATTATAATTCTCTGGGTGGTTAGTGTAAATTGGAGAGAATCTCTGACCCTTTTTCTTAACTCCTGTTATACAAAACTTAGCCATACTTACACCTCCTTAGTATTTCTAATTATAGATACTAAATCACTCATAGAATACCTACCAGAGTGTATATCTTCTAGAATAGCACTGGAAGTAGTTTCTATAACAGTTTTACTAGTTCTCTTAGCATTCTCTTTGAGCCAATTCTGTACTTTAGAAGTAGTCTTAGAGTATTTCTCAGTATTAATTAGAATATACTTCTTAGACTGAAGAGCTATTCTAGTATTATAATGGATTAGCTCAGTATCTAGATTACCCTCTCCAGAGTATCCTTTAATTCTTAGTCTATAAATACCTTTATCCTGCCAATAACTAGCCTTACCAGTAGTTTCTCCTTCAACAAATCTGTCTATTACTTCTCCAACTGTATAACTCATTATACTACCTCCTTAGTTAAGTTTAATCTATCTTTAGCCTCTTCTATGGACTTAGCCTCTTTCCCTTTCAAACTATGAATAGTAATACTATCCCAATTCTGTGATATTAACTTAGGAGTATCAGGATGAGACATTCTAACTACTCTGATACTACTACCTCTTTGTAATACTACTATTTCTCTAATCATCTTTAGACTCTCCTCCTTTTTAGTTTTATAAAACTGGAAGACTGTAAGACTGGTAGCTATAACTCTACCTGTCTAGTACTAATAAACTCTTGTAAGTCTTCCGAATCACTCCAACTGACTCTACTCAAATCCCAGTCTATATTCTTACTGAGTACTAGAGTATCATTCTCCTTATCCTTAGTATATAAACTTAACATATCCTCTACATAACTCTTAGGATACCATCTCTTAGTTTCTATAAACTCAGCTAAGTACCCATTAGTATTACTATGCTTAGTCCATTTAACTTCTCTGCCTGATGGTTCTCTAGTTTTAAAACTCATAGTCTCGCCTCCTTTCTTAGTCTGAATGGGGATATTACCTATAAAACGGGTTTTTCACCGTTATAATAATTATAACATTAATATAAAGATTTGTCAAGGATTATTACCTGCTATAATTACCGACATAACAAGGATTATAAATTAATTTTAAGTAAACAAGTGTATTAAACAAATAGTAATAAATAGTCTAGTGGGTAATTAACCTGAAAGTGAACAGTGTAAAATCGTAATACTAAGTATGACAAAATAAGTACTAGAGTCGTAAAGCTGGAAGAATATGGTAGAGGGACTATTTAACAGTAGAGTAAAATACTGGAATTGTAGTGATGAAAATACTACGCAACTGTAGTCGATATGTAGTGATAGTATAAATACATGGGTAATCTTGGGTATGGGTAATACTGGGGTAACTGGGAGACTGGGAGATGATTTGAGACTGAGGACTAGTAGATAGAGGAATGGGTAGTTTTGGGAAAGGTTATCCTTCCCGGTATGACAAGGATAAGGAGGATTTAGTATTACTAAAGTAGTAAAAATGTAGTAAAAAGTAATACCAGAAATAATACTATGCAATTACTATACAAACTCACTACGAGTGTAATGATGAAAAGGCTACTAGCTGGAAGAGACTGGAAGGGGTTGGAATAATATGTAAATAGAATATGGAAAAAATATACTAAGGTGGAAAAGAATATTTTTCCTAGATTGGATAAAAAATCCTAAATCCACTACAGGATAAGTACTTCTTAATACTAAAGTCGTAAAATAGAATAATATTAGTAGAATTACTACAAATAAAATACTTTGTATGGTCAGATACTACGCCTCTAATCCTTGATAGGATGGGGATTATAGAATCCTACCCACTATACTCCACACGAACAAGTGTCCTCGAACGCTATCCTCCCCGTCATCAGTGTAATACGAGTGTAGTTTAAATAGGGGGGTAGTCTTTCTTTTTTTTTTTCTTAAAGAGAATAAAGGGGGGTCTGTACTACGAAACTACAGTATTACAAAATTAGTCTCCTAATCTCAGATAGATTAGAGTACTCTTAGCCTGGTAGCTAGTAGGGTTTACACTTCTAAGTCAGGTTAGTGATAGACTAAAAAGAGTAAGACTATAAAGGGGATAGACTAAAGTTTTAGGAAATGGTATTATTTGCCATAGGGGAATGAGAATGGTATTAAAACAGGTTTGTTTTAACTAGATGATTAAACATACTGATATAAATATAAATTAAAATAATCAGTAATTTTGATTGAATACGGGTAAAATTTTTCCTACATTATATATAGTAAAATTTAAAGTTTTAAGTTATTTAATTTAAACTTTTTCCAATTATTACCAATCTAGATAAAATAAAAAAGAGACTATCAGGTATTAGACTGATAGCCTCTGACTATGGACAGTTTTACTCTATTTTACTATTTTTTAACTTATTACTACTTATTATCCTTTATCTCAGCAATATAATTTTTTATCGTATCCTTAGACTGTTTATACTCAAATGGTATATTTTCTATATCATCAAGACTAATACCATCCATAAAATCGATGGTCTCTTTTAGGTGGGAAATATATTTCTTAACTTCTGCTGGTATCTCTTTATTTAGTCTAGTTCTCATAGCCTTGTCTCTATCCTGTCGGTAATATTTTTTAAAGTAACGATCTAAAACCATTTCCAGAATAGCTTTTTCCGGTGTTTCAACTTTGTGCTTAGTCCTTAATAAGTCCTCTAGCTCTTGTACAGTCTCTGGTTGATTAAATACTATCTCACTTATTGCATATTGTTTGCCTGATTTTTTAGTTACTATTTTATACCCTGCCTCTTGAGCGTCCTTGACTTTACCATCCACACTGTTCAAACCTACTCTGACTTTTTTCTCAACTCTTTTAACCATTTTTATCACTCCATTTTATAGTTATTTTATTTTAGACTGTTGTTTCAGTCTCAGTCAATAGTCTCTAACAAATTGACTGTATAAATACTATACCATATAAACCTAAAACCTGTCAAGAGTAAATTAATCTAAAAGCTAAAATAAATAATAGATTACTGTTATAACAGTAAAGAGATAGAATAAGTAAAAATTTTCAAACTTTTTATCTTTATAATATATAAATGTATAGAATTTTTACCCGTCTTAATCCTATCTCAGTCTATCAATGAACAGACTAAAAGGAAACGAGACTGCCCCCCATCGGGGGTGTGGGTATTATATACCTCTTTCTTTTAGTATGAGTAGTATTTCAAACTAAGTGGGTAAGCTACCCGTTGCATTATAAGTAAATATATGATATACTGGTACTAGATAGGAAGGAGAGTGATTGAGAATATGCTACCTCGTCATAAGTTAGTTTTAAGATACGACTTACTAGGTAAGAGTAAGAGTCAAATCGCAAGTCTTACTGGTTATATGCCTAGTACAGTTGAGAATATAAAGAGTAGGAAATATTATAAGGCTAAGAAGAAAAAGATGGAGAATAAGATAGATAGGAAGTTTATAGAGAAAGCTGCTGAGGATTTTGTAGATGACCCGGTTAGGGCACAGTTAGAAGAGTCAAAGAGTCGAGCTATGGAATTATTAGTATTAATGGCTGAGAATGCAGAAAGTGAGAATGTAAAGTTAAAAGCTATTAGGGATATTTTAGACAGAGCTGGTTATAAGCCTACTAAGGAGATTAAACAAGAGACTGATATGAAGATTAGTCTTGATGATAGATTAGGTGAAGGGGTTAGTGAAGCATTGAATGATTTAAAACAGATTAGAAATAGCTCCCAGTCTTCCAGTAAGAGTAAGGGTAAGGGTAAGAGTAAGGGTAAAGGAGAGAAAGAGGAGAAAGAAGATGAGTAAATTAGAAGATAAGTATAGTAAAGAAGAATTGAGAGAACTCTGTCTTAACTCTTTATATTTCTTCGGTAGAGCAATCCTTAACTGGAATTGGTTCGAGCCTCATGTTCATGGTTCTGTATGTGAGTTGTTAGAAGATGAGAATGAGAAAAGACTCCAGTTTACTCTACCAAGAGGGTTTCTCAAGACTACTCTTATTACAATTACTTATTCTATCTGGAGAGCTTTACCACCTAGAGAGAAGTATAAAAAGAGAGAAATAAAAGACCCTCTTCATGACCCTAATGTAAGGATACTTATAGTTCAAAATTCTAGAACTAATGCTAGGAAGAGGGTAAATGTAATTAGACAACACTTACAGCATAATAACTTATTACAGAAACTATTCCCTGAGATAATCCCAGATACTTTCCATGGTGATAGAAGATGGTCAGACTCTCATGCAGAGATACAAAGAGAGGAGAAACACCCAGAGGCTACTTGGGAAGCAGCTGGTATTGGTACTAGTCTAGTATCAAGACACTATAGTGAGATAATAGAAGATGACCTTATAGCTCCTAAGAAAGATGATATGACAGGAACAGAAGCTATGCCTACTAGAGAAGAAGTAGAGAAAGCTATCGGTTTTCATAAAAGTGCTATCTCACTCTTAGCTAATCAAGAAACAGGTAGAGTTATAAATGTAGGTACTCGTTGGTGTAAGTATGATGTTATTCAGTACATTAAGAATGAGCAAGTACCTCCTTATAAAGTATTTGAAATGAGTGCTCTTGATGAGAATAATGAGCCTACTTATCCTGAGAGATTTTCAAAAAGTGTACTTGAGAATATAAAACAAGAACAGGGTACTTATATCTATAGTTCTCAATACTTAAACCAACCTTATGATAGTGAGAAAATGGTATTTAAACCTGAATGGATTAAGAGATATAACCAGCCACCTCCTTTAGAAGAGATGAAAAGATATATCTCTATAGACCCAGCTATAGGACAGAAGAAAGAAAATGATTTTAGTATAGTACTAGCAGCTGGTATCACAAGTAAAAGGGAACTACTCACTCTAGAGTATGAAAGAGAAAGATATAACCCTAGTGAGCTTATAGAGAAAATATTTGAATACTTTGAGAGATATAACCCAGAGGCAGTTATAATAGAAACAGTAGCTTACCAACAAGCCTTAGCACACTTTGTGGAAAAAGAGGCTATGGATAGATTTATGTACTTACCAATTATAGAATACAGTCCTAGTAAGAGTAAAGAAACTAGAATAAAAGGATTACAACCAATCGCTCAGAGAGGTAAACTACTAATCAGACCATTCCACAGAGAACTAGCTAAAGAACTAAGAGATTTCCCATACTCAGAACATGATGATATATCAGATGCCCTCGCACAGTGTAAAATCCATGCTAACTTTCCAGCTAGTCCTAGAGAAAAAAACCAAAAAACTAATCAACTTTTAGAAGATATAAAGAAGGAGATAAGAAATAGAAATAGAGGAGTAGGTAATCTACCATTTAAAGACCCTACAGAAGAGAAGGTGATAGTATGATTCTTTGGTTAGATTTATATACTAATCCAGTTATTAAGACTATGGAAGATGTAGAGATAATAAGGTTTGAAAATGTACTTATATATGAACTAGTAGATGCTAGTAGAATATTCAATTGGGAGGTGTTATAATGAGTTTTAATCCTGAGAATCCTAATATAGAACAGAGATTATTCACAGCTATTAAGAGTATTAGAGAAAACTCTCAAGCTCTAAAAGATTTAATAGATATAAACACAGATTATGATAGTAATAGTTTCAGTGATGACTTTAGTAATAAGACTACTGATGACCTGGATGAAGGAGAAAATAATAAGTATCTACAAGAGCATGGTAATGAGTACCATAACCCTGAGTTTGATAACTATCAAAATTTTTCTTTGCGAACTGAAGGAGTAACTAGACAATTTATCGAGTCAGAGTTTTATCTAGATATAGATATAGGAGATAGCTTAGATTTAGACTTTGATGCTACTGTAGGAGAAGGTATTAAAGTTACTATAAGCATGAAAGATAATGGACATGATAATACTAAGCATAGTGAAGACTATGTAACTAGTGATGAAGTAGACTTGAAAGTTCACACAGAAATAATAGAATCTACTGACTCTTTTAGTGATATAGAGACTAAGATACAAGATGTCCACGACGCAGGCGGGGGTTCAGTAGTCTTCCCAGCAGGTGAATGGGAAGACTCAGGAACTATTGACCTTGAAGGTATAGAAAATGTCGTCATCAAAGGACAGGGTAGAGATGTAACAAAAATTATATCTATAGATGATATAGCTATAGATATCGACAGTGATTGTGAGGTCCTTGAAGTCTCGAACTGTACTATTTCAGGAGAAATTTATGGCTTAGATAATTCAGGAAATAATGTAAAAATCTCGAATTGTACCGTTTCAGGATATTGGGATGGCTTAGAAAATTCAGGAGATAATATAAAAGTCTTGAACTGTACTATTTCAGGAGTTTATGGTAAAGGCTTAGATAATTCAGGAAGTAGCGTAAAAGTTTCGAACTGTACTATTTCAGGAAAAGTTAGAGGCATAGATAATTCAGGTGATAATGTGACAGTATCAAACTGTACTGTTGAGGGACCGTCGGCTGGTATATATGACAGTTCAGACTCAACTGATATAGCAGATGCCTCCTACTATATAGCAAATGATGTAACAGGTGGTATCACAATAGAAGGTAATGCTATTGTTGCCGACACAAGTTCGCCGACTTATGCCAATCTCAATAGAGATGAATTGACTTAACAAGGAGGAATTATCATGAAATACGCAATCAGGAACAGGAAAGTTATATTTGCAACTCATGAGATAGAATATAATGACAGAAAAAGATTGTTATTTTCAGTAGAAGAAAAAGATAATTTTGTTAATATGTTACAAGAAAGAGACATCGAATATACTATCACAGAAATAGACCCACCAACTCAGGAACAAAAAGAAGCTGTAGAAGATTTGAGAACATGGGACACATCAAAAGTCAGGGAGAAACTAGAGGAAGTGGCAGAATGAAATACGACCACTGGCTACCTAAACTATTAACGAGAATAAAAAATTCAGTAGGACTTAGAGGATTAAGAGCAATAGTACTATTTCAAACTGCTTATTTTAAGGAGCCTAAAGAAAAAGTGCCGAAGTGGTTAATAAGGCATGAACAAAAACATGTTGAACAGCAGGAGCAGGATGGAATGTTGCTTTTCTCTATTAGATACTTTTGTGAGTTTATAGTTAATTATTTGAGTTTTTTTGATTACTGGAAAGCTCATAAATATATAAGCTATGAAAT
>PUNK01000039.1 GCA_003552585.1 Thermoplasmata archaeon | reverse complement strand
ACTATAAACGGACCAGAGATTTCTACAGAGCCGTGGGGTTCTATCCTTTAGAGGAGCTAACGACACTTTGGGATGAAGAAAATCCCTGTTTGGTCATGGTTAAACCGCTGAGATGAAAGTGCACTATCGATCTCGCTCAAAGTATTCTGCGGTCTCGCTTAATAGATCCATGATAGGCAGTTCCTGAGGGCAATGTTCTTCACACTGACCGCACCTTACACAACTGCTTGCCTTTGACTTGTCCTTCATCTTGTGGTAGCGTTTTTTCTTCTCTTCGTATTCATCGTATATTTCTGCCTGATTATAGATTGCGAAGTTGTGGGGTATGGCCACCCCGTTAGGACAGGGTACACAGTAGTTACATCCCGTGCAATCCACCGGAGATAGTTCTCGGTACTTATCAGCCACTCTATCGACGAGCTTGATATCCTCCTTGGAGAGAACACCTACACCTGAATCGGCTGCGATATCAACGTTCTCTTTTACCTGCTCCATGGTGCTCATGCCGCTGAGGACCAGGGATACTTCCTTTTGATCCCAAAGCCATCTTAGAGCCCAATCTACCGGACCCCAATCTCGTTCAGACTCTTCCCATATCTTTTTGACGGCTGCGGGAGGTTCTTTGGCAAGCATCCCCCCTCGGAGAGGTTCCATTATGATCACACCTAGGCCTTTGGAGTGGGCATACTGCAAACCCTCTTTACCGGCTTGAAATCTCTGATCGAAGTAGTTGTATTGGATCTGGCAGAAGTCCCAGTCATATGTATCGACTATCTCTTTGAATAGGTCCAGGTCGTCGTGGAAGGAAAAGCCGATGTAGTCGATCTTTCCCTCTTCTCTTTTTTCTTCCAACCAGCTGAAGATATCTAGTTCTTTGTACTTCTTCCACGATTTGGTGCTTAGTGCGTGGAGGAGATAGAAGTCGATCTTTTCGACACCAAGCTTTTCCAGCTGCATCTCTAGATATTTATCTGGATCATCGGGGCCTTCGATCTCCCACGACGGTAGTTTGGTGGCTACCTTGACCTTTTCACGATAACCGTCCTTCAATACTTTGGAAACGAATTCTTCGCTTTTCTTATCATGGTAGGGCCACGCGGTGTCGATGTAATTCACTCCATGATCGATGGTGTATCGTATCATCTCCATGGCTTCATCCTCGATTATCGCCCCTCGGTCATCACCTTCATATGGTAATCTCATGGCACCGAACCCAAGAGCGGAAGGCTTCCAATCCGAACCTTTGAGCTTTCTATATTTCATATCATCCACCTCTTTCATCAACCAGGTACCCCATACCGTCGGGGTGTATGCCCACGTCGATACGGTCTATCTCCTTCAATGTTTCCATATCGATGACTGATATATCGTTGGTCTTGTTGTTCGCCACGTAGGCGTACTCATCATCCTTATCGAATACCACGCCTCCGGGCCACTTCCCTACGGGTATCCTTTTTACCTCCCACGGGACCATCTTACCTTTTCTATGGAAATCGGTCTGTATCACGGATACGTCGTCGGACTCCCTGTTGGGTATGAACGCGTACTTACCGTCGTGTGTAAATATGACGCGTATGGGCAAGGTTCCGAGTCTTCTTTTGTGCACGATCTCATAGGTATCGGTATCCATCACATAGAGTGTGTCGTCCTTCTGGTTGGCCACGTAAATAACCCCTCCGTCGGGATGTACAGCAACACCCTCGGGACCCTCGCCCACCGGGAAGCGATCGGTTATCTCTTCCTGATCTACATCTATAACGGTGATGTTTGCGCTGCCTATGTTTGGTACAAAGACCGTCTTTCCATCGGGCGAGAATGATATCATGTGAGAGTGTTTCTGATTAGTTGGGAAGTGCTTCACGATCTCGTCCTTTTCCGTGTCGATGATGAAGATCATGCTGCTGTACGTGGAGGCCATGTAGAGCTTTTTTCCGTCATTAGTTATCCCAACTCCATGAGGAAAATTGAAGTCTTCATGTTCGATGGTTTTTACAATCTCGAAATTTTCATTATCCATCACATTGATCCTATTTCCAAGTGAGCATGTTATGTAGGACTTTTTGCCGTCCGGTGTTAAAGCTATTTCATGAGGATTATGATCTGTTTGTATTCTTTTTAACTCTTCCTTCTTTTTTATATCTACTATGGATACGCTGTCTTCATCCTTGTTAAGGACCAATAGATATTCTTTCATTATATTACCTGTCACACGACTAGGCTGTTTTATCGTTTAAATAATTTATTACACGAAGTTACTCAGAGATATAGGATACATCAAGAGCTTATGATGTTAACAATTTATTTTTCAAGTGTTAAAAATGCCGTGACATAAGATTTTGCCACGGTATTTTTGAAACCGTTCCCACCCTTGAGCAAAAGAGATACGAATGAATAGGTTCTGTCAATATCTACTCATATCTTGTCTATACTGTATCAACCATAATTAGTACGATATTTTACCTAACGAGGTTGAAAAGTTAGAGGATGGAATAGTACACATATCAATTTTAAATAGTAGATACCTTTTTTATAAATGCGATGGCTGGTCTCTATGGAACAGTAGGTACGAAGGACGAATTTAAAAAGGTGCAGAAGCACTTTTTTTTCACTGGTGAAGAATACCTTGCTAAGTACGCAGATAAAAAGCGCTCTATACATGCTATTTTTCATCGAAAAAATGAAGCAAAGTCCCAACCATTTGAACAGGACGAAGTCAATATCATTATTTGGGGTGAAATTTGTGGATATGGTGATCTAAGGGATTACAGCCCACGAAAAGAGATAGAACATGATCATTCGGATGCAGAGTATTGTGCCATACTTTATAAGAGATACGGCATAGATTTTATTAAGAGATTAAATAGTAATTTTGCGGGGATCATTTTCGACAATAGTGAGTCAAAAACGCACCTTTTTACTGATCGTTTAGGATCTAGACCCATTTATTATACAAAGGGGGAAAAAAACTCGCTGATTTTTTCTACGAGTTTACAAGCGGTAGCCTGTCATTCTGATTACGACCTTCGAATCGATCATGCCTCCCTTTGTCAGTATCTTACCATAAATAATGTTCTCGGGACACGTACCCCTCTTAAAAACATCAGAGAAGTTCATCCTGGATCAATTTTAACCTTCGACCAAAAGACAGGGAAAGTCAAACGGGAGGTATACTGGAAACCAAATTATTCACCTCTAGATAAGAATTTTAAATTTTTTATCGATTGGTTTTCAGAGATTTTCGATGATGTTATGAAAGACAATATATACGTAGGTAAGGATTATGGTCTTTTGCTTAGTGGAGGGGTTGATTCAAGGATTATCGCGGATTATTTGAAGAAGCAAAAAATGTTTCATATGAACAAAGCTATGAACAGAGAGGCTAAAATAGCTAAAAGTGTTGCTGATATTACCGGAAATGACTTTGAATTCTTAGAGATGGACTTAGAATTTCTACCAAGGATATTGGAAGAAGCTAGTCCTTTGATGAACTTGAATAGTCCATTTCAAGCTGCTAGACTGTTCGGATTTTTAGATCCATTAAAAAACGCAGATGTTTTAATTAGCGGTAAATATTCAGATAATATTTTACAAGGTATGTATATCCCTAGGTTGAGACTAAAATTACCTTTACCCCAGTGTACGGAAATAGAACTCTTCAGATATATTTATCCTAAAAAAATCGGTAGTCTAAGTGAGTATCTTGATAGTTTAGATGTAAACAATCCAGAATATCTTGATAAGGATTTTAAATTGAAAAACAAACTAATTAAAGAGGATGGAAAAATTGAAATCAATGGAGTTTGTTACGATAAAATAGAAAACTTAATTCACTACGGGTTCAGTTATCCTTTAACTAATAGCAAAGCCTTTTTGTCCCTTGTAACTCTAAACCAAATTAATGAAACATTTCTGCCCTATACAGACAACCGAATAGTAGAATTCTCCCAGTATATACCTACCAAATATAAGATCAGGAGAGATATCGTTAAAAGGATTTTACGACAAAAAAACACTGAGCTTTCAAAATTGTTGTATCCTCACTCTCTCCAACCCACGGATAAACATGAGTTGATTCATGTCACCTTCAAATTCCTCCATTTAGCACTAGATAAAATAAAGAATCATATGTCGGGTGAGCTTTCTTCACCAAACTACGTAAAGGTGATCAAAGATACAGGGTATGCTGAAAAAGTCATCGAAGAGAACAAGTATATTTTTGACATATTCGATTACTTAGATTATGAGGAGGCCTTAGAGATGGTTTCAAATACTGATGGAGGAGTATACCATAAAAAAATACAGATTCATTCTTTAGTGTCTTTTCTAAAAATTTATGATAAAATCTTAAATTATCGAAGTGAGGTTAAGGAAGGATATAAACCATGAAAAAAAGACTGCATGATATATTTAATAAACTTGAAAATAACCCACCGACTTTACTTCATGGGTTTGATAATATCTTACAGAGAATTGAATTGTTACCACCACAAGATTGGTCTAATATAGAAGTCTGTTTTATCATTTCTACAGGAAGAACCGGTACGAAATTCTTAGGAAATTTTTTTGGAAAATTTGAGAATGTTTTGTCGGTTCATGAACCTGATCCTACGTTTAGGAATTTGAGTATAAAATTTGCTAAAGGACGATGTAGTTTCAATTCAGCTAAAGAGGTAATTGAAGTCAATCGAAGAGCGATGTGTAGGAAAGTAAAAAGGAATGATTGTAAAGTGTACATAGAATCTAATCCTAGAATGTTCTCTCTTATTAAACCGCTAATTGAAGTATTTAGTAAACCCAAAATTGTTCATATAGTACGAGATGGAAGAGATTTTGTAAGATCGGGGATGAGTAGGTATTATGGAAGATTTTATTCAGACGACGACCCATATCCCCGTTTAAAAGCATGTGATTTTCCAGATGATGACTATTATGAGGGATGGGAGGAATTATCAGATTTTGAAAAGATTTCCTGGTATTGGAAAAAAAGGGATCAAATGATATACAAAGATATCGAAGGTTATTCCAATAGTATTACCGTGAGATTTGAAGATATATTCTATAAAACAAAGGAGTATGATGGATTAAAAGAAATATGTAAATTTTTAGGACTAGATGAAAATAAATCTATTTCTATTTTTAAATCTATGCAAGAAAATAACATAAATGCGTCTAAAGACTATGGTATCCCTCATTGGACTAAATGGGATAAAAAAAGAAAAGAAATGTTTGACCGGATAGCAGGAGACCATATGAAAAAGTATTATGATTACTAAGAATGTAAAATATTAAGGTATACCATCTAACAACTCCTGGGACAAACTATAAATTTATTGTTATCTCTCGAATAATCAAATGAACGTTGAAAAAACTCGAGATCAAAATCTATGCGTATCCTGCGAAGTGTGTAAGGCCGTATGTCCTGTTGGAGCGATTAACATGGAGTTTGAGGAGGGAAAGTTTGTCCCTTCCATCGATGATGATATTTGCATAAAGTGTGGTAAGTGTTTACAGGTATGCCCAGGAAACGATATCGAGTTTTATGAGGGAGATGATTTTGAAGAATGGTTGACCGGTACATATATCGAAGGATATTCCGCATACACAAAAAACGACGAAGTATTAGATATAGCTACGAGCGGAGGTGTGGTAACCCAATTGATAATCGAATTATTAAAGATTGGTGATTACAGCGGTGCTTTCGTTTTACCTTTCAAAATGTTCAAAGGTAAACCGGCTAGATTGGAATTAGCCGTTAATGAGGAAGAGGTAAAAACTGCTTCAAAATCAAAGTATATCCCAGCATCTGTGTACGATATCGCCAAGACTTTGGAAAAGAACCCTGAGTCACATTATATCATCGTTGGAACACCGTGTCAAATAAACGGGATCAAAAAATTTCTCAGTTTGAAAAAGATGAGCGACGAGAACTTGTTGTTTTTGGGTCTGTTCTGTGATAAGACTTTGAACTTCAATGTCTTACAATACTTTGAAAATAAGTTTGCTAAAGATGATGAAAAACTGATTCGTTTTGATTATAGAAACAAAGAAAAAGATGGGTGGCCAGGCCATCCTAAGCTGTATTTCGACTCGGGACGAGAGTTGATCGTCGATAGAAGTGAGAGAACCCGTATCAAAGAGTACTTCCAACTGGAGCGCTGTCTCTACTGTTTAGATAAGTTGAACCGTGAAGCGGATATTTCCTTTGGAGACTGTTATATCGCCGGGAAAGAGTATCCTGGCCGATCCAGCATCATTATACGAACAAAAAAAGGAAAAAAGGTGTGGAATAAATACTCTGCTATTTTTAACTTAGAAAGATCAAGTGTTAAATCGATTGCAAAGTCACAGGACATCTCTCAAAAGAGAGAAAATTTGGATTTTGCTAAAATGATAAGTAAGGGTAAAAGAACAAAAAAATTAAAAAAAAGGAAACGAGAGGTTAAGTTAGGGGAGGAGGCTAAATTTGAAAAAATCGAACGTTCCATTTCAATTAACAAACTGAAAGATTATGGTTCCTTTGTAAGAGAGGGAGGAAAAATGTGTTTAGGGCTGAGCAATTTTCTCCTAAAGGACCTGTTTACCAGGGTAAAAAAGGATAAAAAAATTACACCGCCTAAAAATGTTGTAATCTTCGGAGGAGGTATATCAAACAAAGGAGCGCAGGCAATGACTTTTACCGTAGTGGATCAATTGAAGAGAAGGTTTCCTATCGAAAACATCTCTCTCTTATCTCTCAGTAATATTAATTTTGATGAAGTAGAAAAAAGGAGGTATAACTTTGACATGTTGCCATGGAGACTGGATATCGCTTTAAATATTCTTACTGAAAAACACCTCATAGACTTTGAAGGGATTTCTTTTTCTTTAGAGATGGAGAAAGGGTTAAGGAAAAAGATAACCGAAGCGGATTTGATTATAGACATAAGTGGTTACCACCTATCATCTCAGATGAGTGATGACCTATTATGGGGGTTTCTACTGCAATTTGAATATCTTATCAGGATAATGCTGGCCAAAAAATTTTCGATACCCTTCTATATTTTACCTCAGTCAATGGGCCCCTTTGAATATCATGTTGCACAAAAAGCACTCCTTTTCCCACTGATGAGTAAATACCTCAAATATCCTAAGAAAATATATGTTAGAGAAAATCATGGAATGAAGGAAGTAAAGAAATTTACCACGAAAAACGTCGAAAAGGAAAGGGACATGGTACTGCTCAACGATGGTTATAGATTGGAGAATATATTTAACAAAATTCCCGAATATGATAACGTAAAAATAGGTAAGAACTCGGTAGGTATAATACCCAATAATCAAGTTATGAAAAGGGGTAAGAAGGAAGATATATACAAGATGTACGAAAACATAGTTTATACGTTGTTGGGTGCGGGTAAAAAAGTATACATATTAAGGCACTCCCAAAGTGACCTACATATTTGCCGCAACATCAAGAAATTGTTTTCTGACAATAACGATGTGATATTAATGTCGGAAGATATGAGTGCAATTGAGCTGGAACATATGATCAAGCAGTTTGACTTTGTTGTGGCATCGAGGTACCATTCGATCATACATGCCTTTAAAAATGGAGTCCCTGCCTTGGTTATAGGATGGGCTGTAAAATATAAAGAGTTGCTGGAGGATTTCAATCAGTTACAATATCTTTTTGAAATCAGGGAGGAGGTAGAAAAAGATATTCTACTAAGAGCTTTGAACCGCCTACTGAAAAACCATACTATAGAGAAGGAATCTATCATTTCTAAGTTAAAAAACCTTGAAAAAAATCCTGTTTTTAAAGATATAGCTCCATCCGCAATTAAAAGGGTATAATTCTTTATATCATGTATTTATCTTTAATATCATATCATGGTTCGACAACAAAGACTAGTTTCAGTGGTAATACCTACCTATAATCGTGGAGATACCATCAAAAAATCAATAGATAGCGTGCTCGCTCAAATATACAAAAATCTCGAGGTGATCGTTGTCGACGACGGCTCTACCGATAATACCCAAGATGTAGTAGAGTCATACGTAGATCCAAAAGTACGGTATGTTAAACTTCCAAAGAACCGGGGGGCTAATGTAGCAAGAAACACGGGTATAAAAAGGGCGAAAGGAGAATTTATTGCGTTTCTAGACAGTGACGATAGATGGGAACCAGAAAAAATCTCAAAGCAGATGGAAGTCTATGAGAATTCTTCTGACGATATCAAAGTTGTCTACTGTGGAGAGGACATGCAGTCTGATAAAGGTAATAGATTCTATATGCCCGAAAAGTGGGTAAACCCAAAGGAGGGCGATGTGTTTCGCCCTCTGTTAAGAGGAAATTTTGTAGGTACGGTGAGTTTACTGGTTAAAAAGGAGTGTTTTGAAGAAGTTGGTTATTTTGATGAAGAACTCCCAAGAGCACAAGATTGGGATATGGCTTTGAGGTTGGCGAAAGAATTTAAGTTTAAACTGGTGGATGAACCCTTGGTAACTGTGTATTATAGTCAAGACAGCATTTCTTCAGATTATGAAGCCCTTGCCAACGCCCTTGAAAAATTATTTGACAAACATCGTAAGAACTTTATGTCTAACAAGGATATATTTTCAAGCCATCACTTTTGGCTAGCGTCGGTATATTTTACATTGAGAGAATGGGATAAAGGGATTGAGTACATAAGGAAAGCATATACTTTGAAACCCTTCCACCCACTCACAATAATGAGGCTACTAGCGTCTCTTTTTGGTAGTGATTTCTATAAGAATTTCAGGGGTTTGCTTAGAAGAGTATTTTTATAGAAACGGTCTTTTTTAATATATGCGGCTAACAAAAAATTTTAACATCATTTACTCTTGAAATACTCAAAGGATAGGCAATCTTCGTTCCCTAGAAGAGACCTGATAAGAATCCTACATGCATTCGTCGACTTAGGCGTAATATACCCAATCACCGCTAAAATCGAAGGTGTGGATAAAACGATAGCCTATGACGGAAAACCGTTACTCTCGGAATGGTGGCTGTACAACAAGCAGATAGGCAAGTCAAAGTCACAGACCAAGGAAGAGAACGATAGGTACACATCGGAACGGATAAAGAGGTTGTTCAGACAGCGTAAGAGGAAGTTCAAAGACGCTGTAAGGAAGATCGCACACGACTTCATCGAGCGGTGCTATCAGGCAGGCGTGGATACTGTAGTGATGTGTGACATGACAGGTATAAGAGAGAACGAGAAGTGGAACAACAAAGCCGACTGTATGGTACACAACTATTGGTCTCACAAGTATCTAACAGATAGGATACGATGGACGGTTGAGAACTACGGAATAGCAGTAGAACTGATCGATGAACGTGGTACGAGCAGTATTTGTCCAAGATGTGGTTCTGAAGATAAAGTCAGAAGAGGTAGGTTGTTTAAGTGCAAAGATTGCGGTCTGGAAGAACATCGCGATACCGTGGGTGCTATAAATATAAGCTTCGTCCATCAGGGCAGAACCAACGAACCCACTGGTAAAGGGAGTATCAACAGAGTGATGGGGGGACTTACTTTATGGTTACCTGTTTATCTTATGGAAGTACACGGTATGGCCCTTGCTGACCTTCCGTTAGGAGCTAGTTTACCGTATATGGGGCCATGCTCGGGATGTATGCAGGTTCTTATCTGATAGGATAGGTGCCTGAGACCATAATCTTTACATCTCTTGTAATAGGTGGTATATTGGTAGCTATACTCACTTTATTGGGGAGTCTCACTTTTTCGATACTAGTTCCTTTGCTTTTTCTAGTTTTTCTCTTTGAACAGATGACTCCCCTCTTTTTTTTACAGTACTCCAAATAAGTTGCAATAAAGAGATCTTAGGTCAGTCAACTGGCTTGATGAATGGAATAGGTAATGGGGTAGGTATCATTGGTCCTTTACTCGTAGGTGGAGTGATATATCTAACATCATCTTATCAGTTCAGAATATTTCCTCTGGTAGTACTCCTCGTGATAGGAGGAATTTCCATCTACATCCAGCATTTATAGCTCGCCATACCTAACTTTAAAAAATAGGCAAAATCTTTATAATCACCTCTCACGATTGATGGGTGTACCTTGTTGTTCGAGGTAGTGGTCAATATGCCCTTAGCTAGTTCCATCGAGAAATCATTAAAAAAATTGAAAGAAGATAATCCTGACGTCGAAGAGGTAACCTTAGTTTCACGCAGTGGGATGCATATCGCAGGGGAGGTACCTGAAAAAGCACATAAGGAAACATACGTGGCGATGTCCGCTATCCTTTTAGGTGCAGCTGAAACAGCAACTAACGAGTTAAATGAGGAGCTTTCCCATGTGATTATAGAGTTGAAGAAATCTGATATCATGATACTCAATGGTGGGTCGAATTCGATATTAGCGATCAAAGTTAACAAGGATTGTGATATTTCAGAGCTTTTAGAAACACTTCAGGAAGAAACCATACGTGAAATTGAGGAACTTTTGTGAGATCTTTATGAGGGAGTTATGATGACTGTTGGATTTATCAATTGCGATGTAATCACTTTAACTGGTCGTTCGAAGACTTTACATGGCTTCATGGTGAAAGATGCAAAGTTGAGAAATATGGGTGATTATGATACTATAATGGAAGAGAGCGATAGCTTGGTAAATTTAAAAGGCTTTACTGTTCTACCTGGATTCATAGATTCCCATACTCATTTACTCCATCTGGGTCTTGGTATCGACAGAGTAGATCTTTCGGACACAGATAGTTTTAAGGAAGCGAAATATTACTTGCAGAAGTCATTAGATGAGAGTACAGAAGATGAATGGATAATCGGACATGGATTCGATGAAACTCGATGGAAAAGAGACCATCTTCCATCTAAAAGTGACCTTGACGATATATCGGATAATCATCCAATATTAATAAAACGGGTATGTGGTCATATTGCCGTGGCCAACTCAATGGCCTTAGAAGAATTTGACAGCGAATCCAAATTCGTTGATGCAGATAAAGGTATAATAAAAGAAGATCCTCTTTGGAATCTAGATGATATTATTGGAGTATCTCTCGAGGATAAAAAGGAAGCTATAGAAAAGGCAATAAAAAAAGCGCATTCACTTGGTATCACAGGAATACACGAAATTATGGATAGGGATGCATGGGAAGCTTACAAATCTCTGGATGAAGAAAAAGGACTGGACCTGAGGGTTAGAGGTTATGTACTTCATGAAGAATCTGAAGATCTCGAACCTGTTGAAAATAGCGAGCATCTTTCACTAAGGGGTGTTAAAATTTTTGTCGATGGTTCGCTTGGTGGAAAAACTGCAGCACTCACTGAAGATTATGAAGACGATCCCGGCAATAAGGGTGAACTCCTATTGTCTGCTGATGAAATAGAGGACATTATAACTGATGCAGAGGAGAGAGGTTTTCAGGTGATGGCGCATGCCATCGGCGATCGTGCTATATCTTCTCTTCTTGATGCATATGAGTCGGCATCACAAGATCCAAGAAAGTATAGGCACAGGATAGAACACGGAGAGATGGTGGATGAAGTCAATACCAAGCGTATAAGAAATATGGGTCTTATCCTTTCAGTCCAGCCTAATTTTGCTTATAACTGGTCCAAGGAAGGAGGGATGAACGAGAAAAGATTGGGCAAAGAAAGACTTCAAAAGTGCAACCCTTTTTGGGATATACAGCGTTCTCTGGTTAAGATGGCCTTCGGATCAGACACTATGCCCATGTCTCCTATGTATGGTGTTTATTCAGCCACCCATCATCCCATTTTAGAGCAGAGAATATCGGTTTATAATGCTTTACAGAGTTATATATCCAACAGTGCATATGCGGGAAAGGATGAAGAAAAGCTCGGTGAGTTGAGAGATGGTATGTATGCGGATTTCACGGTGCTTTCCGAGAATCCGTTGAAATCTGAAAATCTTAGGGATATTGAAGTGATCATGACGGTGGTCAATGGTAAGATTGTTTATGACTCAAGAGAGGAGTGATCTGGGTTTTGATGGATAATAAGGGTTTCGACGAATGGGCTGAAGACTATGATGTCTCTATTGATCAGCAGAAGGGATATCCATTCGAAGGTTACCGCGAAACGTTGAGGTTTGTTCGAAATACTTTGGGTGGAGTGAAGGGGAAGAAGATATTAGACCTAGGAGTAGGAACAGGTCTGTTGAGTTATGAATTGTACAAAAGAGGGGCTGTGATCGTCGGTGTGGACTTTTCGCCGGAGATGATCCATCGGGCTGAAGAGAAGATGCCGGATTCAGAGTTCTATGTACAGGATCTCAAGGACGGGATCCCCGATGAATTGTGTGACGAGAGATTAGATAATATTATCTCGTCCTATGCGATCCATCATCTAGAAGACGATGAAAAGATCGATCTGATCTGTTCCCTGAAGGAGCTACTAACCGAAGAGGGAACGATCATCATCGGGGATGTATCGTTCAAGGATAGTAAAGACAGGGAGCATTGTCGGAAAAGGAACTTGGAGGAATGGGACGACAGCGAACACTACATCGTTGCCGATGAGTTCTGTTCTGCATTGAGAGATAGGTCGATCCAGTGTAGATATACGCAGGTATCTTCTTGTGCAGGAGTTCTCGTAGTGTATAACGATGATCGAAGAGAGATACGAATACCTTAAATATCGGATGACTCTTTTAGAAGGTGGTGTTTAAATGGTCGAGATACCAGAAGATTTGAAATATACTGAAGATCACGAATGGTGCAAAGTTGAAGGTGATGAACTGCAGTTTGGGTTAACTTCATATGCTCAAGAAGAGCTTGGGGATATAGTTTATGTGGAGCTTCCAGAAGTTGGTGAAGAATTCGACATGGGTGATATGATAGGAGTCGTTGAATCGGTTAAAACCGTTTCCGACATATATTCACCAGTATCTGGAAAAGTGATAAGAGTTAACGATGAGCTCGAGATGTCCCCTGAAAGCATAAATGAAGATCCTTATGGAGAAGGATGGATAGCGGTCATCGAGATTATTGATGAAACAGAGATAGAGGAATTGATGTCAGGCAAAAATTATAAAAAATTCATAGAATAAAAAAAGAAGAAAAAGGTTGGTTTTTTATCTCAGGAAAGAGAATCTTTTATGAGCTGGCATCCCTTCTTTGTAGCAGTAATGTATACCTTCGAAGTCACTTCTGAATTCTTTAACATCTTCTTTGACTTTCTGCGGCTCTTCGTCTTCTATAACAACCCTCTTTATGAAATCAGCGACTTCGTCCATATGGCTCTCTTTCATGCCAAGACGTGTTAATTCCTGAGAACCTAAACGTATACCACTAGGCTCTAGAGCGCTATCAACATCGTCCCATGGTAGTAGGTTTTTGTTTGCGATCATATTCGCTTCTTCCATAGCCTCTACACCTGTTTCACCACCGCCGTATTCACGTACATCTATCGCGATGGTATGAGATTCAGTGAAACCCTTGTGAGCACAAAGCACATCGAAATCTCTTTCATATAAAGCCTGACCCAACGCTTTAGCATTTTTTATAATCTGTCGTGCATATCTTTGGCCGAATTCTATATGTTCAGCCAGTGTTACTCCAAGGGCAGCCATCGTGTGTAGATGATGGTTGGACAGCACCCCTGGGAACACACCGTAAAAGAGCCTCTCTTTTATCTCCTCGTTCCTTGGATCTGCAAGGAGGATACCTCTCTGTGGGCCTGGTAAAGTTTTATGAGTGCTTCCGGTCATGACTTCGACTCCCTCTCTCATGGGATCTTGGAACTCTCCTCCTGCTATCAATCCCAGTACATGCGCACCGTCGTACCAAACATGACATCCAATCTCTTGGAATATGTCCTGCAGCTCTTCTAAGGGTGGTGGAAAGAGGAAAACAGATTGTCCGAAGAGAGCTATATCTGGTTTTTCTTCCATGAGCATCTCTTTCGTTTCGTCCAATTTAATATTCATCTCGTCTACATCGAACGGGTAATTTTTTGGCTTCATTCCTCTCATTCCCACGGCACCAAAAACTGCACTGCTTATGTGAGCTCCATCAGACACGTCCACCGAGGTTATGGATTTGTCTGGTCCTCCTAAAGCCATCAACACTGCCATGTTGGCGACAGTTCCGGATATAGGTCTAACATCAGCGTATTTGACATCGAAGAGTTCTTTAGCGAGTTCTTGAACCCTTATCTCCACCTCATCAACGTAGATGTTACCTTGATAGTATCGGTCACCTGGAGCACCTTCTGCATATCTATCCTGAAAATCAGATAGCATCAGGTCTCTAGCCAAAGGACTTATGACATTCTCTGACGCTATCATCGGGAGTGAATTGGAGAACCACTCATGGTGTTTTTCCACCTGTTTGTATATATATTTGACATCTTTTTTCATTTAAGCACCATGAGGTCAATTGTCGGGCATTATTAAATCATTTTGTTTGCAACCCCCCTCTATTGATCTCACATCATAGTAATCGTTCTTTAGATAGTTTTAAATCCCTTCTAGTATAGGTAAATTCAATGACTAGATTGTTCGACGAAGTGTTGGTAAGAACCCCTGGAAAGAGTTATACCAAATGCGTGTCCAAGAATCCTAAACACAATACGATAGATATGGAGAAAACTTTAGAGCAGCATGAAAAATATGTCAGGATTCTCGAAAACCATGGAGTTCAAGTTCAAAAACTGTCCCCTTTAGAATCTTATCCAGACAGTATATTTGTACAGGACACTGCCTTAATAGGAAAGGAATCCAATACTGCAGTTATCTGCAGGTTCGGTATCCCTCTGAGGAGGGGAGAGGAAGAGAGTATAGCGAATATGTTCTTAGAAGAAGGTTATAACGTAAAGTGTATCGAGCCTCCAGGGACTATTGAAGGAGGTGACATCCTTGTCACTGATAGGAAAAAGATTTTTGTAGGTATTTCTGAAAGAACGAACAAAGAGGGCATAGAACAGCTATCCAAGCATTTCTCTGATATTGATATCATAAAAGTTCCTGTTTCAAAGGTATTTCACCTATTATCTGGTGTTAACTTCGTAGGTGACGGGACCCTTGCGATATGTCCTGAGGTTGTAGATTTAGATCATTTCAAAGGATTCGAACTGATCGAGATCTCGATGGATAAACAGGATACAGTGTACAAAAATAAACCTATAAATATGCTCTATTTGGGTGACAAAAAGATCCTAATTCCAAAGGCATATACAAGAACAGTTGATATACTAGAGGACTTTGGGTACACGGCTGTTAAAATAAACATATCTGAGTTCTGGAAAGGTGATGCAGGGATGACATGTCCGATGCTTCCAATATACAACGACATCTGAGTTGGGGTTAATTTTTTCTCAAATTAGAAACAATAGTTAAAACCCCCATCATATAATTAAAATTAAGTTGTTGAAATGGATGAAAAATAAGGGTCTGATTATGAAGAAAAAGCCAGTGGACTAGTCATCTTAGGAAGAAAATAACTAGACCTAAACTATCTATCATATTTATCGCCGAACTTCCTTTTACAAAGCAAAGCAAAGCTTAAAGCGAGGATCGTACCGATAATGCCAAGCCACGGGGTGTCATTATCGTTTTCTTCACCGTTTATTGGGTCATAGTTCTCTGGTGTTTCGTCGTTTGGTGGAGGCTTCTCCCAGGATGAAGCGTTGTCGGTTTGCCTCTGGTCTTCAAATTCAGTGAAGTAATTAGTCAAAACGTATATGTGAAATTCTTCCATAAATTCGAACACATCTATGTTCACAGAGATGGTCATTTGTCCCCCGTCAACGTCGAATTCCGCCTCACCATACTCTTCTACATCATTTATCAATACATAGCCCGCTTCGTTGTCTGAGAAATATACCATCACGCCGCTGGCTTCGCCAATGGTTTTATTTTTCTCTTCGATAGCGTAGAATGTATATGCATATTCCTCTTCAGATTGTCTTATCTCTCCATCGACTTCTAGTCTGAAGTGTACGTAACCACCTTCTGCCCAAGTTTCCACGAAGATTATATCTATATCTGGGTTGTCGACAGGATTTCCTCGGACATCTAAAACGTCTCCCTTAGAATCCCTGAACTCGTGGGTAAAATCGATACCTGCAGCGGAACTGGACACAGCTAAGATGATCACAATAATAAGGATGAAAAAGGCTTTTAATCCTCTTTTTGATCGCATTGGAATCGATTATTCATTGTGGTTTAAAGTATTTTAACCTTTTCTTGGAGAAGATAAAGAATTTGACCACAATTTTTTTATAGTTATAAACCTCTAATACTAATGTCTGACGTATCGTCGGACCAATAATTAGACTAGGATGGGATATCCAATGCACTCTAACTCGAATGAATCTGGTATGATTGAGGAGCCGAAATCTTCTTCTGGAGGGGGAATAATTTGCACTTAAAGAAAGTACATCTAGAGAATTTTAAGTCTTTTGGAAGTAAGATAGATATACCTTTTGAAAAGGGGTACACTAACATCACAGGACCCAATGGGTCTGGAAAATCAAATATTTCAGATGCCATATTGTTCGTCCTTGGACCAAAGAGTTCAAAAGAAATGAGGGCAGGACGTCTGACGGATCTAATATTCAATGGGGGTAAAGAGGGTAAACCAGCTGATTTCTGCAGAGTCAGTTTGACTTTTGAAAACAAGGATAGAACCATACCACGAAACGATGACGAAGTCACCTTTACTAGAAAAGTACAGAAGTCTGACAATAATATGGGATACAACTCCTATTTCTACCTTAACGGTAGAAGTTCTTCTCTTACTGAATTTCAAGAGTTGTTATCACATGCTAAAATAGCAGCAGGAGGATACAACTTAGTACAGCAGGGTGACATTTCAAGGATCGTAGAGATGAGCGACTATGAAAGAAGGGGGATCCTTGAAGACATATCTGGCATCAGCGATTACGATAAAGATATAGAGGATGCAGAGGAGAAAAAGGAGGATGTAAGGGATGACCTAGATCGAATTAATCTCATATTAGATGAACTTGGAAGACAGGTTGAGGAATTAGAAGAGGATAGAAAGGATGCATTGAAATACCAGGAATTGTCTGACAGAATAAAAGAATCGAAATCCATGAAGGATTGGAAGGAAAGAGAGGAACTACAGGCTGACCTTACTTCGATCGAAGAGGATATAGATAAGAATAAGGAAAAAATAAACGAAATCGATGGAAAAAAAGAAGAAATCAAACAAACTATCCATGAATTAGAAGATGAATTAAAGGAGATAGAAAAGGAACTCGAGGATAAAGGGAGTGATGAAAGTAAGAAGCTTCGGGATAAAGTCAACGAACTCAAGCTCACTCGTTATCGAGCTGAGGATATGATCGAGTCTTGTGAAAAGAAACTTAAGGATAACGAAGATATAAGAGAGGAGCTGAGAGAGGAACTCAAAAAGAATAGAGAAGAGTTGACAGATAAGAAAAAATCAGCTAGGAAGATAAAAGAAAAGCTAGATGTTGTAGAAGAAGAGCTTGAATCCGTTAAAGAGAAGAAGGGATCTATAGAGGAGAAACAATCAGCGTCGAATGACCGGATCGTTGAATTAAAGAAAGAGGGAGTAAAACTGAGGAAGGAATTTGAAGAAAAGGATGAGGAAAGAAGGGAACTACATCTTGAGTTGGATAAAATAGAGGACAAGATCGAAAGGATAGTAGAAGACATATCAGAGATAGAGGAGGAACATGAGAGTCTTCAGTTCGAGAAAAAGGAACTCAAGTGGAAGCTGAAAGAGGCCCGTAAAAACAATCGCGAAGTAGAAAACGAACTGAAGGAATTGAAGAAAAAATTTCACGATGCAAGAAAGAATGAGAAAAGATTACAAGATGATAAAGAAGATTTAGAAAAGAGAGTAGACAGATTGGACCGTGAATACAATCATCTCAAAGCTCAGGAAGAAGCTGCAAAATCTGTTCGTAGAGGATACAGCAGAGCTGTTTCAAAAATCCTTGAAGCTAGGGATAAAGGTGAGCTAGAAGGTATACACGGTACTATAGCCGAGATAGCAGATGTGGATAAACAATACGAAACCGCACTTCAAGTATCTGCTGGAGGGAGGATGCAGTCCATAGTGGTCGATGATGACGCAAGGGCATCTGAAGCAATTGACTACCTGAAAAGAAATAAAGCTGGACGAGCAACCTTTTTACCTTTGAATAAGATGATGAGTGGTCGGCCCAGAGGCAAAGCCATCAGTGCAACCAGGGACGATGATGCTGTCGATTTTGCCATCAACCTAGTTGATTATGAGGATAAATACGATAATGTTTTCTGGTACGTTTTTGGAGACACTGTGGTAATGAAAGATATCGAATCAGCTAGACGGTTGATGGGTGGAGTCAGGATGGTCACTCTTGACGGTGAAAAAATAGAGCGGAGCGGTGCCATGGTAGGAGGTACGTTAAGGCAGAATATGATAAGCTTCGAGGCTCCAGATAGGGGAAAACTGGATAGGATAGGTAAAGAGTTGCAGGCAAGTCGGGAAAACCTATCCAAAGTGAAGAAAGAGATCAAAGAGATCCAGTCGGAGATGAATGAATACCAGGACAAGATCAGAAACATCAGGGCTGAAGGGGGTATTGAGAAGAGCACTGATGAACTAGAAGGGGAGCTTGGAAGATTGAATAAAAAGCTCAATGATAAAAATAGTAGATTAGAAAAGAAGAAAAAAGAAAAAGAAGGATTGGAAATTAAGTTCAAAGAAAAGGAAAATCAGTGCAAATCTCTTGAGGAGACCATAGAAAGACTGAAAGGAGATAGAAACGACATAACTGAGAAGATCGAATCAATGACACCAGAGGAACTTTCAAAGCGTCTAACAGATTTGATGAAAAAACAATCAGAGATCAAGGAAAAACAGAACGAATTAGAATCTCAGTTATCTATAAAAGAAGATCGTATCTCACGCTTGGAAGAAGATATAGAAGGGGCTGAAAAGAAAATAGAATCTATAAAGGAGGAAGAAAGAAATCTGAACTCTACAGTAAAGAAAAAGAAAAGCGTAGTAGAAGATAAGAAAACGGAATTGAAAGGTCTTCAGAAAAAACTAGACTCTATGGATGAAGAACTTGAAGACCTAAGAGAGAAACGTGACAAGAAAAAGGAAAAAAAGTACCAACTAAAAAACCAGCTTGATAAATTAGACTCAAAACAGGAGGCTAAAAAAAGTTACATACGTACCCTTGAACAAAACCGACGGAGTCACATGGATAGCATAAATGACCTTGAGGGAGGTATAGAAGAGCACATAGATTATTCCGAAAAAGATATCCCCAGTATGAAGGAACTAAAGCACAGAATCCGAAAGGCAGAGAATGAGATGGAAAGGTTAGAGACTGTTAACATGCGCGCTTTGAATGAATACAAAAGGAAGAAAGAGCGGATGGAGAAACTTCAAGGAGAGTACACGGAACTTGAAGAGCGGAGGGAAGAACTCGATCATCTAATCGAGGAGCTAGACGAAAAGAAAAAGGTCGAACTCCTAAAGGTAAAGGAAGAAATAGATAAGAATTTCACAGAGGTTTACCATGAACTTTCAGGCGGGGAAGCACAACTTGAGTTGGAGGATGAGGATTCTCCTTTCGATGGTGGTTTAATAATAAAGGCCCGACCTCCGGGGAAAAAGGTTCATCGAATCCAGGCACTTTCAGGTGGAGAAAAGAGTCTAGTTTCTATGGCTTTTATATTCTCCATTCAGCGGTATGATCCCTCTCCATTTTATCTACTCGACGAAATAGACCAGAACCTGGATGGGGTCAATGCTGAAAAGGTAGCAGGTATGATAAAAGACAATTCAAAAGATGCACAGTTTATTCAGATATCATTGAGAAAAGCTACATTGAAAAAATCAGATCATCTAGTAGGTGTGACAATGCACGAGGATGGATTATCAGACATCATCATGAAGCTTAATATGGGTACTAGCACAGGATCTCCTGAAAACGATCTACCCACCCTTTCTGGGATCAGTAGTCTTAAGACGGAGGTGAGCTGAATATGGTGACAGAGTCTTTTAAAACTGCTCCCATGGAGATTGAAGAGAGTAGGGATGAGGTAGTCAAACATCTCATGTTTCACAAATCACTGATCGATGAGGAGCGAAGTGGAGAAAGGATCGATGATTATATAGATATGGTTGAAGGAGAGGACTTTTTTCACATCTCTGAGGATCCTTTTGAATGTGCTATAGCGACTGTTTTCAAGCTGGTTATCGACGAAAAGATGAATCCCTGGAATATCGATCTATTGTCATTCACGGAACAATTCCTCGAGAAGGCAGATGAGAAAGACAAGATAAATTTTACAGTAGCAGGTCATCTAGTAAAGATGGCCTGGTCTGTTCTTTCGATGCAGTGCGAAGAAGTACTAATTGATGCTAGAGACCTCGAAGAAGGGGAAGAAGAATTAGAGGTGGATGACACAGGAGCTTGGGAATTTTTTGATTGGGACTTTTATGAAGACGAGAGGGACGTGGATTATGAAGAGGAGGTACTTGACTCAAATGAAGTACCTCTGAATAAAGCGGTTAGGAGAAAAGAAAAAAAGCCAGTTTCTCTTATACAACTAGTAGATGCTTTTGAAAAAGCCAGGAGAGAAGCAAAGTACAGGGAAAAGATGGAGCGGTTACGAGTAGAGAGAGCTGAACAGATGAGAGATCGTCGGGAAAGAAGGAATGAAGAGTATGATTCGAACGCTCATCAGGAAGACATGAAAAAAGATTTGTCGATGGTTTGGAATCGTATCTGCTGGTATGGTCAGAAAGTGCTGGAGTTCGATATGATACACGATGGAAGGATAAGGGATTACGTGACCGCCTTTGTTTCAGTCCTTCATCTTCATAAAGATAAAAAGATAAGAGTATTTCAGGATGAACTTCCAACTGGTCAGATAATGTTAAAGGTACTAGTCCCCATGGATGAGACTGAATATACCAGCTCTTTGATTGTAGGTGAAGAAGAGATCGACGAGGTCCCTCTTGAAAATATGATGACACTTTAACTGGTATAGTAATAGTCTCTATTTGATTTTTGTTTTCTATCTAGATGGGAACCCGGTTTGTTTACTCTTGGTCTGTTTGTTTCAGGGTCTCTTCTGAATGTTATACCTACATCTTCTAAAAATCGATTCATGCCTTCCTGCATCGAGAAAGGCCCTTCTCCCTTTCCATGAATACCAGGTGTACCTGTGAAGTCCATGATTAGATCAGACACATAATCGATAAAATACACGTCATGGTCAACTATCATACCTGCTCTCTCTGTTTTTTCCATATACCTGCGGATAGCCCTAGCAGCATCCATCCTTCTACTCGAATCCAGATATGCGCTGGGTTCATCAAGTAGGTATAGATCTGCATCTCTTCCTAGGGCAAGTGCAATAACTACCCGCTGAAGCTCTCCCCCGCTTAGTTTAGGGATCTCCCTCTCTAGAAGTGTTTCAATCCCTAGAGGATCTAAAACTTCAGCCTTGAATAGACTGTTCGATAGGGAGTCTGGTATCTGCGTATGATATAGATCCAATACCCTACCGGGATAATCGGGCTTGATGTATTGAGGTTTGTAACTAACCGTTATATCCGACTCTATCTTCCCTTCGGTAGGTTCGATCACATCTGCCAACATTTTTACGAACGTAGTTTTACCGGTGGCATTTGGTCCTACAATACCTATTACTTCTCCTTTTGGGATCTCTCCAGGTTCGGTTTCTAGCTTAAAAGAATTCCATTTTTTAACCAGTCTATCATACATGACCACGGGATCAGGATGGAGAGTTGTAGAGGGTGCATGAGAATGAAATTTTATCACTTTGTCTCTGAATCTAATATTTTCTTCTTCGAGAAATCCTTTTAAGAAGGTATTTATAGCCCGACGAACACCTCTAGGATGTGCAACAACACCATATGCTCCTTTTGTTCCATAAAGTATGTGTACATTATCTGCTAAAAAATCAAGAACAGCTATGTCGTGTTCGATCACCACTACCCGATGTTCCTTGCTTTTTTCTTTGATCGCTCTTGCGACATTGAGTCGTTGCTTTATATCAAGATAAGACGATGGTTCGTCGTAAAAATAGATATCAGCTTCTTTTGTGGATGCTGCAGCTATAGCAACCCGTTGTAGTTCTCCTCCTGAAAGATTTCCCACTTTTGAATCCAGTGTGTTTTCGATATCTAGGGCATCCACCCATTTCATGTAATCTTTCCCTACTTTTTTCAAAAGGGTCTCGACTTCACCGGTATAATGTGCAGGTATCTTATCTACATACTGTGGTTTGACAGATGTTTTTATATCTCCATCAGCAAGTTTTTCGAAATAATCTGCCATCCCTGTACCCGAATAATGATCTATTATCGCACCCCATGAGGGGTTTCCTTCATAGTCTCCCATGTTTGGAATTATCTCACCTGATAGTATGCGAATTGCAGTTGTCTTACCTATACCATTAGCTCCCAGCAGTCCTACAACCATCCCTTCTTGAGGAGTAGGAAGTCTGTAAAGTCTGAAACCGTTCTCCGAGAACTGATGGATAAGATCCTCATCAAGCTCCTCTGCAAGGTTGATTATTCTTATAGCATCGAAAGGACATTTAACGGTACATATACCACAGCCTGAACACAGTTCTTCGGATATACGGACACCATCCTCCGTTTTCACCACTGTCTCGTCTCCTGTTCGCACTCTCGGACAGTAGTGGATGCACTCGTAACTACAGCGCTTTGGGCTGCACTTGTCATCTAATATTACAGCTATACGCATTGTGAAGGAGGTATGAAGGGTAGGACTATTTTAAATTGATGTAAATTCAGTTCCCCTTCTGTTTTATTTCGTTTTTTAACCCTAGTTTTATATACTATATTATACAGATAGATAGTTGAGGATGATCTTACGGATTCAAAAGAAAATAAACAAAAGAACGAGATGGGTCCTTTAGTAAGAAGGAATAGTGTAAACAAATATAGATCAATGATTATATCTGTTTCTGTAGTGATCTTATTGACGAGCACTATTTTTATACCGCTTCTTGATCACAGTTCTGTTCTACCTTTTCGAATCTCAGAAGGCGAAGGTTTTACTTTTAAGGAGGGCCTGGGCACAAAAGAAGCTCCATATATGATAGAAAATATTTACCAACTTCAAGCTATCAATGAGGACCTAAGCGCACATTATGCACTATCGAAAGATTTAGATGCCAGCGAGACAAGAGAGTGGGATGATGGTGCTGGATTTTACCCTTTAGGAAACCGGGTTAAACGCTTCATAGGTAGTTTTGATGGCAGAGGCTTTGTCATCTCTGATCTATTCATCAACCGACCAAGCACGAATGATATAGGCATGTTCGGATACATAGGAAGTGATGGAGAAATTCACAATCTTGGAGTCAAGGATTCAGAAGTGTCTGGGGATAGTAGGGTAGGTCTCCTTGTTGGGAACAACCATGGCACAATTTTTAACTCTTATGCAACTGGTAGTGTGAGTGGAGAAAGATATGCAGGTGGACTGATGGGATACAACACTGGTGATAATGTCTCTAACTCTTTTGCAGACAGTGAAGTAAACGGTTATCAGTATATTGGGGGACTCGTTGGGTATAATTGGAAAGGAGCAGTATCAAAATCATTTGCTCTAGGTGATGTCAGTGGTAATAACAATATAGGCGGTTTCATAGGATTGAACACAGGGAGTATAAATTCATCCTATTCTACAGGTAATGTGAGCGGTAACAACCGGGTCGGTGGTCTTACGGGATTTAACAGTGGAGATGAAGTTTCTAACTCATATGCAACTGGTGATGTGATCGGGCAAGGCATATATGTAGGTGGACTTATGGGATACAACTGCGCTGGAAATGTGTTAAATTCATTTGCAACTGGTAGTGTGATCGGAGAGTTATTAATAGGTGGGTTAATCGGATGGAACGATGGCACGGTTCTTAATTCATATGCTAGTGGAAGTGTAAAGGGAAATAACCAGGTTGGTGGATTAATAGGAGGCGGTCTAAATTTTGGGATATCTAATTCTTATGCGATAGGGAGTGTAACTGGCAAAAACCAGGTTGGTGGACTAGTGGGTATGAACAATGGTGAAGGCATACTTTCTAACTCTTATGCTGTTGGAAAAGTGAAAGGAGAAATTGGTGTTGGTGGTTTAGTTGGTTACAATGAAGAGGGATTGGTGAGAGCCTCTTTTTGGGATCTAGATTCCTCAGGTCAATCAGAAAGTGCAGGTGGAAAAGGTAAGACTACCTCTGAGATGAAGACCGGGGCAACTTTCGAAACCGCAGACTGGGATTTTGACGAGATTTGGTGGATGATTGAAGATTTGACGACCCCTATGCTATGGTGGCAGGATATTCCCCTTCCTTCGATAAGTATTCGATCACCAACGGATGGCGAGAAATTTACCGGACCTTCTGTTACAGTCGAATGGGTAGGCATTGACGATTTTTCAGAAATTTCACATTATGAGATCCGTATTGTTGATCGGGAGTGGAAAAATGTAGGTATAGTCACCAATCATACTTTCGAGGATTTGGAACGAGGAGAGTATGTCATCACTGTGAGAGTTTTCGATAAAATAGGCAACTCTGCTGAAGATAGTGTAACTTTCAGTGTAGAAGAGCCTCTAAGAGGCAGTCAATGGTTTATGCTGTTCGCAATCCTGATCGCTCTTTTTACAGTATTCATATTATTCAGGAAAAAACAAACCTTTGATTTATAGATCGAGAATTTGGAGAGTATACTTTATAAATTTATCGTAAATTTAAGAATTTAAAATCAAATATGCATTTAAGCCTTCTCTAAAATTAGAGTACTCATACATAATTCTTAAATATAGAAGAAAATAATCTTTTCGTCAATGAACTTATATTCTACTATATTGGAAGGAAATACGTTACCCTTGATTGTTATCGTCGTTGGTTTATCTATCACGTTAATTTATCTATTGTATTATTATGAAACGGATAAAAAATCACCCAAGAAGGAATTAAAAGTGCGTGAAAGTGTCAGACAAGATGATTTTGAATGCCCTCGTTGCGGTGAACACGTAGACGGAGAAACACCGCGATGCTATGGATGTGGTGCAGAGTTCGAGATGGATACTTTCCTCTGTCCTGTTTGTGGTATCGTCGTTTCAAGAGACGAAGAAGAATGTTCAGAATGCGGAGAGAAATTTATTGTTGAAGAACGTGATTTTGAGTGCCCTGAATGCGGAAATCCCGTAGATGAATATTCAAATGAGTGTAAAAAGTGTGATGCTAGATTCTGGAGCCCTGTAAAAAGAAGCAATAGTGATATAGTAAAAAAAGAGGATGAGGGACCTAAAAAATTGGATCCTTCAATTATAGAGATTTTAGACGAGTAAAACTTATCTTTCTATACCTTGGCGCACCCGGGCAGCCATACCCTTATCAAAAACATTCATTTCTTCCTTGTTTAGCATAGCTCTTGCCACAGCTACTAGATCATCATTCCGATCGACTATTAATACCTCATCACTAGGTCTTATTCCTTCCCATGCCTCTAAAACAAATTTAGCAAAAACGTTCTTACCTTGTGAGTTGTACTCTGCACTATCATCATTCACTTTGATCCTGAGTATAGGTGGAGGTAGTTTGTCTTTTAAAAGTGTTGCACCTGGTATTTTCAGAGAAAATAAACCGTCATAGGCTCTCACAGATAATATGTGTCTTTCATCAAGCAAAATGTTGTTAATGCCCCCTTTTCGATTGTAAACGAACTCCAGCTTACCATCAGATAAAATACTCCCGGCACCTTTGCAGAATTGAAAGTCCGATATGCTTCTGACACGCATCTCATCAAGACTCATACCTTTTCCCTTTTCTAAAGATTCCAAAGTTTCCTTACCATTCCATACAACGAGATCCTTGATCTCTCCATAAGACACATATCCTGGAAACAGAGATTGTGCTATAGGATATACCCCGTCCAATTCCAATGGTATTAAGCCAAAAGGTGTATTCACCAATAGATTAACCATATAATCGGGAAGTAGATATTCTAATTCCTTTGTGAGATATCTGCTGTAAGGTTTACCAAGATATTTTCCATTGAATACAATAGATGGTGCATCTTTGACTGGAGGTGAGTAATCTTCTTCTATCCAGTGTAGAATCCTCTTCACTAACGGTCTATTGAAAGTAAATTCACCAGTGTAAAATAAAGCTCGTCTTCTCCCTCTAGGTTCAAATTTTTCCATAAATTTCCAATAACCATGGATCGTGTTTAAAGCGTCTAATAGAGATGGATGCCCTCGGGCTCGTTGTTCGACCAGCTCCCATAAGGAGTGTTCTCTTATCGCTTGTTTTACTCTACCTATCTCCATATAACTTATCCACAGGTTATGTTCTGCCAACATCATCGTCCTTTTTTCATCACTTTCATCTTTTAAACCATCAATATCCGTATTTCTACATACTGGACAATTACAAGCAAGATATTCTAGATCAGATATATTCCTAGTTCCATCGGGATACATTAGATCTCCTCTTCTTGCATATTTGATATAAGAACTTGAATCGAATAGATCACAGCCCATCAGTACTGCAAGCGGATAGATCATTGGATGTCCAGCTCCAAACAGGTGTACAGGACCTTTAGGTCCTAACCCTTTTTTTGAACTCATTACCACCTTTACCAGCTCATCATAACGATAATCCTCCAGTAGAGGTACCACCCCTCCTATCGGGTAAAGGGTTCCGGGTAAGTCTCCTAAGACTTTTGCACACTTTTCACGCAGATCTGGATATATAGAGCCTTGTATTGGTAACGCTATACTCCCTTCACATTCAGAGGTCGCCTGTCTTGCCCTTTGTATGGTGTCCTTAACCTTTTGTTCAGCAACTTCCCGTGTATCATCTGGCTCGGTAAAACGGTCCAAAATGGTTGATATATCAGATCCTATCGCTTCCTGGAAAGTTATTATTTCAATCGGGTCTAAATCAACTTCTCCGTACACGTGAGATTGAAATGTGCCGGAATCGGTCATGATGGTTCCAGGAAAATCCAATATATCATGAAGACCCTTTTCCAATGCCTCATCTTTCAATCCCTCAGTCCTCTTTATTATGTATGAATTGGTGATGATGATTTTGGTTCTAAATTCTTCCCACAATCTTCTGGGTGATATCGCAACGAGGTTGGGATTGATAACTGGCATTATATTGGGTGTTTCAACTGTCCCGTGAGAGGATTTAAAATTTCCTATCCTCGCCATACCATCACGGTGTTTGATCTGGAACAGATCAGAACCTCCCTTTAGGTGAGATTCTTTTTAGATTTTTAACAATCTGAGGCAAAATATCCAGTGAATGATAGATCTCTTCTTCTGTGTTCCATTTACCGAACGTAAATCTTACCGAGCTTAGTGCCCGCGGACGATTGTCGTACATGGAGAGTATTACTTCTGAAGGTTCGAATCCTTTGGAACTGCAGGCCGAACCAGTAGAAACAGCAATGCCTTCTGAATCTAGTCTTCGAGCCAGTATATCTCCCTGGACTCCAGGAAAAGAAATATTAGCATTGTTCGGAAGACGTTTTTTTCTATGACCGTTTAATCTGACCAAATCTATCTCTCCAATAAGACCTTCTATGAATAAATCCCTCAACCTTATCATTTCCTGTACATAGGACGACATTTCTTTTCTTGCGATCTCACAGGCTTTTCCTAATCCCGCTACTCCCGGAACATTTTCAGTCCCGGGTCTTTTACCTTTTTCGTGTCTCCCCCCATATAAAACTTGAGAAATATCACGATCTTCACTAACATATAACGCTCCAGTACCCTTAGGACCATATATCTTATGCCCTGACAAAGAAAGAAGATCGATATTCGATTTTTTCAAGTTAATCTCTAACTGGCCAACTGCCTGAACAGCATCTGTATGAAATATTATATCATTTTTTTCCGCAATATCAGCTAAGTTTTCTACAGGCTGGATAGTCCCTACCTCGTTGTTCGCATACATCACAGAGGCCAGTATAGTATCTTCTCTGACAGACTTCTTAAAGTCCTCCTCATCGACTATCCCATCAGGACCGACTGGAAGGTAAGTTATATCAAATCCTTTTGTTTCTAAATAATAGAAAGTTTTTTTGACTGCAGGATGTTCGATAGAAGTTGTTATTAAATGCCCTTCTTCTTGTCCTTTCAACGCGCCAAGGATGGCCAAATTATCCGATTCAGTTCCACCAGACGTAAAAATTATATCTTCTTGTTCGGCATTTAATAGTTCGGCCACCCTTCTCCTACTCTGTTCTATGATATTATATGCTCTCTCTCCAAAATGATGTAAGCTAGAAGGATTTCCATAATCGTCTTTCAAGCATTTCATAACGGTCTCTATAACACGGGGATCAGGTTTTGTTGTTGCTGCGTTATCCAAGTATATGGGACTCATTTGTTATCCTCAATCATGTCAACGATTAGAAGATATAAAGGTTATCGATTTTTATAAAGTTTTTTTCTTTAGTATCAAAAAGCATTTATGAAACCGGGATTATTGTGCTCCCATGAAATTCGAAAAGGGTTTGATACTTGCATTGGATGTTAGAGAACGTGAACGTGCTCTTAGTGTGGCAAAATCTGCCTCTGAATGGATCGATGCGGTTAAAATAAATTACCCACTTGTTCTGGGTGCAGGTCCAGATATTATCAAGGATCTATCAAAGACCATTCCCATTATATGTGACTTTAAAGTTGCGGATATACCCAATACTAATAGATTGATAGTAGCAGAGGCCGTTGAGAGAGGTGCTTCGGGAGTTATAGTACATGGATTTGTAGGTAAAGACTCTGTCGAGGCATGTGTTAAGGCAGCTGATGGTAAGGATATCTACATGGTCACTGAGATGAGCCATCCCGGTGGTAAGGAGTACACAGGGGCAGTTGGAGAAGAATTAGCAAGCAGAGCCAAAGAGTTTGGTGTAGCAGGTATAATAGCCCCTGCAACTCGGCCTGAACGTATATCACATTTGAAAGAATTGATCGGAGGTTTGAAAGTACTTTCACCAGGGGTTGGCGCACAGGGTGGATCCGCTGTGGGAGCCATCGAAGCTGGGGCTAATGCGATCATAGTTGGAAGAAGCATATATCAGGCGAAGGACCCAGGCAAAGCAGCCTATAAGCTATGTCCATTTAAAGATTGAATGGTAAAAAATAAGAAATCGATTTAATGTGCTTTGGCCCAGGCGTATTTTTTGATCTTGGAACTTTTACCGAAACCACAAGCTGCACATATCTTCTTTCGGATGTGGTAGGACTTTTTACCACACCTTCTACATTTGATATGACTCTTGCCTTTGGATTTTTTTCCCTGCGATGGTGTACCTTTACTCATTTTATTCCTCCTGTCATGGGGAGATATAAACTACATTATCCCCTCTAACCAGAGCTGATTGTAGTGTTCTGGTCTGTTCACCTTCTACAAATTCTTTAACATCACTCATGACCAGATTGAGGTGTGGATCGTATCCTTGAAGGACCCCCCGATACTCTTTCCCATACCTCAACTCAACTATGACGTGGTTACCTATGTTGCGATTTAAGACGGTTAGGGGTCTATTATCTTCCATATTATCCGGCCTATGAGCTTCCCCTACTTAAAAGTAATGTATGGCAATGCCTGTGAAAGATAAACCTTTTTACCTACGGTGGTATTCCTCAACATATGTCGAGTTTCATAGTTTTCGAGGGGATAGACGGATCGGGGAAATCCACCGCAATGAAAGATTTGAAAAAAAGATACGCGGATATTTACATTACAAGGGAACCTACACATACGAAGGTGGGTCGACTAGTCAAACAGATGGCCCATCTAAAATCTTCTCCATACTTGGATTATTTTATTTATCTAGCTGACAGGGTTCAACACATAGAAAAGATAAAAAGAGTACTGGAAGACGGACGACATGTGATATGTGACCGATATTGGGGATCAAGTGCGGCCTATCAAAGTGCATATGATGAAATCACTCTGGGATATGCTGTTCAGGTCCAGGAACCTTTTGTGCTAAAACCCGACCTTACACTTTTATTTGATCTTGAACCAAAAACAGCCATTGAAAGGATAGAAGTGAGGGACACCAAGAGTAAATATGAAAATATTGATTATTTAAAGAGGGTTAGGGAAAATTACCTCGAACTCGCATCAGAACACGATTGGAAGGTAATCGATGCTGGAAATGAAAAAGATGAGGTTTTAGAAGATATTATCGATTTAGTCGAATCACTTCTAAAAAATTAAAAATTAGAAAAGGGAAAGGGGTTAAATTTTTCTCTGGTTAAGGCTGGTATATTGAAGGCTTACATCATGCCGCCCATACCGCCCATACCGCCCATGCCGCCCATGCCACCGCCTGGGCCAGGGGGTGCTCCTTCGTCGCCACCTTCACCATGGCCTTTTGAAGCGACCACGTCGTCGATCCTGAGGATCATATTAGCGACTTCAGTGGCTGCTTGAAGTGCTTGGTTTTTAACCCTGAACGGTTCTATAACATGGGATTCTACCATGTCAGTTATATCACCGGATATTATTTCAACTCCGAAAGTTTTCATTCCATCCTTCTCATGGGCTGCGTTTAGTTCCATTAGTACGTCGATACCGTCCATACCTGCATTTTCAGCAAGAGTTCTGGGTATTATTGAAAGTGCTGATGCATAGGCTTTGATGGCCAGCTGTTCTCTACCCTTTACTTTGTCGGCATAGTCTTCTAAACCATTCCTGATCTCTATCTCAGTCGCTCCTCCACCAGGGAGAATTGCGCCATCTTCTATTGAAACAGCGACGACTTTGAGGGCATCGTGTATCGCTCTTTCGAGCTCATCGACCACATGTGATGTTCCTCCTCTTAGCAGGAGCGATACAGCTTTTCCTTCGACCGCATCTTCTACAAATGTCATGTGGGTGTCTGCAACGTGTTTCTCTTCAACAAGACCAGCCTTTCCAAGGTCTTCTTCTTCAAGGTCTTTCAGATTAGTTACTATATTAGCTCCTGTGGCCTTGGCGAGTTTTTTCATGTCAGACTTCTTGACCCTTCTGATGGCGAATATCCCTTCCTTTGCCAGATAGTGCTGAGCCAGATCGTCGATCCCCTTCTGACACAGTACTACATTGGCACCGACATCTTTTATTTTATTGACCATCTTCCTGATGCTCTCCTCTTCTTCATCTAGGAACTGCTGGAGTTGCTCAGGGTTGGTTATCTCTATCTCTGCATCGATTTCGGTTTCTTTTATCTCAATAGCCGAATTCAATAAGGCTATCCTTGCATTCTCCACCTTTTTTGGCATTCTGCTGTGTAGCCTATCTTTATCTAGTATCAGACCATTGATCATTTCAGAATATTCTACGCTTGCACCTGCTTTCTTTTCTACCTTGATATTATCGATATCAGCTTCGTAAATACCGTCTTTCTTTACTGCGATTTGTTTTACAGCCTTTACAACCATCTTAGCGAGTTCATCTCTGTTTCCCTCTATGGATTTACCGGTCATAGCGGTTTTGGCGATGTCCATCAACTTATCCTCGTCATCGATATCGATAGGTATCTTATTTTCTGAGAGTATCTTTTGTGCTTCTACGACAGCCATCCTGAATCCTTTCGCTATAACACTGGGATGTATGTTTTGCTCTATTAGTTCTTCTGCCCTTTTCAAGAATTCTCCTGCAAGAACAACAACCGAGGTTGTTCCATCTCCACATTCATCGTCCTGACTCTCAGCCACCTCTACGACCATCTTGGCAGCTGGGTGAACGATATCGATTTCTGAGAGAATCGTTGCTCCGTCGTTGGTTATTACAACATCACCTAGACTGTCGACTAACATCTTGTCCATACCTTTGGGACCTAAAGTAGTCCTCACTGCATCGCCAATAGCTTTTGCTGCGGCGATATTTCTTTTCTGTGCATCGCTTCCCCTTTCACGGGTTGTTCCTTCCTTCAACAGTAATATTGGTTGGTTTCCTCCGAACATTTTTTCACCTTCTGTTATTCTTTAATCTAATTTCAGTATATTGAGGTTCTATATAAACCTTGCCCTCACCATTTTTGTTTAAAAGTAGCATAAGCACTTTTTAATATCTTCGAATGGATGTAGTTACCATGAAAAAAGAAAAAGAGAGTAGAATCGAGATCGCTCGCTGTGGTTATAGATGTGATCTTTGTCTAGCTTATAAAGAAAACATTGAGGGCAAAGGAGACAAAGAGATCATCAGCGACGGTTGGTTCAAATATTTTGGATTCCGTATACCTCCTGAGGATATATCCTGTGACGGGTGTTTGAGTCCTAAGGAGGATCCATATCTTATAGATGATAACTGTCCAGTAAGGGCATGTGCTATTGAAAAAGGTATAAACAATTGTTCTCGATGTGTGGAATACAATTGTGAAAAATTTGAAACTAGGGTCGTTGATCGAGAGGATTTCAAAGATATTCTAGAAGAGGATTATCAGAGGTTCATACGTCCATATGAATCAAAACGCAGATTAGATCGCATAAGATGAAACTCTCTAATGCTTTATAGAGTTAATACTCCTTGAAGTGTATTTTTTCATCTATTAACGACAATGTATAGTACCCTTATTCCAGGAATTTAGATACGAATGGCGATGTATCTCCCCTACGCAAGTAATGACCCGATGGTCCTTCTCCTAGGAACTCTGAGAACCATGACTCATGCTGTATCTCTTCATGAAGTATAGCCTGCGCGAGATCATAGGTCCTATGGTCTTTTCCAGCTGTTATGTTGCAGATGTGGGTATACTGTCTAACAGCACATCGTTCTGCTTCAACCAATACTTCCATGATCTTTCTTACGTCTGAAACGTCGTCCGGTAGATATGCAGGAGGGCAACCGGATATATCGTGGAAATCTTTCATATCCTGGGGCAGTTCTCCTCCCAGTTCGTATATTCTAGGTACAAGGGCTTCAAAATGATTTCGGTCCTCTATCCTAGCTGTTTCTGCTATCTCTTTCAACCCTTCGCCTTCGAGATCGATAAGGTTTACTCTAAGTATAGTGTAGTAATAGAATGTGGTCAACTCTGCTGCTGCGTTTTTGACCAAAAGTTCAACCAATTCATCTACATCTACACCCGCATCTTCTACCATCTTTCTAGTAACTTTTGCCAATTTAATACCTCCCTATTTTAGTTTTTTAGGTAGAAAATATATGTTAACTCATGTTAATAAACTTTGTGTGTAAGAGATTTAAAAAAGATATGCGCTACCCACATTTGTTAATTCCAGTTTCAAACGTTTATTTTCTCTCTTTCCTATTACCAGGCCATATTTTTCGAGCCTATCTAATCTATATTGAACTGTTGATCTTTTTACTTCGTCCTTTCGATCCTTATTGAGTATTTCCACTAGCTGGCTGATTGATTCTGTACCTCCTGTATCAGCTAAAATAGATAATATATTCTTATCTAAATCTGTAATTTGAGTGATTGGAAATAAGGGTATCTTGATTGAATCGACCATACCTGCCCCCCCTCCTCTGGTTTTAAATCTCTGACCGATCTCTTTTAGCTCTTCGATTGCACATTCGTCATCTCCAATCCTTGCGATACAGTCCAATATCCTTGGTATCAAATACTCTTCAGGCTTGACGTAAAAGACTTCTATTTCTGATCTTTCTTTTTTTAAAAGTGCAGCTGTTATTACGGCAACCAAACTCAACTTTGGCATAGAAGAGATATTTATATATATGGGCAGATTCATTTTAGAATATTCGTCCAGCAGTTTTCTGGTTGTTTTGAGAACTTCATTAAAATCATAAATGTTTGTTTCTATAACCCTGGTCTTAATGGGACTGTCTTTAATTTTTTCTACAAAATGTCCAGCTAATCTCCAGGCCCCAGTATATGATTTATCAGTATTTCGTAAAATTACTAGTTCTTCCACAGGGTATTCGGTCATTATGGGTACTATCACACGATCGTATTCAAAACCGTCTGTAGTGATGTGGATCCCCCTTCTTTTAGCGCTCATCATAGGTCTATCCTATCATCATATTATATATTTTTCCATCATGTGGCGAATAAAACATAAATATTAAATATATAGAGCGCATAATCCCATAAGAAACGAAAATATTCGTTAATTAATTGAAAATGATGTTACTGATTTACGATATAACTTGGACGATGAAAGGAAGAAAGATGTTAGGGGGTACACCAGAGGGAGGACCCCCAAACATCTTCTTCTGAAAAAATTAAAATCAATTTTCATTCAGTAGATATGGTATTCAAATAATCTATGTATTCAGGATCTAATTCGTGTTCATTGGCACCTTTTATTATGGTATTCATATATTCTGAAGAAGGCTTGAAATGCAGATCTCTTTTTTTATCATGGGCTATATTCACTAAATAAGTCAACACAGTTCTCCAACCATCATCCATACGAACTGGTAGATGCTGTCTTCTGTACATCCCGGTTTCCACTCCCTCTTCAACTACCCTTCCTTCATACTTATCCAAAGTTCTAACATCATCTGAAGGTATATTGTAAACTACCCCAACAACTCTTTCACCTTTTTCACTAGGCAATATATCTGCTACCCCTCCACACCACATATCGGAGTATATTGTGAAGGCCAATCTCCAACTAGGGAGTTCCGCTTTTTCACAGTCTATAAAATAGACTCCTCTCTCACACATCTGCTCCTTGCTAAGATTACTCCCGTAAGCAAAGTAAAGTATATTTTCTTCCGTCAAATTATCGTTTTTTCTTTACGGGTCTCACGATCAACTGAACGATGTCACCTTCCTCTATATCCATTGTTTCCATCTCCGCCTCAGGTATAGTGACTTTCCCGCCTTCGTGTACTTTCGCTTTGAAGATTGCATGCCCCTTGAAAACTTGATCCATTGCCATAGAAGACTGTTCTTTTATCCGTTCAGTTATTTCGGGCAGTAATGCTTTTAACTCCTCAGGGTCCATATTTTTTAGAGCCTTTTTGATATCCATATAATCACTTCCTGTAATCTTACTAACTTAATATGATTTAAAATTATCCTAACAAGGTAAGTATCAAAATTATCAGGAAACATTACAAAAAGAAATAAGAGGGGGGGTGGGAGGGTGTTATCGTGACATATGGAGGAAGTAAATACTTTTATATAAATCTTTTCATCTGTACATCATATCGGGAACTTCTTTTTCATGCTTTTTATTTCTTTTTGAGTGCTTCACCGCTCTCTCTTGGGATGGATTCAATCCGTGAAAGCTTATGTCTTTTCTTAGCAATCTAAGGTACGTATGGTCTTTAGGTCCCTCCATCTGGATGATCTTTCTAGATACCAATGATTTGCAGACGCGCAATAGCTTTTTCTTCGAAACCTTTAATTCCTTTGCAGCCTCTTCGAGAGTGATCGGCTTTTCCTCTAAAAGGAGACGGATTAAACGTCCTTCTAGAGTGTCACTATCTATTTGTATCGTCATAGTTATCAACCAAAATACGAGCTACCTTTATCATCATCCTCGTCTTTTTGCTCAGCCTGCTCCAGGATATCGATACACAGTACCATGTGACTTGGGATCACCCGAACAGCGTTATTTTCTTCTTTGGGATCATCTAGTTCGATTTTCAATCCTTGATCTTTGCCTACATACATATATCCCTTGAAGGTTCCTCTGGTTTCCAAGATTTTATCCCTCGTCCATAGTGAAGTTATCTTGTATTTGGAGCCGTCCACCAATTTTTTAAAATCACTGCAGTCCCTATCAGGGGACATATCATTCACCTTTAATCAGTTCAGAGATATTGGCTACCGTTTCTCTATATCTTTTTACTGCAGACTCTATATTTGCCTCGGTTATGTACCAAGCATGCATCAGATCTCCATGTCTTAGCCTGTACCCCTTTTTTATAACTTCACCGTTATCCTCTTCAACCACTTCTTTTGCCTCGACCATATCTAGATTTTTCAGTTTATTGAGGTGCCTATAGATAGTGGGTTTAGATGCTTCCAGTGTTTCTGATAGTTCGTCTACAGTCCACGATTTTTCTGGAGAATCTAATAGGCATTCGGTCCAGAGTTTGAATGGAATACTTTCGTATAGCTCCTCTCCTCTTTTTCTTCCTGATAGGAATCCTATATCCAGGAGGAACCTTTCCAATATTTCATCAAGGTTGTTTGAAACAATCGGCGAATGGCTACAAACTTGTATTTCGAATGGCATGATTTTTCCTTATACGTATAATGTATTTTATTTTTACCCCTGTGTCGTAATTAATTTTACAATTACGTGTCTACTTTAGTACTTTAAACGTAAGGAATATAAGGGGGTTAAAAGATTAGTTCATTAATGTCAGCCAAAGTGTCTGTTACAGCGAAGTTCTTTGCATCTATTAGAGAAGTTGTAGGCCAGGGTAAATTAAATAAAGAAATCAAGCAAGGTACAACAGCCTCAAATCTTTGGGTTGAGTTATGTGACGAATATCCCGGCCTAAAAGAACTTGAAAACCAGATAATTATCGCTGTTAATAAAGATACAGGCAAAAAAGATAAAGTACTAGAAGATGGTGACGAGATCGCCTTCTTACCCCCAGTGAGTGGGGGATGAGTAAACTAGACACATTAAAACTATCATGAGGTTAAAAATGGAACGATGTAAAACCCTCTTATGCATAGCAATCCTTTCGTTGGTCTTGGTACTACCTTTAGGCACAGGTTCAGAGGAACTATTTGAAGAAGATATCGTAGTACCACCTGGTGAGGATGTGATTTTGTCTGACAAATCGATAATCTTAGAGGGAGGTATAGATGTACAAGGGACCCTTACTCTAGATAATGTTAGCTTAGTACTTAATAATACGGCCGAAAACTCCTACAGAATTAGGAGTGAAGGTGTATTTCAGATGAGGGACTCCAAAATTTCTAGCTATGAAGAACATCTTCGAAGAGATATCAGGCTAGAATTGAATGAAGGTTTAAACCTTTTATCTTTTCCATTTTACTATGAGAACAAATCGGTTAGAAATGTTTTATCTCCCTTAGAAGGTAGTTACGATTCGGCTTGGTATTATAATGCATCTTCGGATGAGTATGAAAGTTACAAACCTTCCAGGGCGGAACATTTCAACACTTTAAAAAATATTGACAGTACGATGGGTGTACTTGTAAATATCACCGACCATATTGTCTTGGAGATTGATGGCTTGATTCCAGAGTTTCAGGAGACTACACTTTTTGAAGGATGGAATATGGTCTCATTTCCATCGGATGTTACCCTCACTGCAGAAGAAACCTTTTCCACAGTTTGGGATAATTTAGATGAGATCGAAGAGCAAACTCCATTAGGACGTAGATCACTAGATGCAGATGAATACCTTAAGCCTGGTAGAGGTTACTGGGTAAGGATGGGGGAGGAAGATACATGGGACTTAGATATACCTCATGCCAGGCCTGAAGAATATATTGCTGATCTTGGTAGGGGGTCCGGAATTGGCTTAACCTTTGAGGACGGAAGCGAAGTTTTGATCGAGAACAGTGTTGTATTAGGGAGCGGATGTGAGGATGCAAAGACTGATGTCATAATCAAATCGGATCATGTTTCGATCAGGCAAACTGACTTTTTTGGTGGTAACAAGATAATGGAGATATATTCTTCTTCGCCAACTATTAGAAACAGCATCTTCGAAGGATATCTTTATACTGCATTGACTACACGCGAATCCTCTGTGTTGATTAAGGAAAACAAGTTTAATTCCCAGCAAGGGGCCGCCATAAGTACTACCTCTAGCACTGCATCAATAATTGGAAATATTTTTTCAGGTAACACCGGTGTTGAAGCAAAAGGAGGGCGTACTGAGATTTTGGAGAATGAATTTTTCGATCTCTCAAATTCGGCTGTTATTCTAGAAGATGGTGAACATCTGATAGAAGATAACGAATTCGAATGGATCTTAGGATCTGCCATCAACACTATTGGCTCAGAGACCCGTATAGTTGATAACAAATTCGATACATGTTCTAGAGGGATCACTCTCGAAGCGAGTGATACAAGTATATCTGGGAATGTTTTTACGGAGTGTAGATACGCAATTCTCTCTTCTCAATCAAATGCAAGTATTGATAATAATGAACTGTCTGATTCACAAGTATGGGGTATGCGCTTTTCCAACAGTTCGGAGATATATCTTAAACATAATCTTATTACAGACGGAGCACAAGGAATAAGATTCTCTGGAAAGCATCTAAACATGTATGATAATTATATTGGTAATAATAGTGGAGCAGGTGTGGTGATATTTGGAGCAAAACAATTGAATATATCCTCGAACGAGATCAGGGATAATCAGGGGGTAGGGTTAAGATTGGAAGAGGCTAAAGGGATAGTCATCAATAATCTAATACGTTCAAATATTGGTGGCGGAATATGGAGTTCATCTTCCCTTTGGTTTAGTAATAACAATATTCAGGATAATGAACCCTTTGGAGTTCATGTTGAAAAAAGCTCACCATTGATGGAACAGAACCTTATATTTGGTAACGATATACACGGAATAAGATGTGAGGATGCAGAGATCGTGGTCAGAGGAACGAGTGTATTGGGTGGCAGATACCATCTCTATTCTTTAAGATCTAACGTGACTATAGTAGACTCATATATACAAGAAGAAAGGATCTGGAAAGATCGGTCCAGCATTATTACCTACGCCAGCTATTTAAACATCACTATGGAAGAAAACGATGAGATCTTCGGATTTGATTTAGAGTCGTTGTTACCCCCCGGTTCTAAAGTAACCGGTGTTGAAGGAAACGAACCAATAGATGTTAGGATCCATGAAGGTGGTGTAGATTTTGTACCGGAAAGATATTTCTCCGGCATAGTGAACATGACCTTTAACGTGACTATCATTGATGACTGGGATACTGTTTTCCCCTTCAGTGTTGTGGTCACTCCTGTCAATAATCCACCCATCATAGAGGAAATAGAAATGAACGTTACATACCAGCCCACCCGGGTTCGTTGGGTAGTTAATTACACGGACCCTGATGGATACCCCCCTACATTTCTTGAAATAGTCATAGATGGAGACCATTATTCGCTCAAAGAGGTTGATGTAGAAGATACTAACTATTCAGAGGGTAAACTCTATTATTTTGAAACACATCTTGATCCAGGGGAGTATACCTACTATTTTGTTGCAGAAGACTATAATCCACATGGTGAAAATATCACTGTTAGGACTACATCCGAGACGTTTTTTGTAGAACCACCACCATCAGGATTGATGAGTAATTGGACTGATATCATATTATTGATTATCATCTTGATAATGTCTTCATTCCTCATCTATAACGTGGTTCAGAAAGGTAATATATTGTCAGACGATGGAGAACATATGGATGGTGAGAACTGGCTAGATGATATCAATCATCAAGAACATATCTCTGGGGAATATCATGAAAAAGATTTCAAAGAACTTACTGTATTGACAAAGAAAGGTGATAGGTCTTCGATTGAAAAGCGAAAATTACCAGTGATGAAGAAAAAGGAGGATAAGAAGAAGAAACACAGGGTGGTCAAAGAAGAGATGTTTGATGAGAAGACTGATGATGAACTCGAAGAACCACCCGAGATAGATATCGTTGGCGAGGTTGAAGAGAGGGAAGATGAGGAGGAAATGGTTTTGCCTGCTTTAAAGAAGCAGAGGAGTATAAAAAGGGAGAAGAAAAAATGGTCTATCACAAAAAAACAAAGGGCTGTACAAGAAAAAGAAGAAGGGAAAAAAACCCGTATAATAAAAGAGTGAATTCAGTATCCTTCTCCTAACACTTTCACCTTTGAACCGTTCATTTCTACTTTTAATAGGGATTTAATGTTTACGCCCAATTCCTTCTCAATCTCTTCTTTATTACCAACCTTTTCAAAAATAACCAAGATATCGCTGAATTGAATGCCATTGGATTTTAAAGCCTTAATTATGGCTTTTAAAGTACCACCTGTACTGAGAACATCATCGACCAACAGTACTTTGTCTCCCTCATTCACAAAATTTAGGTACATCTCACTTGAAGAATAACCAGTCACTTGGCTTACCGATATCTCATTTTCTAATCCATACTTTCTTTTTCGAATAAACTTGTAGGGGATCCCTGTTTTCAAAGTAAGTGCAGATGCCAATGGGAATCCCATAGATTGTGCTGTCAAAATGTAATCACAGTCAAAGTCAGCGACCTCGATGATCGCCTCGATAACTTCTTCGAGCAGCTCAGCTTCTACGAGAGGAAGTCCATCGGTTAGGGGATGGATGAAATAATGATAATCCTTCATCCTGACAACAGGGCACTCATTTAATGAACTTTTTAGTTTTTCTAACATTTATTTCCTCTCCTTACAAGATCTTTTGCCCTTTTTTTAGCCATTTTAATTATTTCATCTTCACCTTCTATGTTTCTATTTTCCATAACAATCTCACCATCTATCAATACGTGAGTGACCGAGCTTCCATTGAATGAATAAATTAGGTCCGAAACAGGGTTGTGTCCAGGACACCCGTTCACTCCTGCCTCCATGAGTATAAGGTCTGCAGCATTTCCTTCCTCTACCTTTCCACTGTTAGTATTCATTATCTCTGCACCTTTAGATGTGATCATCTTTAGTGCATCCTCAGCAGGAAGAGCGGTTGGATCCCCTCTCATTTTATGAAGCAGTGCGGCGATCTTCACTTCTTCTAACAGGTCTAGATTATTGTTTGATGCACAACCGTCGGTTCCAAGTGTGACTCTGACCCCATTTTGCTTCATTCCCTCATATGGCATAGCCCGGCCTACGCCGAGCTTCATATTGGACGTAGGATTATGGCTGACAGTCACTCCTCTCTTTGAAAGAAGTTCAATATCTTTTTCTTTTAACCACACACAATGTGCTGCCAGTGTATTTTTACCAAGCAGCCCTAGTTCATCAAGGTAAGCTGTAAGTCGGTCACCGTCAAAATCATCTATCTCCTTCTTAGTTTCTGCAAGATGGATGTGTAACAACAGATCCCTCTTTTGAGCAAATTCAGCACACCATTCTAAACCTTCTCTTGAAACAGTGTATACAGCATGAGGTGCAACAGCACCGTTTATTTTATCCAGTTTTCTTATATGACCTAAAAATTTTATCGTTTTTTCTTTTTCTTCTTCTCTTCTGTCCTCATCATTTAAGTCTATAAAACCATATCCTAGGGTGGCTTTCATACCCATATCAGATACCGCAGCAGCAGCAGCTTCCATGGAAAAATACATGTCGTTGAATGCCACCGTGCCACTCTTGATCATCTCTAGACAAGAAAGTTTTGTACCCCAGTAAACATCTTCAAACTCAAGTTTTTCTTCTAAAGGCCAAATTTTCTTCTGAAGCCAGATGTCCAAAGGCAGGTCATCAGCGTATCCTCTAAAAAGTGACATCGCTGCATGAGTGTGGGTATTCACAAAACCTGGAAGTAGATATTTTCCCTCCGCATCTATAGATTCAGTTCCCTCAAGTTCGTTTCCTATCTCCTTTATTACATTATCTTCAATAAGCACATCGGATTCTTTTCTTCCAACTATATTGGCGTTTTTTATGGCCAAACTCATATTTATCCCTCAATATATCTCTTCAGGATTTTTTTAACAGCTGTTCTGCTTTCTTTTGTATTTTCTACGATATCTTCGTAACATACCTCACCAGGTCCGATACCGTGGGCAAAGTTGTCCACAGTTACAACCGAAGCATATCTGATCCCAGACTCAACAGAAAGAGTGGCTTCAGGGGCCATAGTCATTCCGACGAGGTCTCCGAATTTTCCTAAGATCTTAACCTCAGCCTTCGTCTCGAGCCTAGGACCCGATGTCTGTACATACACGTCATCACTTCTAATAGGCAAGGATATAGAAGCCTTTTCAGCACAATCGAGTAAATTTTTTCTTATCTCCTCTGAGAGATTGGGTGTTACATGCCTAATCGATTCATCGTAAAATGTATATATGTTCCAGAGATTTATATAATCCTTGGGCACCGATATAGAAGGTACATCCATCTTGCCTGAAAGGGCACCTGAGGATGAGATTCCTATCACTTGGTCGACTTCTTTTTGAAGAGCATAAATATTGGCCCGGTGGTTAATTTTATGAGGGGGTATATCATGATCTTCACCGTGTCTCAGTAGCAGTTTTACTTCGATATCCGTTATTTTTCCTGTAAAGATCGGTGATGAGGGTGTTCCCCATGGTGTAGTTGTTTCATTCTTATCGATCAAATCGAAAACGTCCCATTCTTTAAAACTCGTTCCACCAATTATACCTATCATTGACATCTGACCACATTTTAGAGAACTGCATAAAGGATTTTAAAGTTACGGCATAAGTTGATCATCGTAATCTGTCCGAGATTTTTTTAATAGCCACTGGTACTAGCATCCAGAGGATAATCACTAGAAAAGCACCCTGTATTCTAAGGAGGTAGATAAGAATCATGGATACGATCCCAAATCCTAATCCTATTATGGCCCCACGTTTGTGAACAGGTTTCATGATCGATCATACTCTTGAATCATTATAAGGATTGGCAAACTCTTTTCGACAAAGTAATATAAGGGCATGGAGTTTAAGAAGTGATTAAGATGCAGACCGATCGTAAAATATCATTGGAGGATGGTGCGGGTGGAGAATTGATGGAAGCTCTTATAGAAAACGATATTCTCCCTCTTTTTCGCTCAGAAGTAGGTGAAATTCAGCTGGAAGATTTAGATGATTCTGCAGTTATAAACGATATAGTTTTGACCACTGATGGTCACACCGTAAAGCCCATATTTTTCCCAGGAGGCAATCTAGGCAGCCTTTCGATATCCGGTACGATCAATGATATCTTAGCTTTGGGGGGTATCCCCATCGCATTGACTTCTGCTCTGGTCCTTCCAGAAGGCATGTTGTTTTCGAAATTAAAAAGAATTTTGGAAAGTGCGGCGGAAATCTGTAAAGAAACATCTATACCTGTTGTGGCTGGTGACACCAAAGTGGTTGAAAAAGATGACTTAGACGAACCAATCATGACTACAGCGGGCATAGGTAAGCGTCATCCGCTACTTGACGAAAATCTAGAACTTGCTGGTGGCAGAAAGACTAGGTGGCTTTCGGACGATAATCTAAATCCTGGTGACAAGATAATAGTGACGGGGACCCTCGGTGATCACGGTATGACTATACTTTCGGAACGTGAAGGTTACGGATTTCAGGGTGATGTTAGAAGCGATATTACTCATTTGTTGGATGTTATGGATGCAGCATTGCACATTGGTGGTGTCGCATCTGCAAAGGATCCTACTCGTGGGGGATTGGCAAACACATTGAACGAGTGGGCAAAAAAATCGCAAGTGGGAATAGAGATATGGGAAGAAGAGATACCCTTGAAAAGGTGGGTTGTCTCTGCAGGTGAGATGCTCGGTATAGACCCTCTTACCGTAGGCAATGAAGGAAAGATGGTTCTAGCAGTACATCCTTCTCACGCAAAAAAAGTACTACATTCGCTAAAAGATATAGACAAGAGTTCAGAAGCAGCCATAATTGGAGAAGTTCAAGAAGACGTTGAGGGAGTGTTGTTGCGAACCGAAGTTGGAGGACGCCGTGTGCTCGAACCACCTGTCGGAGATCCAGTTCCTCGTATATGCTAATTCTTAGAAACCGTGTAAGACAGGTACATGAAGAAGATCATCAACAAAATTACACCTGCCCAAATTATCCAAACTAATTCATCTTCATCTATCTCGTAGGCATGTGGTTTTTGATTAACTTGAACTGTTGTTGAATCTACATCTACTCTCCCTTCCTCGTCAATAACCTGTAGTACCACTGTATATTCACCAGTTTCCCTATATGCCCAGTCAACAACGCATCCTTCTTTATCAAACCTACCGTCACCATTCAAATCCCATCTGTAAGTTGTTATGTTGCTTTTATGCCAACTTGATGTTCCGTCGAAAGAAACTAATTCATTGATGGCTACCTCTCTGCTTCTCCCTGCATCAGCGATTGGTCCAGATCGAGTTTCGTACCAGTCTTGTGTGAATACGTCTTCAAAAAAATCAGCAGCTTTTTCGTTTTCCAATATAAGGCCCACTTCCCGGTTCTGGAGAACAGAGTTCGAATTCCAATTTATACTTGAAATCAATGTACTTTTGCCGTCAACTACTGCACCTTTATTGTGGAGAGAGTTCAGACCATGTACTCTACTGGATAGACGCGCTTCCAATGGTAAATTTTTTTCTTTAGCCCTCGTATTTAACTCATCCACAATGATGTGGTTGTAGCCTGTAGCATTATCTATATTGTACCATTTTGCGTCAAGTAATATCCTGACGGTCACTCCTCTTTCTGCAGCTTCAATCAAAGATTCAACATATGGATTATCACCATGACTCCATGGATCGATATAGAACTGTTGGACATATATATGATCCTCCGCTTCATCAAACATACCAAACAATGTATCCCTGGACATAGATGTGTCAGGAGAGAGTATTGGTGTTATTTTCCCTCTTGATTCTACATGAAGTTGTTGAAATTTAGGTCTGTATGAACCGATATGACTTGGAATCTCTGAAGTTATCTCTTCTACAGGTTCAGGGACTAATTTATGAGCGTGCTTCAGGTCTTCAAAAAAGATGTTTCTGTAGTAGTTTGATACGTTTTCATCATGAATTACGACCCCCCATCCCCTGTTCCCCCTCGTGTTATCTTTCGGGAATCCATTTTCTCCAAAATTTTCTGAAGATATAAGAACACTGCTGTTATCGGCTAACATGTATTTTCCATGAAGATGTCTATATGGGGAATATTCACCTCCACCAACTGTAAGAATAGTTCCTCCCCCTCTATGTATTTCGTATAGAGATGCTCTCGTATGTGTGGAAATTCCTCCAACCGGACTGCCATCGATCATCACCTTCACTTCCACCCCTTGTTTAGAGATGTTCGATAATCTCTCTGCTATATGATAACCATCGAGATGATACGTGCTGACCAATAATCGGTTCTCAGCGTTATGAATAAAATCATCTAAAACTTTCATAGATGTATCTGGAGAGGTGAATACTGACATGTCACCTTCCAACCCGAATTCAGGAGCTGAGAGATTTGTCTGCCCAACGAACCAACGTCTTTCCCAGCTCCAATCTTCAGCAGAGTATCCGTAGGACCTGCGCTTGGCATATTCACCAGACCAGCAGAGTTCCTTCGGCTCTCCAGCCCATTCATCTCCTGTTTCTACCTCCCCATAGTAAACTGAATCCCTCAATTCTCCATCCTCTTTTAGTAAAAGTTTTCCTCTACTAGCTGCAAGATAAAATCGTCCATCGATCTCTAGTTCTTCTTCCCAGGTAAGATCAGGCCCTTCATGCCAAACATCATAAAAGTCATGTTTATTCTCAGAAATAGTTAACGTTTCTCCCTTTGCAAAATAGATTCCATCGAGAATCAACTCTCCGTATCCATTTGATAAAGTCCAACCGTCAAGGAAAGTTGCCTTTCCATGATTCTTTAGAACGAGGTAATCGCAGCCAGGACCCTGATTGTAATATATCTCCTCTATCTGAATTTTATTTTCTTCGGACTCAGATAACAGTACGGGAGATATTAACAAGGTTAACATTATTAGGATCACTAGTGACCTCATGTCAGGCTGCAAAAAATAAATGTTATAAAAAAGATGCGGTTGATGGACAGGTTTAAGCTCAATGTTTAAATACGGTTCATATTCTTTTCACTCAAATCTGCCGAGGTAGCCTAGCCCGGCCAAGGCGGTGGCCTCGAGAGCCACTGGCGCGTTGCGCCACAGGAGTTCGAATCTCCTCCTCGGCGCTTTTTACATATTATGAGTGATGGAGAAGAAGATTAAAAAGTAAGTGGAATCTTTGATTCCTTGGCACGTTTTTTATTTGATAAATAAGAAAACAGAAAGTAACCCTAGTTATTTAGAGCTTTAGAAGGTTTTAATCCCCTTTTTCATTACATTTTGGTGTAGTTTTCCTTTTTTAGAGTAAAACATTTATACACTAGTTGTTAAATGCCATAGCAAGTCATAAAAAGGTAGTATAAATGTCACGAGGAAGAATCATAAGTATGGGGGGAAATGTAGAGATGTCTTTAGAGGAACCTCTTTATAAAGCTTTTATAGATGAGGTCAAAAAGGTTTCAGAAGGCAAACCTAAGATAGGAATAATCCCCTCTGCTAGCGGTAACCCTCCTCGTACTGGAAAAATATACTCTAGCATTTTCAGTGAATTTGGGGTCGAAACAGATGTCATAGATCCTCTTCAAAGGAAGGATGCAAGCGATGAAGATCTTGTTTCATTAACTTATGAATCGGATGGTTTCTTCTTTTCAGGTGGTAACCAGTTAAGACTAACCTCTTTGTTAGGTGGAACTAAGGTTTTAGAAGCTATAAGAGAAAGGTTCATGGAAGGTGCAGTGCTTGCCGGTACGAGTGCTGGTGCAGTATGTATGACAGCAACAATGATATCCTATGGTCTTGTTGAAAATGCCCTTCTTTCAGGTGAGATAGAACTCACTCAAGGATTGAATTTCATAGATAACACTATCATTGATACCCACTTTTCTGCTAGAGGAAGGTTTCCAAGGTTATTTCATGCTGTTGCTGAAAATCCAGGTGTACTTGGAGTTGGTCTTGGAGAGGACACAGGTATTATTTGGGATTTCAAGGAACATACTTTTAAGGTGATCGGCAGCGGTAATGTGGTCATCGTCGATGGAAAACAGATACATCATTCAAACGTTTCTGAGGTTGAGGTCGGACAGGCCATCTCTGTAGAAGGGATAATAGTCCATATCTTGATAGAAAATATAGTCTATGATTTTGTTGAAAGAAATATTATCCATTGAGAACATCTTGAAAACTCAAAGGTCTTATTTTTCCATCTGGATCTTCTGACCTACAGCTCTTTTTTAGGTAGTCCCGTCCTATATCTAGTCCTGCAAACACGATCGTTGTTCCGCTAGATGAATCTTTAATCGCTCTCTTGATAGCTTTGTCCATATCCATTATAACCTTACCATTTTCAGTTCCTTTTCTTATTATCTCGGATATTTCACCATACTCTCTTCCTCTACGGATATCAGGATTCTCAGTGATATAGATCCGATCAAACCACTTTTCAGCTGTTGATCCACAGTTCATTAAAAAATCATCTCCTCTGTCGCCCGGCTCTGCTAAAACGATAGCCCTTTGCCCATTAGAAATCTTATGAGTAAGTTTACCGACCGCCTCTATACTTATTGGATTATGAGCATAATCTAGTATAAAATATTGACAACCACATTCAAACATATTCATCCTTCCTGGATTCATCTCTTCGTCCATTTTGAACTCTTTCAATGCACCAAGTCCTTCTTTTATCGGTATGCCCGTAGAATTAGATGCTGCTAGTGCAGCCAGTGTATTTTCGATGTGCATAGGAATATCCAATGCTAACCATGGATTATCTTCCACCTTCCATTTGGATTGCAGTTCATTGTCTTTGTACAATTCAAGAGTTTTATCAGTGTAAACAAGCACCCTATATCCCTCTAAAATGAATTTTTTAGTTCTATCATCTTTAAGACTGGAAAAAAGGATTGGTTTACCGTTAGACCTTTCTAAAGCTTTCCTAGCAAAATCGTCCCTAGCATTTATAACACAATCTCCTTCTTTTGAGGTTGCTTTCAATATCAAAGATTTTACCCGAAAAAGATCATCAAGGTTTTCTATACCATCTAGACCGAGATGGTCCTCTTTGATGTTGGTCAGAACACTAACTTGGCACTCATCAAATCCAAGGCCATCCCTTATCATCCCTCCTCTTGCGGTTTCCAACACCGCAATTTCGACTAAAGGGTTATTTAGAACTACACCAGCACTCCACGGACCGGTGGTATCTCCTCTTAGACCGCATTCTCCATCAAAATAGATCCCTCCTGTTACTGCCATACCCGTCCGATATCCAGCGTTTCTAAATATCCATTCCACCATTCTACTAGTAGTAGTCTTTCCGGTGGTACCGGTAATCGATATTATAGGGATCCTTCCATCTCCATCAGGATAAAGGTATTCGATGAGGTGTTCGCCAGCAGGTATTGGTTTGCCATTTGTAGGTGCGATATGCATTCTCAAACCCGGGCTTGCATTTATTTCAATAACATACCATCCTGCTTTTTCAGGAGGTTTTGTAATATCCCGTGCAATAACATCCACTCCTAATATATCCATATCTATCGCCCTACTCGCCCTCTCCACCTCATCAATAAGACATCTGTTGACTGACTGAGTGACGTTAATGGCTGTACCTCCTGTGCTTAGATTTCCACCAGTTCTCAGATAAATTAGTTTTCCTTCGGGTAAAATGGATTCCTTTTCTAATCCTAGTAGTTCTAGATGAAACATCTCTTCGGCCCCTAATCGTATCTCTGTGAGTATATCCGAGTGTCCATCACCTCGTCTTGGATCTTCGTTTTTCTTTTCTACCAATTCGATGATCGTAGATTCCCCGTCTCCCACCACATGTGAGGGTATCCTCTCTGCTACAGCTACAACTTTGTGGTCTATGATAAGGAAGCGATAATCTTTACCTTCGATGAATTCTTCAACAAGGATATCGTTACCAAAATCTCTACTGATTTCGTAGGCTTTTCTCAGATCGTTCTCGTTTTCTAATTCACCTATTACTCCTCGACCATGATTTCCTTTTAGAGGCTTCACAAGCACGGGGTAACCGATTTCATTGGCCATTTTTACAGCATCATCTTGATCGTTACAAACACCACCGTATGGAACAGGAATTCCAGATTCAGAAAGAATTTTTTTTGTTAACTCTTTGTCTGTTGCAGCATCTGCACCTATCATCGATGTTTCTGAGGTGACTGGCCCCCAAATCCGTTTTCTGCCTTTTCCATAACCTAAAGAAAAAAGGCTGTATTTTGAATGTGTTCGGTCATAAGGGATGTTTCTCGACTCAGCAGCAGAGATGATAGCTTCTGTGCTTGGCCCCATTTTTTTACGTTCATATATATCTTTTAGCTCGGAGATCCATCGATCGATATTTTCTTCTGATTCCTTGTATTTTTCATCTATTATACTGTCCATAATCTCTAAAGAGTAATCCAATGCTTTAGAGGCCACATCGGATATTTTATATTGTATGACTAGATGATATGAGTCCTCTTCAATTTTCCGAGTTGTACTGAAAGTAACCTCTGAGCCTGCCATATTTTGAAGTGCTAACGTTATTTTTCCCATGAGCTCTAGATGTGATACATCATCTTCAGCTTTCTTAAAATCGTCAGAAAGATTTAGGGTATGTATATAATCCTTTAATGAAGGCATTATTTTTCCCAAATAATCTTCTATCTCTTTATTTGATACCTCTCTCATTTGCGGTTCAAAATCAACATCTACAACCATAACAGGTAGCATTGAGTAGATATTGGGATTTTTTTGAAATCTCTTCCTAGATATCTGGATTTCTTTCAATATCATATATTACCTCTTATTGATTTGGTCTATCCTTCAGTGGGTTATATTGTAGTCATTAAACAGGAAGTATATAATAGACTAGAAGATACTTAAATTTATTCCTCGAAAGTTTAGAAAAGGGTTGGTTTTTAGCTCTTTTTATAGTGCATTATTGCTATTATAACCCCTGCTATAATTATCGAAACTAGCACTTGAATGAACAGGATATTAGTGTAAAATGGATCTCCTCTCTCCTCAAACATCTTCACCTCTCTGATAATTATATCTTCCACCGGAACATCTTCATGACCGCCCCTGGTTGTTGTGTCTACTGAGGCTATCTCATCAACAACGTCCATCCCATCTATTACTCTACCGAACACACAATAGCCATAACCATCTGCAGCCTGATCCCAATCGAGGAAATCGTTATCGTCATGGTTGATGAAGAATTGGCTTGTAGCAGAATGAGGATCATCGGTGCGTGCCATGGCCACAGTCCCTCGACGATTCCTATTTCTGCTCTGTTCTGCTTCATTTTCTATTGAAGAATAGGTGGGTGATCTTTCGTTCATGCCTGGTTCAAAACCACCACCTTGTACCATGAACCCTTCTATAACTCTATGAAATATGAGTCCATCATAGAAATCATCTTCAACATAATTTATGAAATTTTCAACAGTAATTGGTGCATCGTTTTCGTAGAGTTCTATTTTAATACTACCTAAATCGGTCTCCATAACTACTACTGGGTTGTCTTTAGATGCTTGTGCGGAATCACCTAAGGGCAAAGTAGATAAAAGTAGTATTAAAACCAACAGAGATATGAATTGCAATTTTCTTTCAAACATTATATGTAGGAAAAATGAACTAATCTATAAGATTTACTGATTCTTTTTTCTTTCCTCGAGTATATCGTTTATATCTTTTCTAACCATCATCAATGCTCTTTCTATAGCTTCCATCTTTTTATAGACTTCGCTAAGCTTCTTTTGAAGGTCATCAACGGTTTCGAATTCTTTACGCATGTCGGTAATCGCATCATCTAACATCTGTAAAGCATATTTGTAGTCACCTTCATCACCCTTTTGCTTGCAAGTTTTCAACATGTCAAGATATGACTGGAAACCGAGTCCTTTTTCTTTTAGTTGTTTGATCAACTCCTTTCCATCCATGATTTTTTCGTGAAGTAGTTCCAATTTTTTTGCTTGATCTAATGCGATCTCTATATTTTCTAATGCCTGCTTATATTCTTTATTTTTTTGTGCTTTTACAGATTCCCGAAGCAGATCTTTTAACAAATCCAACTTGAATTTTGTACCTCGAAGCTCGGCAAGTTTGGATTTCAACTGGCTAATTTTTTCTTCTACTTCCTCTTTCAATTTTGATTTTTCAGTTATGGCTTCTTCTACACCTTCTAAAGCTTCTTCTACTATCTCAAGAGCGCTTTTATAATCACCATCTTTTGTTTTAGTGGTTATTACCTCAATTTCATCATTTAGGAATCCCTCTTCCTGCATATTTTCTATTGCATTTAGCTTTTCATCAATCTCAACGATGACATCTCCATTCTCTAACAGGTTATCTTTAAATTCGGATAATTCATACCATATCCCGGATTTGTACTTATTTTTGAATACTTCAAAATCGCTCTTGAATTTGCTCATATCTAACAATGAGTTGTTAATACTATCTACTATTTCATCGATCTTCTCGATGGCTTCAGGGATATTTTCTTCATCCATCTTTTTCTCTATCTCAGGAATCATTGCTTTTGCGAGCTCCGTTTTATTCTTGTAGGAAGAAGGACTTTCTATGTCCAAGTCTTCCGCCATTTCATTCATCTTTTTGCGTGTGTGATTCCTTGTGATATCGCTTGGTTTCATATTCCCCACCGGGATTAGATTATTTATTTAAGTATTAAAAACTTTACTGTGAAAAAGGAAAAACATTTATCCCCTTATATCAATCCGTTTTCATGACCAATATCGAAATATTGGAAATCGACGAGATAGTCGTTGAAACGCCAACGATAAAAACATTCTTTTTCGATTGGCACTTTGATATCGAACCTGGTCAGTTTGTTATGATTTGGGTGCCCGGAGTCGACGAGATGCCCATGAGCCTATCTTATATATATGATAAAAGAGGTATAACTGTTAGGAATGTTGGTGAGGGAACAAAGGCACTTCATTCGATGGAACCTGGAGATCGGATTGGGATAAGAGGACCATATGGAAATGGTTACGAGATAAAAGGTGAAAAAATTCTTGCTGTTGTAGGTGGTATCGGAGGAGCTTCCGTATTACCTGCTGTAGAGAAAGCGTCAAGAGAAAATATCGAAGTAGATTGTGCTCTTGGAGCAAAAACGCAAAAAGAACTCTTGTTCTTGGACCGACTTTACGATTTGACCAACTTGAAAGTTGCCACTGATGATGGTTCCATGGGTCATCCAGGATTCGCGACGGATATATGTGAAGAGATGATGAAAGGGGTGGATATGGTAATAACCTGTGGTCCTGAACCGATGATGAAGAGAATAGTTCAAATGGCCATTCATAAAGGAGTACCGATACAAGCATCTTTAGAACGGTACCTCAAATGTGGTCTAGGTCTTTGCGGATCATGTGTAATTGATGGGGAACGTGTTTGTGTTGAGGGACCAGTATTCACTGGAGAAGAGTTGAATAATTTTGAAGAGTTTGGGAAATATGATAGGGATAGTTCTGGAAGAAAAAAACCTTTAGAACGACCAAAACAGACTTATTGAACCCTTATTGTTTAGCCTTTGCAAATGAGTTTACGGAAACGACAGTGTATCTCTATTCGTCCTTGAAACTGAAAACCTCTCATTTCCGCTAACTCCTCGTTACTCGTTAACACCCGTAACTGCGGGGGTACCCGAGCATGGCCAAAGGGGCAAGGCTTAGGACCTTGTGACGTAGGTCTCCGAGGGTTCAAATCCCTCCCCCCGCATTATTTTATTTACAATGAAATAAAAGAGAGGAGGTTGTATACAAATTGGCATTAGGTTCCCTTCCCCTGCATACACAGGGAGGCCGTAGCCTTCCGAAGTTAATGAGGCAATATTAATCAGTATGTCTTCCTCAATAATTTTAATTATATCCACTTAGAAGAACCAAAGTTAATTTTTATTTAATCAGCATGATCTTTAAACGGAAAATACATCAGACAGAGCCTTAAACGAAACCCATCCTACAATTTCTCAGAGTATTTCCCAATCATCCCCATCTGACATAGAATGATGTCTGACAGGTGGTCTCCTTTTTTGCATGCTTCGGGGCAAGTCTTCGAATCTTTTAAAACGAGAAGGATATTTTGCTCCTGGTTTACTTTTTTTCTGTTTTTCTCCTCTGTGGAATTGTATCTTTTTCAGATCCTGAAGGTGTTGCTCAGAGCGTCTCTTTGCTTCTGCTACCGTGTTCACCGGTCTATTACTACTTCCACTCCTACTCCAACCAGATCTTTCTGAAATCGTTTTAGACAAATCGATCGTAACTGAAGGAGAATCTTTTTGCATAGCTTTAGAAAGTTCTCTCTGTTTATCAACAGATATAACTCCTCCGATATAAGCAAAGACTGCAGTCAGTACGTAACTGTTGGGAGAATACGGCAATCCTCCCATGACAGAAGAATAAAAGGATGTCCAGTATAATTGTAGGAATTCTACATACGGCGCAAGAGCTTGTATCTCATAAGCTGAAGCTACTACCGCAGCAGGCATTCCTATCCAAGCATCAAACTCCGTAGGGAGCAAAGCTTGGTTAACAGCTATATGAACTACCCCTATCAATCCAAGAGCAATGATGGAAGCAAATAGTCCCTTTTTTGGCCCCCCTGTTCTTCGTCCACCCACATAACCAGCAAGCATCGGCCCAAAAAGTGGCAACCACCATAATAGGGCAGAGAGTACAACCAAATACTTTACTCCGCTCCAAAAGTCGTAGGTTACCATACCAAAATCTTTCAACCTTCTAATGGCACTTCTTTCATCTCCGGACCCTCCATTATCTATCTTTATTATACCTTGTTCAACAAGACGACGGGTGGTCGGATCCATATCATTCTTCTTTTTTTTTCTTAGGTGCATCCTATCCCAGCCACCATGGCGTCAGACATGGGTCTGACGTTGATAATAGCTACGTCATATTATATAAAGATTTTGTGCATTTGCTTTGTAGAAAACCTTTTTGACAGACGAGATACCTTTATCAATACTTTTAAATATGGAAATAAATAAGTGCATCCAAGTGCTAGCTGTCGGATTAAGTGTCAGACGGCCAGCAATCGGAAAGGGATGCAGACATGACAAAAGAAACGAGATATATTAGTTTTTGCAAAAATGTGATGGTGGTGGCGAAAACAAGTAACTTACCCGAGTATACCCGCAAATATTCTCCAAAAAAGTATAAGATCTCTCAAAAGATTACGTTGCTCGCTTTGAAAGAATATAAAAAAAAGTTATAGACATTTCAAAGACTGGTTAATGGTCACTGATAAAATTGTAGAATTTCTAGGCTTGCCATAAATACCTCATTTTATAACTCTCAATAAATTCATGAATCGGGTTGATACAAGTGTAGTTCAGAGTATTATCTGTTTGTTCAGTGACGAGAATATGGTCGATCTAGCAATTGAATCTACTGAGATGAGATTAGAACATGGATCTAAATATTACACAAAACGGTTAAAGCAGCTAGGCGTTGAAAGAACTCAAACAATTACCATCTTAAATTGAGTATTGGTGTTTAAACCAATTATCAACTTATCGTTTCATCAAAACACAGACCCGGTCCAGCAAGTGATCATATCGACTTTGATATATTATTGAAAAAAGCTTCTAGCTGTGTAAACTTACAGATTGTTATTGCAGATAAAGGGTATGATTCAGGAACTAATCACAAGATCGCTAGGAAAATGTTAAACACTAAATCAATAATATTACAGGGAACTTGTTCCGTGAATCGAAGGAATCTTTCGATTCCTGTAGACTCCTAATAATCAAGATGTACCTGTTCGTGACATCATCCCACACAGCAGAGCCGTGGGGTTCCCTACCTCTGAACAGTATAGAACTAAAGGTTGGTACAGGAAGATGATGAAAAGACATTTTGACAAAGAAAAGTACAATCAAAGGAATAAGGTAGAAACAGCTAACTCTGTTATCAAAAGATTGATGGGCAATACTATTAGATCGAGAAAAGTAAAAACTCAAAACCGTGAGCTGGAATTCAAGATGATAGCATACAATGCTCATCGACAAGCAATGAACATGGGAAGCTAGATGTTTTCTACAGAGCCCACAGAGGATAAAGTTTATATAAAACCGGCCTTTAGAACACAAACTACCCATTCATTTGGGCCTGTAGCTCAGCCAGGTAAAGGACTTAAAATCCTTCTGGAAAGAGCATCTGGCTTTTAACCAGGTGGTCTGGGGTTCGAAATGAGTCGTCCCTTGACGATTCGCGAAAGTCCCCACAGGCCCATCTGCCATGAAGATAGGGTTAATTCGATATGAACCGAAGAGCCGATAAATGGAGAATATCTATGATGTGTCTAAACTTAAATGGTATTATGTCAGGGGGATCAAAATGGAGGATATAAATGTAATGAAACATAGGCTTGTGCCGGAACATCGTTTGGTTCCGGTAGAGAAGGAAGAAGAGATCTTATCAGGGCTTCATGTATCAAAAGATAAGCTCCCAAAGGTACTGAGGTCAGATCCAGTTTTAAGTCAATTAGAGGCTATCGAGGGAGATATTAAAGAAGGAAGGATCATAGAGATAATTAGGGAGAGTAAGACCGCTGGTAAAGCCAAGGTCTATCGCTTAGTTGTGGATAGGTAAATATATAAAAGGAAGTGATCAAAGAATGAGAGAATTAGTCGACGCTTTTTTTGAGGAAATGGGTGTTGTCAGTCATCATGTGAAGTCATACGATGAATTTCTTGCATCCCCTGATAACAGGAACAGTGGGATGCAGAAGATAATAGACAGTGTTAGTATAGGTTACATGGAGCAGGGTTGGGGAAAGATCAGGCTAGACCCAGAGAAGGTAGATGGAAGGGAGATCGAAGTTAGATTCGGTAGAACTCGAACAGAGGATGGCAGGGTTCACAAGGAGGAAGATCCGACCATAAGGGTTCTAAGACCCAAAGCTACGGAAGCTAGTGGTTCAGTTCATAAACTCACCCCTATGGCAGCACGTTTGAGGGATCTTCATTATGAAGGAGATATCCAGTTGAAGATGAGTAAAATCATCGATGGTGTGGAAGAAGAGCCAGAATGGTACACGATTGGAAAGATACCGATTATGGTCGGCTCTCGGTTATGCAATCTTCATCCTTCGAATATTGATGATACAATTGAAGAAATTCTTGGGATAGAGGAAAATAGAGAGGAGTTGAAGGAACTCTCCTATGAGGAAAAACTCATCAAACTGGGAGAAGATCCTCTTGATCCCAAAGGATATTTTATCGTAGGCGGTACTGAAAGGAATTTGATGGCTGTAGAAGACATGGCACCCAACCGGTTGATGTGCGAGTTAAACGAAAAATACGGACGTCAGATAGAGGTCGTCAAAGTTTTCTCACAGCGTCATGGTTACAGGGCACTCACTATCATGGAGAAGAAAAAGGACGGTTTGATCACCGTTTCCGTACCTGCAGCTAGAGGAGACATCCCTCTGGCAATTCTCATGAAGGCATTAGGCATGGATAACGATGAAGAAATCGCTCAGACCATACTTTCAGAGCCTGATATGATAAGTTTGGTTTATGCCAATATCGAGATGTGTCAGGAGGAAGAGGATTATACCCCTGATGGTGTTTTCTCCCAATCAGATGCCATGACTTATCTAGAAAGGAAGTTCGCAACAGGTCAGGCGGAAGAATACAGGAGAAGAAAGATAGAGTCTATATTGGATAGGTCTCTTCTTCCTCATCTTGGTGATACTGAGGAATCACGAAAGAAAAAAGCTCTTTACCTCGGTAGGATGGCAAGAGCCATTTTGGAGTTGGCCAATGGGAAAAGAAAACCGGATGATAAGGATCACTACGCTAATAAACGTTTGAAGCTAGCCGGAAACCTTATGAACGACTTATTCAGGGTGTCTTGTGTAAACTTCCTTAAGGATCTCAAATATCAACTTGAACGAAATTATGGCAAGAAAGGGGAGGTCAGGATCAAATCTTCTATCCGCCCTGATCTTCTCACCAACAAACTTCAACATGCCATGGCTACGGGAAATTGGGTTGGCGGAAGAACGGGCATATCACAGTTGCTGGACCGTACGACCAACATGAGCGCGATAAGTCATTTGAGAAGGGTAAAATCTCCTCTTTCAAGAAGTCAACCACATTTTGAGGCAAGAGAACTTCACCCCACCCAATGGGGCAGGCTGTGTCCAAGTGAGACACCAGAAGGTCAAAATTGTGGGCTGGTTAAAACCAATACACCTATTATAGATGCCTCGAAAGGTGCTGATCCTGACGAGATCAAGTGGCAACTACATGGTATAGGAGTTGAAGATATAGCATCTTCAGAAGGTGCAAAATCGAAGGTTTATCTTAACGGTGATCTCATAGGACTAGTTGAGGAACCTGATGAATTCGTCGATAAGCTCAGAGAGGAGCGACGTAAAGGCGAGATATCCTATCAAGTGAATGTACGTTACGATTCTAAAATGAATGAGGTTATAATAAACTCCGACGAGGGTAGAGTGCGGAGACCACTCCTCATCGTTGAAGATGGGCAACTCAAACTCGATAACGAGATGATCGATTCTTTGTCTTCTGGGCGTATGGAGACCAAAGATCTAGTTTCTGAAGGAGTTTTGGAATGGATAGATGCGGAAGAAGAGGAGGATCTCTATGTTGCCATGTATCCCTACGAAACACCGTCTAGATGTAGAAACTGTGAGGTGGCCATATCTACAACGGATGTGAGATGGGTAAATATAGGTGATGGTAGTGATAAGGCGAAAATAGAATGCAAACTTTGCGGAGATGTTATGGAAGTTCCTCTTGTGATAGAAAAGGAACATTCACATATGGAAGTTGATCCACTATTGATATTAGGCGCATCTACCGGACTCATCCCTTATGCTTCCCATAATGCCGCTCCCAGGTGTTCAGTAGGAGCTAACATGATGAAACAATCACTTGGATTACCCTCCTCAAACTATAGAAATAGACCTGATACTAGAGAGCATTTGATGCATTATCCTCAGAAGTCCCTTTTACAGACTAAAAGCATGGAATTGGTAAATTACAATAAACGCCCAGCGGGCCAAAATTTTGTAGTAGCCGTCATGTCTTATCATGGATATAACATGGAGGACGCATTGATAATGAACAGGAGTGCTATCGACAGAGGACTAGCCCGATCAAGTTTCTTTAGAACCTATACGTCAGAGGAGCGTCGTTATCCTGGGGGCCAAGAGGATCACTTCGAGATACCCGATCCGGATGTTAGAGGCGCTCGGAGCGATCAATATTATAGATTCCTGGACGAGGACGGGCTCATCAGTCCTGAGATGAAAGTGGATGGAAGTGATGTGCTAGTCGGTAAAACTTCTCCCCCCCGTTTCTTAGAAGAGGATGCAGATTTCATGGCCCCTCAGAAACGCAGAGAAACATCAAAAATAGTTCGACCTAGGGAGAAGGGTTGGGTCGATTCAGTCATGCTCACAGAATCCGCTGACGGCAGTCGTCTGGTCAAGGTGAAGGTAAGGGATGAAAGGATACCTGAATTGGGCGATAAGTTCGCATCTCGACACGGTCAGAAAGGTGTAATCGGAAAATTGATCGAACCGGAAGATCTACCTTTCACAGAAGAGGGATTGGTACCGGACTTGATATTTAATCCCCATGCTATCCCCTCAAGGATGACCGTTGGTCATGTTTTAGAGATGCTTGGAGGTAAGGTTGCTTCGTTGGAAGGTAGGTTCGTTGACGGCACTCCTTTCGGTGGTGAGAAAGAAGAAGTGCTGCGTGAATCCTTGAAAGAGGCAGGTTTCAAGCACGACGGAACAGAAGTCTTCTACGATGGCAGAACGGGGAAGATGCTTCAGGCTGATGTGTTCACTGGAGTGATCTATTATCAAAAACTTCACCACATGGTCTCTGGAAAACTCCATATGCGTTCAAGAGGTCCCGTTCAGATACTCACCCGACAGCCTACCGAAGGACGGTCCAGACAGGGAGGTCTAAGATTTGGAGAGATGGAAAGGGACTGCCTGATAGGTCATGGTGCCGCGATGGTTATCAAGGACAGGCTGCTTGACCAATCCGATGGAACCACCGAGTATATCTGTGGCAATCCGGATTGTGGACACGTTGCGATCCTGGACTCTAACGGAGAACTTCGATGTCCAGTTTGTAACGAGCGGTCCGATGTGCATCAGATACAGACCAGCTATGCGTTCAAATTATTGATGGATGAATTGAGATCACTTGGAGTGACCATGAGATTACAACTGGAGGACCTCAAATGATGAATAAAGGAATTACGAAGAGGATAGGATCTATCAAATTTGCCTACATGTCACCAAAGGAGATAAGGAAACTTTCCGCTACTAAAATAATAACACCCGATACATATGATGATGACGGATTCCCCATCGAGATGGGATTGATGGACACCCATCTAGGTGTTATCGAGCCCGGTTTGAGATGTAAAACATGTGGTGGGCGGGTCGATCAGTGTTCCGGCCATTTTGGCCACATCGAACTAGCCATGCCCGTGATTCATGTAGGGTATGTGAAAGAGATCAAGAAGCTTCTCCGGTCATCCTGTAGCGAATGCGGCAGAGTATTGATGGAGGATGAAGAGAGGGATCATTATATAGAGGAACTTGAACAGCTGAAAAAGATAGGTGGAGACCCCCTAGATCAGAGGGCACTAGCTAAGGAGATTTCAAAGGCTGCGAGGAAGAACAAGGTATGTCCTCACTGCAAGTCCGAGCAGAGAAAGATAATGCTAGATAAGCCTACAACTTTCAGAGAAGATAACACCAAACTAACCCCTAAGGAGGTCAGAGCAAGACTGGAAAGGATACCCGACAAGGACTTGATCCCCTTAGGTCTTAACCCGGAGGTAGTTAGACCGGAATGGATGGTTTTATCGGTTCTTTTAGTTCCTCCAGTTACAGTTAGACCTTCGATAACTTTGGAATCCGGCGATCGCTCTGAAGACGATCTTACCCACAAACTCGTGGACATACTTCGTATAAATCAAAGATTGCGAGAGAATCGTGATGTGGGTTCACCTCAGCTGATCGTAGAGGATCTTTTGGACCTTTTACAATACCATGTGAACACATACTTTGACAATCAAACATCAGGAATCCCACCTGCAAGGCACCGTAGTGGCAGGACGTTAAAAACTTTGATACAGAGGTTGAAAGGTAAAGAGGGAAGGTTCCGTCAAAATCTCAGCGGTAAGAGAGTAAATTTTTCGTCTAGGACAGTGATTTCACCGGACCCTTGGTTGTCCATAAATCAGGTGGGTGTTCCGAAAAAAGCAGCACGAGAGTTGACCGTACCTATAAGAGTTACACCTGAAAATATCGATAGAATTAAAGAGATGGTTGCTAGAGGCCCGAATCCAACTGAGAGAGGTAAATATCTGCCTGGTGCAAACTACATCTTCAGGCCAGATGGAAGACGGATACGAGTTACTGAAACCAATGCGGAGAATGTCGCTGAGAAGATAGAAGTAGGATTCACCGTTGAGAGGGGTTTGAAAGAAGGAGACATAGTTCTCTTCAACCGACAGCCATCACTCCACAGGATGTCCATGATGGCTCATGAGGTCAAGATAGTTCCAGGTAAGACATTCAGGTTAAATCTCGCTGTGTGCCCTCCTTACAACGCAGATTTTGATGGTGACGAGATGAACCTTCATGTGCTTCAGAGCGAGGAAGCACGTGCAGAAGCTAAGGTGATAATGAGGGTACAGGAGAACATATTGTCTCCTAGATTTGGTGGCCCTATAATCGGTGCTACTCAGGACCATATAAGCGGTCTGTTTTTCTTGACCCACGATAATCCTCTTTTCAGTAGGAGGGAAGTGGTAAGTATATTCTCAAATCTAGAAACTGAGAATTTCCCACCCTCCGTTGAGGTCGAAGGAGAAAAGATGTGGTATGGAAAAGATATCTTCAGCCATTTTTTACCTGATGACCTGAACCTGGAATTTAGGTCTTCCATATGTGAAACTTGTAAAGAATGTAAGGAAAAAGAATGTCCTGAAGATGCTTATGTATCTATAGAAGACGGTCAACTAAAAACCGGAACCATAGATGAAAGAGGCATTGGAGCGTTCCAAGGTGAGATTATCGATAAGATAGCTCGAGACATGGGAACCGACAAAGCTAGAGAGTTTATAGATAAGATAACAACGATCTCATTGGGAGTTATCACCCTTCGAGGTTTCACGACTTCTATAAAGGATGAAGATGTGCCAAGAGCAGCCATGAGACAAATAGACGAGGTCTTGGACAAAGCTGCAGGTAAGGTGAAGCGACTTGCAGAGGAATATGTTGAGGGGAATCTCGAACAGATGCCCGGTAGAACTGTAGAGGAAACACTTGAAGTAAGGGCTATGCAGGAACTCGGAAAGGCAAGAGACAACGCAGGCAAGATCGCCAGTAAGTATCTTGGTCTTGGAAACAACGTGGTTGTTATGGCCAGGACAGGTGCTAGGGCGAGTATGTTGAACTTGAGCCAGATGGCTGCTGCTCTTGGACAACAGGCTATCAGAGGAGAGCGCCCCAGTCGAGGATATGAAGAAAGAACATTGTCTCACTTTAAGAAAGGTTCACTCGGTGCGGAGGCTAGAGGATTCGTTAAGTCATCCTACAAAGAGGGACTTCAACCCGTAGAATACTTCTTCCACAGCATGGCAGGACGTGAAGGACTTGTAGACACGGCTGTCAGAACAAGCCGATCAGGTTACATGCAGAGGCGTCTCATACACGCGATGGAGGACCTTATGGTTTACGACGACGGGTCCGTCAAGAACACTGATGATACCGTTATCCAGTTTGAATTTGGAGAAGATGGGATTGACCCGATGAGAAGTAAGTCGGGTAAGGCTGTTGACATGGACGATATAGTTACAGAGTTCAAAGCTACTAAGAGAAGGGGTGGTTCCTGATGGCTAGAAAGGACACTATCAACGCCCTCATAAGGAGAGGGTTGGACGAAGAGGTGGCGGTTACTTTAGCCGAAGCAGGGATGCTCCTTGGAGATGTGAAATCAGCCACATTGGATGATTTGGAAGAGGTGCTTGGAGACAAGAAGAAGGCGAAGGATGTCCGTGAAACTATCGGTAAAAGAACCAAGAAAAGGAAGAAAGGTCGTAAAAAGACTAAGAAAAAGAAGGAAAAGAAGATATTTGAAGTGCCTAAAAAATTTTCTTCATTGGAGGGCACGGCCAGAGAGCTAGAAAAATTAGCAGAAGAGAAGGGTTACGAATTGCCCAGAAGGGTCTTAGAGGATGCAGCAAACATGATCGAGAGGGAGGATATTTCAAAAGACGACTATCCTCTGATTTTGAAGTTGATAAAGGAAAAATATTACGACAGAAAGGTGGATCCTAAGGAATCTATCGGGGTAGTCAGCGCCCAATCGATCGGAGAACCCGGTACACAGATGACCATGAAGACCTTTCACTTTGCTGGTGTGGCTGAGATCGGTGTAACCCAAGGTCTTCCTCGTATGATTGAGATTGTTGATGCAAGGAAGGTGCCCAGCACACCGATGATGATAGTGCATCTTGACGATGATTATAAGAAGGACAGAGATAAGGCAAAAGAGGTTTCATCGAAATTGGAAGTGACAAGGCTAATAGATCTCGCCGACGTGGATATAGATCTGACTTCCATGAAGGTGGCTATAAGACCCGATAAAAAGAAAATGAAGGAGATGAACGTTGAGCTGGGTGATATATCTTCTCGTTTAAAAAAGACTAGAAGTGTAAAAGGAGATGTCGAGGTCACAGGTGGCAACATATATATAAGTCCTACAGAACCAAAGTATTCGCTTCTCCACAATGTGGTTGAAGAGGCAAAGAGTACCAAGATCAAAGGCCTCAAGGGTGTAAAAAGGGCTATCTTGAGGGATCTAGGTGATGAATATGTTATCTACACGGAGGGCTCAAATCTTGAAGGAGTGTTGAGAGTTGAAGGAGTGGACATAACGAATACTCTATCAAATAGTCCTTATGAGATTTACAATGTCCTTGGTGTCGAAGCCGCAAGAAATTCATTGATCCGGGAAGCAGAAGAGACACTTGATGAACAGGGACTAGAGGTCGATACCAGGCACATAATGCTTGTGGCCGACATGATGACCAATGAGGGAGATTTGAAAGCTATAGGAAGGCATGGTGTGTCGGGAAAGAAAACCAGCGTACTCGCTAGAGCAGCATTCGAGATCACAAGCACCCATCTTCTACGGGCGGCTATAATGGGTGAAGTTGACAAATTGGACGGTGTGGCGGAGAACATAATAGTAGGGCAGCCGATAACCCAGGGTACCGGTGCTGTCGAGGTCAAATACAATCCTAAAAAAGCTTTAGGAGAGTAAAACTATTATATACGAGAGATATCATGCCTATCCAGAATATCCAAGTATAGGAGGCTTATATTTATGGATGTTAACAGAGAAATCAGGTTGGCCGTGAACACGGGTAAAACCCTTTTAGGGGTGGATCAATCTAAAAAAGCGGTCGAAGATGGAAATGCTAAACTCTTGATAGTCGCAAAAAACTGTCCCGAAAAGAATTTTCTGAAGGAGGAATACAACGGTGTTCCCATATACCAATTCGAGGGCACAAATAAGAACCTGGGCTCAGCCGCTGGAAAACCATTTGCCGTGTCGGTTTTAACCGTCATAGAACAGGGAGAGTCGAACGTATTGTCTTTAAAGAGTTGAACTGTATGGAAGATATCAAGCTTAACCAAAAAACCCTTCGATATATGACACTCTTCGAAGATATCACTGGTGCAAAAGTCAAAGACTGTATAGATATTCCTGAAAAAGTTATATTCTTGGTTGAAAAAGGAGACATCGAGAAGGCAATTGGAAAGGGTGGACAGACCGTTACCAAGGTGAGGGAAAAATTAGGAAGGAACGTTCATGTTATAGAGTACAGCGAAGATCCAGAAAAATTACTTGCGAACATTTTCTACAGCTACGGTGTTAAAGATATCGAGATAAAAGAAAAGAACGATGTAAAACATGGAACAGTCGAGGTCAAGCCGGAGAATAAAGCTCGGGCGATAGGAACGAAAGGAAAAAATCTCTCGATAGCTCGCATGATAATGATGCGTCATTCAGACGTAGCCAGCGTATCTGTTGCTTAGTATCTCAGGACTTCCCCTAAAGTGTAAGGCCGGTTCGATCCAATTATCAGATCTCCATATTTTTTTACAGTCGCATTCAGGTATGCCTCGAGATAGCTTTTCGATATCTCTGGTCCGGTTGAAATCATCCAAGAGATCTACTATCTCTTTATCACATCCACCGCAGTTGTGAGCTCCTCTTTTACCCCCCAATCCTGCCCGAGATATTACTATATTATTTGTGCTTTTTATCTCTTTCAAAATCTCTAATAGTGACCAAAGCCATGGCGGTCTGTACATATCGAGCCTGAAAAGATGCTCAAGGAAGCTGTTGTTTTGGACATTAACTGGGTTTATGGAAATCAGATTTCTTTTATGGGATATCCTCTCTATGGACTTGATCAGATCATCCATAGCCTCTTTCTCTGTAAGAAACGGTGGTTTAAGAAGGAGATATGTCCGCAATCCGCATCCAGCATCTAGAACAATCTTTCTAGCAGACATATAATCTTTGAACGTGAACCCTTTGTTTATACAATTTTTTAAGACGAAGTCGTCAGCAGACTCCAAACCTATGGCTATCTCTAAACTCTTTTCGTCTACTTTAAGATCCTTTAGTACCTCCTGATTTACATATTCCGGCCTACTTTCGATGACTGTTTTCGAGCAGTCGAAGGAAGAGATGATTTTCTGTGCAAGGTCTTTGGGGATCTCCTTGGGATCGAGGAAACTACCTGAAGTGTATAATTTAACGATCGTCTCACCGTTGTACCGGGAGAGTGCTTCCTCTAGTTGTTTGGATATATCTTCGTTAGATATGTCTGGATTGGTATCAGTATGGTAACCGCACATTGTACAACCCATCCGGTGTGCCCATCCACAGCCGCGGGTCCTAAATATGACCGTGAATGCCTCTTCAAGTTCACCATCTAAAAGTTCTCGGTCACTCCAAGTGGCGACCAGGTTTCTTTTATCACTTCTTTTTTTGTATCGGTTTTCTTCGAACATCCTTTTTCTAAGATCCATCTTCATACTCCGATATCGTCTCTATTATTTCGATGTTTTGGGAAAAAGGTGGATCCATAACCGGCTTTATATCCAATCTCTCTCCGAATGCATTGATGATCGTCCCTGTTTTTTCCAGCCACGAGTTTAGTGGGATAAGACCGTCTGAATCTGAAGAGATGATATCTCCTTCACTCACCAGTTGAACCACCGTATCATAATCGTGCTCTTCAGGTACCTCTGTGTCATATACAATGAGTGAATCACCATCACCTGGCTCTTGGGACACTCCCAGTTCAGCAAGTCCACAGGGATTAGCACCACTCTGAGCGACGATGTGCGCTGCTTCCACTTTCCTTCCAGCAACGATTGCAAAGTTAGATTTCTCTAAATTTTTAACCGTATTTGCTCCTTTTTCTTTTACACGCTTGACAAGATGTTTGAACAATGGGGATAACTGATACACCTCCTGATCCACGTATATGTGACTCGAGCTCGATAGGTCATCGAAACCTACACCATGGACGTATACCTTTTGATGGCACCACAATTTTCCTCCTGTAGAATCAGCTATTTTCTTTAAAACATCGATTTCTTCGTTCGTAGCCGAGGGTGAGATGAGGATATCCACCTTTCCAGTAAGAAGAGCGGACACCTCATGAATAGTTGCTGGAACATACCCTTGATCGTTTTTTATCATCGGTGATACGGGTCTATCATCTAGGACTGGTAAAGTATCGAACTTGCCTATATCACAAATGTGTCCGTTAAAGACCGGACCCGGTACTCCTTTAAGTTTCATCGGCAGACCGTCTAAACCCCATACTGATATCGGGCAGCCGAGTGTACAGCCGGCACAGTATGTTCCCCCCATCTCTTCCAATTCAAACGGACCTGGTTTTGTAGCTTTTATCTTCTCTTCGAAGGCCCCTGTAGGACAATTATCCGCCAAGTCACCTATCAGCTTACTGCTTATATTTCCAAGGGGTTCTCCGAAGGCCGGTTCCACGACCGTCTTCAGCCCTCTGTGAGTGAAATCTACAACCCCTTCGCTGTGTTCTTCAGACGTGCGTACACAGGAACCGCATAGTATACACTTTCCAGGCTCTCTTATGATCCTGGGATGAGAATCATCTACTTCGTATTCGTATTTGAATCCCTGGTAGGTTTCCTGTTCAACTCCGTATAGGGTGGAATATTCTTTGAGCAAACATTCAAATCTGTCTAAGCATCCACATTCAACACATCTTTCAGCCTCTTCTACAGCCTCCTCACTCTCGAAACCGAGTTCGATGGCATCGAAGTTCTTTACTCTTTCATCAGGTGATAGAACGGGCATTTTCTTCCTTGAAAAACGGTTCCAATCTAGGAAATCTTCTTCACTTTTTTCGTCGGTATGAACGTATCCGAAGGGTATTTTGTAGTCTTCGGGAACGGAATAGACATCGTAAGTTCCTGAAAGATATGCGTCGATAGCCAATGCCGCTTCTCTTGCCTGGCCTGTACATTCAACTATCGATGAAGGTCCCAAAACAACATCTCCAGCCGTAAATACACCATCAAAGTTGGTCTTGAACTTTTCGTCCATCCATAAGGTATAGTTCTCCACTTTTAACCCCTCCCTCTCGAGCAACTCGGTTTCCGGTGATTGTCCTATGGCAAGGATGACAGTATCTCCCTCCAGTTCCATCGTTTCACCCTCTATTTTAACAGGTCTTGGTCTTCCTGAAGAATCAGGTTCGCCCAACTCCATCTTTGCACATTCCACCCTTTCCACCCCATCTTCTCGACAACCACATATCTTCTCCGGATTAACTAGGAACTTGAACTTTATCCCTTCTTCCTTCGCCTCCTTTAGCTCTTCTTTAGACGCAGGGGCCTGTTCCTCGGTTCTACGGTAAACGATCGTAACGTCTTTCCCCATGCGGCGGGCAGTTCGAGCAACATCCATTGCGGTGTTTCCACAACCGACAACGAGTATCTTATCCCCTATATCTATCTCCCTACCCAGGGTGTGGTCGACTAGGAAGTCTATACCGCCATAAACGTTAGGAAGATCGACACCTTCTATAGGGATCATCCAACTCTCCCAAGCACCTGTGGAAAGGAAAACAGCGTTATGTTCATCCCTGATCTCTTCAAGTGAGATGTCCTTTCCTATCTTTATATCGGTTTCAGCCTCTACACCAAGGTCCAAGATCCAGCCTATCTCCTTATCCAGCAGGTCCTTTGGTAGCCTATAATTGGGGATTCCGTAACGCATCATCCCTCCGAGTTCTGGCATCATATCGTATATTTTTACATGATGTCCTTTTAGACGAAGGAAATAGGCTGCAGTAAGTCCTGAAGGTCCCCCTCCAACAACCCCCACACTTTTACCCGTTTCTTTCGGTATCTTCGGTGTCCACGGGTCGATGATATCCTCCTCTGCTGCAAATTGTTTCATTTGCCGGATAGCGATAGGATCTTCTACCAATTCTCTTCTGCACTCTTCTTCACAGGGTGCAAAACAAGCCCTTCCCAAAGACAAGGCGAGGGGACTCTTTTCTTTGATCAATTTTACAGCTTCTCTAGGTCTTCCTGCGGCTATGTGAGCTAGGTACCCTTGCACATCTAAACTAGCTGGACACTCTAAAGAGCATGGGGCTACACAGTCCCCAGTGTGCTCTGAAAGCAAGAGCTCGAGAGCGGCTCTTCTACCTTCTATTATCTCCTGGTTCTCTGTAGTTATTTCCATCCCCTCTGATACGGGGGTATCGCAAGAGGTGGTAACAAGACACCCTCTATCATTTTTGATCTCTACTATACACACTCGACAACCTCCGAAAGGATCTGGAATACTTTCGATCTCACAAAGGGTGGGTATGAAGTAACCATTATCTCTGCATGCATCGAGAACAGAGCTATCCTTATCTGTATCGTGTTCTTTACCATCGATTGTTATCGTGATTTTTTCTGACATCTATTCCACCTCCACTGCTTTAACCGGACACACCTCGAAACAAGCACCGCACTTTACACACATACCTTGCTGGATCACATGTTTTGAACCTTTTTCACCTTGGATGGAATCAGCTGGGCACTCTTCCACACATCTTGTACATCCTACACAGTCATCGGTGATGGTGTATGTGATTATAGGACGACAGATCCTCGCCCTACAGTGCTGATCTTTGATATGCTCATCGTACTCTTCGTAGAAGTACCTTAAAGTTGTAAGTACTGGATTTGGTGCGGTTTGGCCCAGTCCGCACAGAGAATAAGACTTTATCTTCGATGCTAGGGATCTCAAACGTTCGATTTCCTCCTCCGACCCCTCACCCTTTGAGAACCTTTCAAGCATCTCGAGCAATCTCTTCGTTCCTACCCTGCAGAAAGTACACTTTCCGCATGATTCTTTTTGGGTGAAATCTAGGAAATAATGGGCCACATTTACCATACAGTCGTTTTCATCCATGACCACCATCCCGCCAGACCCCATTATAGCACCGGCTTCGGTGAGAGTTTCGTAATCAACAGGCGTATCCAAATATTCTTCCGGCAGACAACCTCCGGAGGGTCCGCCTAATTGTACCGCTTTGAATTTTGCCTCACCTTCTATCCCCCCACCGATATCGAAGATAACTTCACGGAGGGTGGTGCCCAGGGGAACTTCCACCAATCCTCCTCTTCTGATCTTCCCCGCAAGCGCGAAAACTTTGGTACCTCCACTTTTTTCAGTTCCTATCGAGTGATATGCTTCAGCTCCATTATTTATGATCCAAGGTACGTTAGCCCAGGTCTCTACGTTATTTATGTTCGTAGGCTTACCGAAAAGACCTTTTTGTGCTGGGAAGGGAGGTCTTGGTCTGGGCATGCCTCTTTCTCCTTCCACCGAGTGCATGAGTGCGGTTTCTTCACCGCACACGAAAGCCCCTGCTCCCTCTTTTACGTGAACATGAAAAGAAAAATCAGTACCCAATATGTTATCACCGAGGTATCCTCTCTGCTCTGCCTGTTTTATCCCTATGTTCAATCTACGGATCGCCAGAGGATATTCGGCCCTGCAGTAAATGTACGCTTCATCGGCCCCGGTTGCGAACGCGCCTATAGCCATCCCCTCGAGCACCGCGTGTGGGTCTCCTTCAAGAACGGATCGATCCATGAATGCACCGGGATCGCCTTCGTCGGCGTTACATATTATGTATTTCTTATCAGATGGTGTGTCAGCAGCGAACTGCCATTTCAATCCTGTCGGAAAGCCAGCACCTCCTCTCCCACGGAGCTTACTGTTTTTGATCTCTTCGATCACATCTCCGGGTTCCATCTCATTCAAAACTCTCTGAAGGGCATCATATCCCCCTTTCTGAATGTAATCGTCTATATCTTCGGGATCGATCACTCCGCTATTTTGTAGAACGATCTTTTTCTGTTTGGAGAAGTAATCGTATTCCTGCTCAGGCGGGACAACGAGTTTCTTTCTGTATGGTTCCCTCTTTTTTAAATGCTCCTCTACGATCTTCTTCACATCTTCGATTTCAAGGTTTCCATAAGTGTATCTTACACCATCATCCTCGATCTCGATTATAGGTTCGTTGTGGCACATGCCCACACATCCTACCCTCCTGTAATCAACTTCAATCCCACTCTTATTTATCTCTTTTTTCAAAACCTCTTCTACCTCCGCTGCCCCTGCGGCAATACCGCATGATGCATATCCCAGCATTATCTTCATTCACTATCACCTCTGAATCTATTTATGACCTTTTTGACCTTCTCTCGATCTAAATCTCCGTAAACCGTGTCATCGACCATCATGACCGGTGCGAGGCTGCAGCAACCAAGGCAGGCAACTCTTTCGAATGTAAAGAGTCCATCATCGGTAGTCTCACCGCTTTTGATATTCAAAACCGATTCAATGGAGTCGTTCACCCTATCTGCTCCTTTGACATGACACGCCGTTCCGTGACACACTTTGATCGTGTGTTCGCCTAGCGGTTCCAACCTAAACTGGGCATAAAAGGTTGCTACACCATACACTTTGCTAGATGGCATGTTCAAAAAGTTGGCGATGTCCTCCATGACCATCTTTGGAAGATAACCGAACCGATTTTGACACTCTTGGAGTAAGGGTATCAAAGAACTCTTTTGCGGGGGATATTTAGATTTTATTTCTTCCATGGTGGCTTTACTGTGTTTTTCTCTTTTCATGTGTCACACCTTGTTTATTAATTATAGATATCCTTCTCTGCTCTACTTTCATCCCCCCTGCATATGCCCTAAAAGGAGTGGAGGACTTTTTAAAAGATTTATGGTAAATTTATCCTTTCTTTGAGGGATACACTTGTGTTAGTTTGTTGTTTTTGATGTACAATATGACCACTATTATGGGTATATGGTGAACAGGTTTCCGTTCGAAACTATTAAATCATATCCAAAACAATCGGTAGCTGACTGCGATAAGGTTTGAATAAAAAGGAGATTTAAAAATGACGCTAGAAAAAGTATACGAGCAGGTTGTAGATAGAAACCCGGGTGAAGAGGAGTTCCACCAGGCGGTGAGAGAAGTTCTCGAATCTATAGAGCCCGTCATGGAAAAACATCCGGAATTCGTGAGTGCTAATATAGTTGAAAGGATAGTTGAACCGGAAAGGCAGCTGATATTTAGGGTTCCTTGGATTGACGATGGTGGCGAGGTACGAGTGAACAGAGGATTCAGGGTGCAATTCAATAGTGCCATAGGTCCCTATAAAGGGGGGATCAGATTCCATCCTTCAGTTTATCTTGGCATTATCAAATTCCTGGGATTCGAACAGATATTCAAGAATGCTTTGACAGGATTGGCCATGGGCGGCGGAAAGGGTGGTTCCGACTTCGACCCTAAAGGCAAGTCTGACAACGAAGTGATGCGGTTCTGTCAGAGTTTCATGACAGAGCTTACCCGACATGTTGGTCCGGATACTGATGTCCCGGCCGGAGATATAGGTGTTGGAGCCAGGGAGATAGGATATCTATTCGGGCAGTACCGAAGATTGACCAACAGATTTGAGGGCGTATTCACGGGTAAATCCCCGGAATGGGGCGGTTCTCTAGGAAGGCCTGAGGCGACCGGATACGGTCTTGTCTATCTGACATCTGAGATGCTGAAGGATCATGGGGAGAGTTTGAAAGATAAGACAGTCACTATATCTGGATCAGGGAACGTTGCTCAATTCGCATTGGACAAGTGTTTGGAGATGGGTGCGAAAGTCGTTACTCTGTCAGATTCGACTGGCTGCATATATGATCCTGACGGGATCGATAGGGACAAGTTCGAATACGTTAAGGAACTAAAAAATGTGCGTCGAGGAAGGATACAGGAATATGCTGAAGAGTACGATGTAGAGTATGAAGACAGGGGTCGTCCTTGGAAGTACGAATGCGATATAGCCCTTCCCTGTGCAACTCAAAACGAGCTGGATGGCAAGGATGCTCAAGTACTGTTGGACAATGGAGTTATGGCGGTGGGTGAAGGTGCCAATATGCCTTCAACGCCTGAAGCTATCGAGATATTCCAGGAGACCGATGTACTTTTTGCTCCTGCTAAAGCGGCCAACGCCGGAGGTGTCTCCGTAAGCGGCCTAGAGATGGCTCAGAATTCTCAGAGATTGAGCTGGTCCTTCGAGGAAGTGGACGATCGTTTGCAGGGTATAATGAAGGGAATTTACAAAACAGTCTCTAAAAGTGCGGAGAGGTTCGGAGATGAGGGAAATTTAGTACTAGGGGCCAATACAGCAGGTTTTATGAAAGTGGCAAAAGCCATGCTTGACCAGGGAGTCATCTGAACTCTCTAAACCCTTTCCACTACCTTTTTTTACCGGTTAAGCATCCCCTTGAACATGGCATCTTTAGAAGAGTACTATGAACTTGTCGACGATATCTATGATGAAGAGGAATTTATGGACGAAGTCAGGAGGAGAAAGGAAGAGGAGTTCAACGGACTTTTCACCGAAGAGATCGTGGCCCGTTTGATCGCCGCGGAGGATGGTAGGTCAGAGGCAAGTATTGAAAAGGATATTTCTGAACTTGAAGCTGGAGATAGTGCGACAGTGCTAGGAGAAGTGATAGATCTCGGTGAGTTAAGAACGTTTGATTCTGGAGGAAATAAAGGGAGGGTCAGGAATATACGTATCGATGACGGTACAGGCTCGGTGAAGGTAACTTTGTGGAATGAAGAAACCGAAAGGGTGGGTACAGAGATAAACCTGGGTTCAAAGATAAAGGTGATAAACGGATATGTGCAGGACCGGGGATACGGTCTTCAGATAAGCGGTGGAAGATGGGGGGAGATAAAGGTTGAAGGAACGAAGGATTAATATCCTTAGGTGAGGATCACCTACCATGGTAGAAAGTAAAGCTCCTGTCGGTTACGTAGAGGTCCTTGTTGAGTGTCCATTCTGCGGAGGATACGTTCCCGATGATTTTGAGTGTCTAAAATGCGGTTCTGAAATAATGGAGGAAACAGATTACGAGCAGATGATGTTCGTGTGCTCCATCTGTCGTGAAGATGTCGGTGATGGTGCGGACGAGTGTGAATACTGCGGTGCAGAACTCGAATGATCGCTCTTTACTTATCCGGTTCCTCCAAAAATCATATTATCCCTTGGGTCTATTGGGGTAATCCATGTCCGAAGGGGAACTAAAGATAGAAGATGTTGTCGATGTTAAGGAGAGGGAACAATCGTCCGAATCGATCCAAAAATTGAGGAGAGATTTTTTTAAAGATGTTCGGGGGATGAAGGAACAAATAAAGGATTCGATCAAGGAAACAGATCCATGGATGGAGAGGGAGCTTAAAAAAAATGAGTGGATGAAAATTAAATCTATGCTCGATTTTCTAGTTAACCGGAGGTTGAGGAAGGTAGCACTAGCCGCAGTCCATGCCGCAGCAGGAGCGAAGAACGTGAAAACACATAATATGACTTCTAAAGAAAAGAAACTTTTTGAGGATATGAAAGAGCTACTTTCCGAGGCTAGGAAAGAGATGATCCATGGTGAATATCGGAGAGAGGTGCCTAAGAAAGAAGAACCCGCGGTTGAGGAACAGGCATCCGCCGAAGAGATAGAAATGCCGCCTAAAGAGGAACATGAAGAAGGATTGTCAGCACCGACTGAAAGGGATGAGAAAGAAGGGGAGGTACTCATCCATATCACTGACGATATACCTCCATTCGTCGATCTAGACTCAAGGACCTATACACTGCAAAAAGAGGACGTAGTAACCCTTAGAGAGGATGTTGCATCTCTATTGATCTCCCGCGGAAAAGCGAGGAAGATAGAACTCGATTAAAAGTGACTGTCGTATTCCCCCTCATCAAGAAGTTTTTGAGCCTCTCTCGGATCCTTTCCTTCAACGGTGACTCCCATGGAAACACAGGTGCCTAAAACTTCTTTAGTCTTCTCTTTTAGATCCTTACCCAATAGATCATCCTCCTTCATCTCGGCGATCTCCGTGGCCTCTTTCATGGAAAGGTCCGCGACGATGTTTGAGTGAGGTTCTCCACTCCCCTTGTCGACTCCAGTTTTCTCCATGATAAGAGCCGAGGTGGGAGGGGTTCCGACCTCGATCTCATATTCTTTTGTTTCTGTGTCCAGGGTAAGCTTGATCGGAACTTTCATACCTTTGAACTTACTTGTCTTTTCGTTTATCGAGTTGACGACTTCCATTATGTTTACACCCAATGGACCCAGCTGCGGACCTAGAGGTGGTCCCGCACTGGCCTCGCCACCATCTACGAGTGCTTCTATTGTTTCTGTTGCCATTTTATCACATCATTCTTTTTCAATCACTCTAACGTGGTCCCCTCTGATGGTAACAGGTATGGGGACCGTCGCTTCGAACAGTTCAACGGTTATTTCGTCGTTGGACTCATCGATCTTGGTGACCCGAGCTTTCTCACCCTTGAAGGGACCGGCAGAGAGTTCCACTATATCTCCCTCTGCAATCCCTTCCACAGCCAACTTCGGAGCGAGGAAGTGTTCTATTTCCTTTATGTCGGTTTCTCCGTCAACGACTCCCTTCGCCTTCCTCATGGTGCCGATCGCATCTTCGATAGGATGTGGGCTCATCACTTCTAAAAATATGTATCCTCTGACTGGTTTAGGACTCAATATAGAAAAAATACCCAGGTCTTTGTTTTTTGCCAGATTGGAAAGATAGTCTGAAACGTTCTTTTCCTGCCCAATCTGTGTTTTAACTGCTATAACTGTCGGTCGGGCTATCGTAAGCAGATCTATCGTGTCTGAAACCAAACGGTTCTTTTTTGACGTAGCCTCAATAAAAACTTCGAGTTTTTCACCATAGCTTGCCCCGTCTGGAACCCATACCTCCACTTTGAAGGGCATCTTTTCATTTCTTTCGAGTGAATATTCTTTTTTGAAAACATCATCTTCGCGGGAAAGGGATTTTTCGTCCTGCATCTTTGCCTCCCATGCTACCCTATCCTCTTTTTCAGAGCTGTAAAATATCCTGGCAGTCACGATCAAATCTTGTTCCTCAGAAGTATCATTGATTATATCAAGATTGTAAGTATGTTTATTTCCCGTAGTTATGGACTCGCTTTTAGAATCGCACTGAATGATAAGTCCTTTGGGTTCTTCTATAATCTCTTCCGGCTCAGGCCTTTTCGGTTCCTTTTTTTCCTTTTTTATCTCTTCTTCTGAAAAATCATCAAGAAGTCCCATTCGTATCCCTCCAATCAGACGACCAGTGATAAGTATTCAGGGACATTTTGAAATAAAAGGTAGATCAGGAACCCGAGGCCTCCCACAAGTAGTAAGCCGATCATACAGATAGTCAGAGTCTTTTTGTACTCCTCCATATCCGGTTTTCGGGCCATCTTCAGAACTCGTCCATACTTACCTTTACCTATCTTCCCCGCACGTTCTTCGATTTTCTTTTGTACGTCCCATGACTTCTCCACTATGTCCATCTGTCTAACCTCATGCGATTGTCTCTATATCTTCTTTACCAGGAGCTTTTTGTCTACCGAATATCTGTTTTGATTTTACACCGGTGATCACGACCATGACCCTCAGTGATTTGTCCAGAGTTGGCTCTATCGAAGCGCCCCATATGATACGAGCGTTCTGTCCGATCTTGCTTTCAACTATCTGGGCCACTCTCTCCGCCTCTGAGACGGTCATGTCATTTCCACCGACCACGTTGACCAGTGCTGCGTTCGCACCGCTTATATCGACTTCGAGCAGTGGGGAATTGATAGCCTCTTCGATCGCCTTCTCTGCCCTGTTCTCGGAGTCGTCCTCTCCCATGCCGATCATGGCTACTCCTGCACCTTCCATCACAGTCTTCAAATCGTTGAAGTCGAGATTTACCAGACCTGGTTTGGTAACAACTTCCGTAATACCTTTGATCGATCTAGTGAGCACCTCGTCGGCTATCTTGAATGCTTTATTCAATGACAATCTTGGAACGAGTTCGAGCAGCTTATCGTTCGGTACGGTGATGACTGTGTCGGCAATTGCTTTGAGCCGACCGAGTCCCCATTCCGCATTTTCCATCCTAGATGCACCTTCGGCCTTGAAAGGAGTCGTACAAACAGCTACGGTGAGTGCACCCTGCTCTTTTGCTATCTCTGCAATAACTGGAGCTGCTCCTGTTCCGGTTCCTCCCCCTAGTCCACAGGTTACGAAAGCTAGATCGGTCCCTTCTAACAAAGCACTTATCTCTTCTTTTGCCTCTTCACATGCTTCCTTACCGACCTGGGGCAGGGCACCTGCTCCGAGCCCTCGAGTTTTCCTACGGCCAATCAGTATTTTTCTCTGAGCGTGAACTGTTAATAGATGTTGAGCATCGGTGTTGGCGGCTATAAGCTTCGCACCCTGTATCCCCTCCTCTGTCATCCTGTCAATGGTGTTGCAGCCTGCTCCTCCTACACCTATGATCTTGATATCGGTTTTCAGTCCCGCGAGGACTTCCTGCAGTTCTTTATCATCTGCAGAGAGGTCTCTTGCTTCGGTTTCATCTTTTTCCCCTGCTCTCCGGGGGCCACTTCGTGAAAGAGCTTCCTCAACGATTGATTCCATCAATATTACTCTCCATCAGGAACTAATTTTTTAACCTTATACCCGTAAGCACGTAATGTTATATAAAATATTTTGTGTTAAATGACCCTGTCAAGTTTTCAGTGATATCGCCGATCTATCCATGACGTTCGCCGTTCTTCGAGATGATATATTAGAAGATATCTTTGACCTGAGAAGTCACTAAACCTTTGAAACTTATAAACTAAACGAGCATGTCACGTTTATGTGATTCTAGTCTTTTTTCATTGTTTTTCCAATATTAGATAATGATCTGGGTAGAGATCACATGTTTGTTGAAATATGTGATATCACTAAAGTTTTGATAGCATCAGGCCCTCAAGCTTATATATGGGTCGAGCCGATAAGGTGGCGTGGGCCGTTGGATAAATGGTCTTGATGAAAAAGATTGAAAAACTTTCTCTTCCGCGGAGGAGCATCTATGGAGCGTAAGGAATTTTTGATTCTGTTGGTGGCGGGAGGTTTATTGATAGTTGATGTTAATACTTTTCCTCCGTCCCCCTCTTTTGGTCTTGTTGCGGCATATATTTTAACAAGATATTATCATGATTATGCACACTTGGGCGAAAGGTTAGGAAGTCGAATTGCGTTATCCTTATTTTTGGCATTTTATTTAGGTCTAAATTTTATTATTAATCCGGCAATTTTGTGTTTTGTTTTTCTTATTTTTTTCATCCCAGTAGGTGCAGGGTTCCTTATTTGTTTCCTTATTATTATTTATAGTTTTTTGGAATTAAAAAAAAGATTCATTCTCCTCACCGGTATTTTATTATGCCCTATAATAACTATATCATTACTAATGTCTTTATCTGAGGAGCCCGATTCTTTGACTTTACGTATTATATCTATATCCATACTAACAGGAGTAATCATCATTAGTGCATTATATCGGTTATTAGTACTAGAGGAAAAAAAGATATGCAAAAACGATATT
>PUNK01000006.1 GCA_003552585.1 Thermoplasmata archaeon | reverse complement strand
GGCGGACCAGCCGGAGGGGCGGGTCATCTATCTCCGGGAGATCGAGAGTCGACGGAAACACTTGTGTGCGCTCGGTGAGTAGTGAGCCCGTGCCTAGGTGGCACGGTTTCAGCAGAACCCTCGTGGGGTTGAAGCGTAGATGATCGTCGATTTGCCGGGCTCGAGCGGATCGTTTCAGCAGAACCCCTGTGGGGTTGAAGCAGCGAAATCCTCCCCGAGGAGTTCCGGGTCTCGAGTTTCAGACGAACCCTCGTGGGGTTGAAGCGGTACGTACAGCCCCCGACGAACGCCTCAGCGTTCGTTTCAGCAGAACTTTCGTGAGATTGAAACGGCTATCGAGACGCGAGCACAATCCACCACCCCAATATTTCAGACGAGCTCTCGTGAGATTTAAATCGCCGTTGCTCGGTGTTTATATCTCGTGCTGGGTTTTCTGTCCGTCGCGACTATCTCACAATGGGTTGCAGCATCCGAAGAACGTGTTTCAATCCCGTGCTGGGTTTTCTGTCCGTCGCGACCTTTCACCCATCCGGCGCGGTCGGGATGCCCGACCGGTTTCAATCCCGTGCTGGGTTTTCTGTCCGTCGCGACCCAATCAGCACCGCGAGCACAGCTGCGGCCGGAATGTTTCAATCCCGTGCTGGGTTTTCTGTCCGTCGCGACCAGATCGACAAGATCGCCACGGTCTCGGGGAACCCAGTTTCAATCCCGTGCTGGGTTTTCTGTCCGTCGCGACGTCACGAGTCCGACCGAGAACCTCGCGGATCATTCGGAGTTTCAATCCCGTGCTGGGTTTTCTGTCCGTCGCGACGGCCGGCGCCGTCGTTGTCGGTCTTGATAATGAGGTTTCAATCCCGTGCTGGGTTTTCTGTCCGTCGCGACTCCACGACCGATCGCGGGCGGGGTTAGAGCGCCCGGGTTTCAATCCCGTGCTGGGTTTTCTGTCCGTCGCGACGCTTGAATAATTCCGACGTTCCAACAACGCATATCCTGTTTCAATCCCGTGCTGGGTTTTCTGTCCGTCGCGACGGTAGACGCGAGTTCAACCAACTGTTCCGGCATATGTTTCAATCCCGTGCTGGGTTTTCTGTCCGTCGCGACAGGCGGACGAATTAGAAGCCAGGGATGATGTGGATGAAGTTTCAATCCCGTGCTGGGTTTTCTGTCCGTCGCGACATGACGATACGGTCCGCGCGCTCGATGCCTCGGACGGGTTTCAATCCCGTGCTGGGTTTTCTGTCCGTCGCGACCCGCGAACGCGAACCGCCAATAACTCAGATAACCGAGTTTCAATCCCGTGCTGGGTTTTCTGTCCGTCGCGACCTCATCCTCCTCACCCCGCGGCTGTGCAATCAACAGCTGTTTCAATCCCGTGCTGGGTTTTCTGTCCGTCGCGACGGCGGTGGACATGGTGAACTCTTCTTCGTCGAAATGTTTCAATCCCGTGCTGGGTTTTCTGTCCGTCGCGACGTGACGAGACGGTCCGCGCGATCGATGCTGCGGACGGGTTTCAATCCCGTGCTGGGTTTTCTGTCCGTCGCGACCGGACGGCCGCCGTCTCCCCGGAGGGGGATGTCGTCGTTTCAATCCCGTGCTGGGTTTTCTGTCCGTCGCGACTTCGCAGATACCGGCGTTGAGGACGAAGTGCTCCAGTTTCAATCCCGTGCTGGGTTTTCTGTCCGTCGCGACACAACGCAAAGACGACCGCCGATAAGACGATCCGTTTCAATCCCGTGCTGGGTTTTCTGTCCGTCGCGACCATATTGTAGCACGGACATGACAGCAACACTATGTTGGTTTCAATCCCGTGCTGGGTTTTCTGTCCGTCGCGACCGCGCGGGAGATTACTGAGGACCTCCCGTCGTTTATGTTTCAATCCCGTGCTGGGTTTTCTGTCCGTCGCGACGGTAAAGGTCCCCGACTCGGGATCGTAGGTATCGAGGTTTCAATCCCGTGCTGGGTTTTCTGTCCGTCGCGACGGATCGCGTCGGGCACTCCAGCCAGAGGTCCCTCTTGTTTCAATCCCGTGCTGGGTTTTCTGTCCGTCGCGACACGGTCGACTCCACGCGCCGGTAGTGATCGGCGATGTTTCAATCCCGTGCTGGGTTTTCTGTCCGTCGCGACGATACTGATGAGTGGGAAGCGTTCAACGAGGGTGTCGTTTCAATCCCGTGCTGGGTTTTCTGTCCGTCGCGACTCGCGCGTCCGACCGAGGACCTCGCGGATCATCTGGGGTTTCAATCCCGTGCTGGGTTTTCTGTCCGTCGCGACGAGTTGTCGGCCCAACTGGTAGACGTAGTGCCGTCCCGTTTCAATCCCGTGCTGGGTTTTCTGTCCGTCGCGACACGAAACAGGCCGAAGTGGTAGAAGATACCCAACCAGGTTTCAATCCCGTGCTGGGTTTTCTGTCCGTCGCGACGGTTCCCCGAATCCCCGAGCAAACCAGTAGCTATCCTGTTTCAATCCCGTGCTGGGTTTTCTGTCCGTCGCGACATAGTACGCTCGAGCGCCACGATACGCGCTCAACTCGTTTCAATCCCGTGCTGGGTTTTCTGTCCGTCGCGACATACATCAACCCCGGATTGTTCGGGTCGTTCTCATGTTTCAATCCCGTGCTGGGTTTTCTGTCCGTCGCGACCATAGATCGCTCTCGGGTCCGAAAACCACGACCATGGTTTCAATCCCGTGCTGGGTTTTCTGTCCGTCGCGACGTAGAACTGCAACTTTCGAGCGGAGTTCATGGTTGTTTCAATCCCGTGCTGGGTTTTCTGTCCGTCGCGACATGGGAGTGTCGTCTTCTCTGGGTCGAGTGACGAGTTTCAATCCCGTGCTGGGTTTTCTGTCCGTCGCGACGACTTGGAAGACATGGATGAAGCCATTGAGGATAGGTTTCAATCCCGTGCTGGGTTTTCTGTCCGTCGCGACCACTGGAACTTAATCGTCTGACTCATCGTCAATTGTGTTTCAATCCCGTGCTGGGTTTTCTGTCCGTCGCGACCCTTGAGCAAGTTCCTGTTATTACCCGTGCAGACCTGTTTCAATCCCGTGCTGGGTTTTCTGTCCGTCGCGACTATGGAGAGTGGTAGCGAATGAGTGGGGAGGCTTATGTTTCAATCCCGTGCTGGGTTTTCTGTCCGTCGCGACATCAACGTCCGTCTCTGTGACCGTCTCTCGAAGGTGAGTTTCAATCCCGTGCTGGGTTTTCTGTCCGTCGCGACCCCGGCGGCCGGGTGATCCAGTTCGGTTTCACGACGTTTCAATCCCGTGCTGGGTTTTCTGTCCGTCGCGACCTGGCTATACGCTTATGCACTGGGCCTTACCGCATGTTTCAATCCCGTGCTGGGTTTTCTGTCCGTCGCGACGCTCGAGCTCGTCGAGCGGGCGCGGTCGCGAGTCGAGTTTCAATCCCGTGCTGGGTTTTCTGTCCGTCGCGACCGGACGGTATCGTCTTGCGACGCGGAGTAGACGATCTGTTTCAATCCCGTGCTGGGTTTTCTGTCCGTCGCGACGACTTCGTGCGGTATCTCTCGGAGGCTCATGCGATGTTTCAATCCCGTGCTGGGTTTTCTGTCCGTCGCGACGCCTGAAAGCGTGGCGCGTCGGCGTCAGGATGAAATTGTTTCAATCCCGTGCTGGGTTTTCTGTCCGTCGCGACTGCCAGGAGGAGATCTTGACACTCCTCGAGGAGTCCGTTTCAATCCCGTGCTGGGTTTTCTGTCCGTCGCGACGAGACGGTTCAGAACACTGGGGAGTTTAAGGAGATGTTTCAATCCCGTGCTGGGTTTTCTGTCCGTCGCGACGTAGAACTGCAACTTTCGAGCGGAGTTCATGGTTGTTTCAATCCCGTGCTGGGTTTTCTGTCCGTCGCGACAGGGGGTTGATATCCGTACAGAGAGCAAATAAACGTTTCTCAATACGCGATTTCGGACCGGTCGTTCGTGGACGGGGGCTGTCCACGGACTTGATAAGGGTAGATGAAGACTGCGGTCAGATCACGTTCGAAGATTCGTCAGGTTGATCGGCACCGAGGTCCGTCGTTGCCTCCTGACAGCCGCTGCAAAGGCGGTAGATCCGAATCCGGTCCCCGTCCGACGGATCGATGTGTGTCTCGAGTTCGTCCTCGAGTTCGACGCGTTCGGTTTTCGAGATCTCGAGCTCGAAGACGCTGTACTGTTTCCACGCACCGTACCGCTCGAGGGTTCGGTACACTCGACGGCGGTTCGAATCGTCGCTGACGTCGTAGGCGATCGCGAGACGCATGTTATCTCGAGAACGTGAGCGGGTGGTAGTCGTCGAGCTCACCGGTGATCGCTTTCCGAAGGAGAATTGCCTGCTGTCTGATTGCTTTCCGACGTGTGACGGTGTACTCGAAGTGGGGGTGGGTCAGCTCCTCGTTCACGTAATCCTCGAATTTCTCCAAGTAGGTTTTGAACGCGTCGTCGCTGAGTCTGTTGTCGGTACGGAAGTCGTCGTGGTCGATCACACCACGATTGATTAGCCGGATGACGAACGCGTCACAGAATATCGGGCGAAACTCCTCCTGGAGGTCGAGGGCAAGTGACGGCCGGCCGTGTCGGTCAGCGTGTAACACCCCGAGGAACGGATCGAGATTGTACTGGCGAAGTGCGGACAGAACCTCGTTTTTCATGAAGACGTACGTCAACGACAGTAGCGAGTTGATGTGATCTTCGGGTGGGCGTTTCGTTCGCTTCTCGAAGGTCCAGCCGTCGACGAGCGTCTGATCGAGCAACTGGAAGTACCGTTCCGCGGCCTCGCCTTCCGTCCCCCGGAGGTCGTCTTTCGTCACGTCGGATTCCGCCCGAACGCCGAGATCTTTCAGAACGTCCGTTCCATAAACACCCTTCCTGGAGAGGAGGGTCCGGGCGTTGCGTATCTTACCGGCGATCATCTGTCGAGCGATGGCGAGTTCTTCGTCCTTCGAGAGATCGTACTGTGCCCGTCGCACCTCGGCGATCGTGTTCTTCTCGGGGACGAAGCTTCCCCGGTACTTGCCGTGCTGGGTGAAGTAGTTGAGGACGATCCCGTGCTCGTTCGCTCGGGCTACGAAGGGCGTACTGAAATTGACGCCGCCGAAGACGTTGATCGTATCGAGTTTCTCGATCGGAAACGACGCCAGCTCGCCCTCGTCGCCGTCGACGTCCCAGATTACGATCCGACCGCCGTCGACCTGGACCTGTGCACCCTGTCGGGTCACGTAGATGACCGACTCGTCGAACATCCCCTCCGGCGCTTTCATATCACATCCTCCCAGCCCGTTCCCCGGGCTTTTTCGGGCTCGAGGCGGGCTGTTTCGGCCGGCATACAGTACTCTCGAGCCGAACAGGCTTCGCACTTTTTCGGGTTATCGGTAAATGGCGGTACGGAATCTGTGGCCATCGACTGCATCGCTTCGACCTGTTCTCGAACAGCCTCACGATGATCTTCGGTGATCGGTATATGCATGCGCTGATCAGTTTCGTAGAGATAGACTGCGCCTTCGCGGATCGGTTCACCGACGTGTTCCTCAAGAAGCAGACAGTAGCCCGCTAGCTGTACCTCGTCGCTTCTGTAATATTGTCCACTCTCCGCTCGTTTCCGTTCAATCGGAACGATACGTTCGTTCTCGAGTTCGAGAACGTCGATTTTTCCTTTCAGACCGAGGCGAGCGGATTCAAGGTACAGTTCGTTCAGCCAGTTACCACGCTTCGACTGATTCTCGTGTTTAGTCTTTCCTTCGATTCGTTCGTAGTTTCGACCCTGAGTATCGTAAAAGTGGAGATACCAGTACCGACGAGAACAGTACGCGTACTGGTTTAAATCAGAAACGTTGATCAGTTCCTCACTCATAACTCCGTGGGCTTACGTCGATCGTTGGTGGACCATTACGATCTGAGTCAATATTTATTTCGTAGTTCGCAGTCGTGATCCGACTAGGAACTACTGAGTTTGTAATCTGAATAATATAGAAGAACCGGTGTAGCAAATCAATACTAACCTCGAAATCCGTATTCAACTCTGCTTGTTCAATTTGGCGATGTATTTTCGTCTGGAGTAACTCTTCGATCTCGTTCGTCGGCTTGTCGTACTGCGTAGGTTCCGTCTCATACTCGGGAAGTCGTGCCGTCACTGGAAACAGGGCGTCCTCATCTAATGGTTTGAGAACAAGCACTTCATCATCTTCGACACTAGCAATGTCGTAGTGGCGAAGTGTCGTCGTTAGGTCATACGTCGTCACGCCGAGTCGATCGCCGCGTGGGTATTTGATCGATGCCGACAACGACTGACCACGCAGCCCCTGGAAAGCTTGAAAACAGTGTTTCGTGAATCGAAGTAATTTCGCTTCAGAGTTATTTTTCTGATATTTTCCAGGATTGAATCCATCCCTGATCGCGTCGATCTCCTGTTCAATCTTCGCAATGAATCCCCGCCATCGATCGTACCGCTCGACGTTCCGCTCGAAATCTTCGCGGAGCTCCTCGTTGAACCAGCCAGATCTGTCTGCACGAACCGCCATTGCGTAGGCGGCCCGAAACCCGACGAGATCGGCGAGCCAGTCGTGGTCCATCTCGGTTGCTTCGAGACCATCATAAATCTGGGATACGAACGTGGGAAAGTCGACAGGGTCTCCCCACGGCCCCTGTCCAAGGCCGTAAATGTGTACTGTCGCCTCGGATTCCCGGCCCGCACGGCCGAATCGCTGAAGAAAGGCACTCGCAGACCGTGGACTCTCCATATATTGTGTCGTAACATCGTAATCGAGTCCGACTTCGCCCTTGCTCGTCGTATTGAGAACGTAGAATTCTTCATCATCGAGATTGATAGACTCGTCGTTCGTATCGAACCCGTTATCCTTGACCGTGTGTTCGAAGACGGTCGGATATTCGTCGTGCAAGAACTGATGGAACTCGTTACTGTCTTTTGCACTGTTGAATACGACAACTGCGTGAGGCTCGTCATACTTGCCTGCTGACTCAATCTCGTCACAGAGGGCTGTCGCAATCTCCTCGCGTTGATCCAAGATCTTCCGTTCTTCGTGCCGAATGACTTCCACCGACTGGCGGAATTGATCGCCGTCTTCAACGTATTTCGCGTCGATGTCGTACACCTCGAGGCCGACACGATTTCGAAGGAAATCGACGAAGTCCTCGTTCGGTGTCGCCGAAGCGAGCAATATCTTTGGGTCAGAATGACGTTCTGCAAGTATCTTCGTCTGGAGTAACAGCCCGCTTGCGGCAAGTGCGCTGTAGAAGTGAAACTCGTCGTAGACGATTGCGTCGAACTTATTGAAAAACCGCATCGGCTCTCCGCCCCGATACATGGCCTGAATCGCTGCTTGCAGAATGTCCGGGTTCGTGAGAACGACTTCGTGGTCGGCGGCGTACTTGTTCACGTACTGGAGCAGACTTTCAGTCCGTTGGTGTCCGTGTCCATCGAGTGTATTGCCGCTGAGGACGCTCGCTGCAATCCCCTCGTCTTCGAACCGCTCACGTTGCTGTCGTAAGAGCGCATTCGTCGGGTACACGAGCAGCGTCATCTCGCGCTCGTCGATGAGTTCGTAGAACGTCGCTGTCTTCCCTGCACCGGTTGGCGCTCGAACAACGGCGACTGGCACTACCCCATCGTGGATCCACTCGACGACGCGGTTCTGGAACGCGCGTGCGTACTCGAAGCCACGTTCTGCGAGTGTGGGTTCTGGCGGCTCCGTTGCGAGAGATGCACCAGCGACCTCGAAGCGACTCATTCGAGTACCTCCGAAAGAACGTGATCACGGACGAAATCCGGATCCGGTCCGACGAAGTGCTGTAGTCGAGGATCGTTCCCTCGCTCGAACGATCGACTTTCCTCCAGCAACCTCGCAAGGAGGTCGTCGGGAAGATTATACACCTCCGAAAGAAGGTACTTGTTCAGGACGAGGGTACCAAGTTCCGACGTCTTCGCCCTGAACTCCCCCGTCTGTTTGATTCCCATCCGGAAGAACGGTCGGCGAGGAGGTTCGTTCTCGCTCCAGACAGTGAATTCAAACGTCGACCCAGGCGCAACTCCGACGTAGTTTCGCATCGTCTGGTAGGCCGCACCCGAATCCTCGAGAATCGACGGGATCGACTTTGCTCCGGTCCCAGCGATCTGTTTCGCGATATCTGGATCGTTCGTCGTGAAGTGTCGCTCAGACCGATAGTCGGTACTTCGAAACGTCCGTTCGTCAGTCCGGACAGCGACCGGCCGCATGTCCGTGACGAAAAACGGGGCGTCCTCGAGATGAGAGTAGTCCGGCGTTATCGCTTCATCTCCGACCTCAGCATAGCGTTTTTCCATCCCGAAATACCGGTATCCGAGGGAATGCATGAGTGCCGTGGCTGAGAGTGTCGACTGGGTCCGAATCGCCCGCCCTTCTGAACTCGAGTAGAAGAGCGGTGCGTACAGCGTCGCCTCGAACGTCTGTTCAATCATCGTCTAGGAGTTCGTGTTTCGCCTCCTCCGTCAGGCTCTCGAACTCCGCACGTAGCACCTCGTCGGCGTTTTCTGCTTCTCGCGCAGCGACTGCCTGCAATCGCTCGAACCAGTCTGGGATATCCTCGGCACCATCAAAATCGCCGTAAACCTCCCAATCAGTGCGGCGAACGTCCGAAACGTACTCACCGATGCTCTTTCGAATATCGTCATTCTCGTCGTGATACTCCATCAGGAGCTCACCAGTCGACAGCGACGTGTCGTGCTCTCCGAGGATGATACCGAGGATTTCGTTACGAATGTTTCGCCCCGTTCTCGTCTCTCGAGCGCCATACTTGCCCGTGTTCAGGATGTTGTGCAAGACGTACAGCAACATGGGGCCAGTTGCCGCCTCGAGCGTGACGAAGTGGACGAGGTCGTTGCCGGGTTGGACCTTCACGAAGTCGAAGAGGGCTTCGGACTGTCCGCCCTCCTCATCTCGCATCGTACCGGACTCGTAGACCGCGTTTCGCGTTTCCTTGTTCATCAGGTCGTACTCGTCAGTGGTGTAGGTGTAGCCTTCGACGACCCGGGACTTGATGGCGAAGTCCTGATCACCCGTACCGGCCAGCCCATAGGTGAGTGTGCCGACGTTGAGCGATTTCTTGAGCGTTTCAGGCTCGTT
>PUNK01000042.1 GCA_003552585.1 Thermoplasmata archaeon | reverse complement strand
TAGACCCACTATATCTGATCTCTTCTGGATGTTTATTGGCTACTGTTACAGAGGGAGTCGATTGTGATGAAGGCAAAGTTATCGGTGAGGTCTGTGAAGGAGATGGAAGATTGTTTTATCATGATGAAGAAGTAAAAGAGAGACCTGAAGACGAGCTTTTCAGGATACTCAAGGAGTTAGAAAAATAAAGATCATTTAAAGGTTCTGCATTCGGGACAGTAGTAACTATCGTAACTTTCTTTGTACATAAGTTCGGACCCACAGTCTTCACAGGTTTTTTTTCTTCGGAGTATCTTATCCATGAAAGACACATCGCTCTCTTTCTTCTTTTGTTCAAAATCGATATCTGCTTCTTTGTATCGTTCTGTATCCCTTTGTTGGTAAGTTTCCGAACTCTCTTTTCTTTCATATGGCTTTGAACTACTTGAATATTTGAATAACAAATAGAATATAATCAATAATATAGTGGCGAATATCAGTACTCCACAGCACAATATCAGGGCACCTTGGATTATGAGAAATGGATAGCTGATTTGAGAGATGATGTAACTCAACATAGTTCACGTCCTTGAGTGTTATATATCTGAGGGATAAAAAATCTTTCTACTCAAGAGGCTCGATCGTAGGTAGGATAAACCAAAAATATAAACCATCGTAATCAACTAGAACCACTCAAGGGGCTTTGATGTGGTCTCCGACCAGATATAGAAGCGTGATAGACAATGAAAGTCATAGAATGTTTGACTTTGTTAGTAGTTACTTGTTTGATCGTGAGTTCTGTAGGTGTTGCCCTTGGTCGCACTTTTAGAACAGATCAAGAGACAAGTGATGACTTAATCTCGGTACCGGGTTCAGATGGGGATGCAGAGATAAGTAACCACATTTTAAGTGAAGATCTACAAGAGAATTGGGATACGATATGTAAAAATGAAACTGTAGAAGTCGTGATAAGATTTGATCCTTATGGATATAATGAAGATGAAGAAATCACCGAGAATGACTTAGCTAATCAAGGGAAAGAATTCGTAAAAGAATTGAAGGATTACTCTGAAAAGTCGCAAAGGGCCGTCAGAGATTTTGTAAATAAAATAGATGGGGAGATAATCAACACTTTTTGGATAGCTAACGCTGTATTTGCAGAAGTAGACTATGGGGATCTGAATAAGTTGGCAACTTTTGATAACGTATGGAGGATCCATGAAAATTTTGAAGTAGAGATATATGAGACACATAAACACGAAATCGATCCACTGAGCCGTGAAGATGGGGGCAGATGGGATGATCTCATAGGATATGGTTCTGAAACGATAGATCGACATACAGATCAATCAGTTAGATCTGAAGATGACCTTACTTGGGGTCTAGACCGTATAAATGTTACGGATGTTTGGGAGGCAGGTCGGGACGGTACTGGAGTACGCGTTGCAGTATCCGATACTGGTGTGGATATGGAACATCCTGATTTAGAAGGGAGGATGTCGACTGTTGATGAAGATGATCCACATTATCCCGGGGGGTGGATAGAGATCGATGAGGTCGGTCATATAGTAGAAGATTCGACCCCATATGATAGCCAGTATCATGGGACTCATTGTTCGGGAACAGTATTGGGTGGAAACTCAAGTGGAAAGAGTATAGGAGTAGCTCCCGGGGCCGAGTTGATGCACGCCCTCACCCTACCCGAAGGGGGAGCATCTTTTACTCAACTCATAAAAGGGCTTGAGTGGAAGGTTGAACCATTTGATAGGCATGGTGACCCTCTTCATGAAAAATATGGTGGAAACGTAACCGATTTCAGACCACACGTAGCAAGTATGTCTTGGGGAGCTGCAGGATATCGTGATGAATTTGAGGAACCTATACAGAAATTGAGGGATGCAGGTGTGGTCCCTGTTGTTTCTATCGGGAACTATGGACAGGGGACTGTGGGTACTCCCGGAGCGATCTATGAATCATTCGGCATCGGAGCGTCGGATAGAAATGATGAGATCGCTGGGTTCAGCAGCGGTGGCATCGTTGAAGATGATAGGTATGATACACCTGAAGAGTATGTAAAACCAGATTTCGTTGCTCCAGGTATAGATGTATTGTCATCAATACCTGAAGAAGATTATAACGAACTCAGTGGTACATCCATGGCAGCTCCGCATGTTGCGGGCACTATTGCGCTGCTGTATGAAACTCACCTATCCGTGGATGATATCTATAAGATACTAGAAGAGTCATCGGACTATCACGAAGCTGGAGAATCACTCAACGAATCTAAAAACACTCGATATGGGTACGGTATAATAGATGCTAGCAAGGCTTTGGATAATGTATCGTATCACATCAATATCAAGGATGTTGAAGGGATCACCAATGAAAGTGCCGTACTAAGAGGTGAGCTCCTAGAGATGGTCGATGAGGAAGTCGAGGTTTTCTTTAGATATAGGAGGGAAGGTGAATACAATTGGTCGACAACAGAGAAACAAAGTCTTAACGAAACCGGTGTATTTGAATACAAAATAGAAGGTTTAGAGAAGGCTACAGATTATGAGTATAAAGCCCTCGGGAATTGGACTGAAGAACAGAACACCACATTAACTAGAACTTTCACTACCCATAGGGATGTGGAGATAGTCACTTTACCTGAAGAGGACCTTACCCACGAAAATGCTACGATACGGAGCGAGGTCCTCGGTATTTATTTAGATAAAGCTCAGATATCTTTTAGATTCAGGAAATTAGGAGAGGATTGGGAATATATAGAGATGGGGAACATCACAGAACCTCAGGTATTGAGAACTGAGGTAGAAGGTTTAAAGAATTTTACTTCTTATGAATACCAAGCCTTTGCAGAGGCGGATGGTAAGGAATTCTTTGGGGATGTATTCAGACTGACCACGAAAGCTCCCGAGCCCGAGTGGGATTATGACCGTGAGGCTTATTTGATAAACAGCGCCTCTGAGCTCCAGTGGATGAGAAATGATCTTGGAACTGACTATATCCTCGAGGACGATATCGATGCCTCTGAAACTAGAGAATGGTATGCCGGAAAAGGGTTTAGGCCCATAGAAGACGGATTTAGACCTTTTTCAGGAAGCTTTGACGGCAACGGTTCTACTATAGAAGGGCTTTATATAAATAGGTCGGAAAAGGAGAATGTAGGTTTATTTGGGATCACCGATAAAGAGGCTGAGATCAGGGATATAGATTTAAATCGTGTCAATATAACCGGAGGTATATACGTAGGAGGTTTAGTGGGATATAACGGAGGCCTAGTGACCGATTCGAATGTTTCAGGAAAGGTGAATGGCCAAGGATACGTTGGTGGATTGGCAGGAATCAATCATCTAAGTGGTCTCATAGAACAATCGTTTAGTTCCGCAACCGTAGAGGGCGAGGTCTATGTTGGTGGATTAGTGGGGATCAACGATGATGCAAACGTATCCTCCTCATTTACAAACGGAGAAGTGAAATATTTCGGTTTCGGTATTGCTGCTGGGGGACTCATAGGAATGAATTTTGAGGGACGTCTGAATGATTCCTATTCCTATAGTGAGGTAAGTGGACTCGGTATGTATATTGGGGGATTAGTGGGGGCCAATTATTACGATAGTTACATAGAGAATTCCTATGCCGAAGGGAGATTGAGTGGCGCGAGGTATATGGGAGGTCTAGTGGGATTGAACAGTGGTATCTTAAATGACTCTTTCGCAGCCGTAGATATCATCGGCGACCAGTACTTGGGAGGACTCATGGGATTTAATGAAGGAGGTTCCATCTCTAACTCTTATTACAATATAGATGAAGTATCCATCAATGATGAGAGGTTGATAACCATCGGTGGTTTATTCCAAGGGCAGTATGATGACTGGATAAAAGATAAGGAACTAGATATAGCGGACTATGAGGATTCTTTAGCACCTTCAGTGGATCATTACGAAATAAGTGGTATCCAGGGTCTCCGTGATCTATTAGGATTTGCAGGTAGAGATGATTATAAATTCAGGCTAACGGAGGACATCGATCTTTCTGACGAACCTGGACTTTATATACCATATCTTGAGGCTGATTTCCATGGTAACGAACATGTAATTTCCAACTTAACGATAGAACAAACCTTCAACTCTAAACTGGGCATGTTCGGTTACGCCTATGAAACCAAAATAGAAAACGTCAGGCTGGAAGATATAGAGATAACCGGCTCTGAGGACGTTGGAGGTCTCATAGGTTATAATTTTGAAAGTAACGTTTCTAAATTATCAACATCGGGAAGTGTGGTAGGTGATCGTAATATAGGAGGGCTTATAGGTTTTAACTACGGGTATGTAGAGAACTCATTTTCTACAGCTTCAGTGATCGGTGATACTTTCTTTGCAGGAGGACTTATGGGGAGTAATTTTGGCACCATAGAAAGGTCTTATGCTACTGGTAGTGTAGATGGACATAGAGTGGTAGGAGGACTCGTCGGAGAAAGCTTTGGGATGATATCCGGGTCATATTCAATAGGAGAAGTTAGAGGTTTTTATACGCTAGGAGGTCTTGTAGGAGATGGGATGGATTATATGGTTGAGAATTCTTTTTGGGATTTCAAAACCGCAGGTATTCGTAGAAGTGAAGGAGGGAAAGGTATGCCTACTGAACGGATGATTATGAAGGAAACTTTTACAGAAGCTGATTGGGACCTTGATGAGGAGTGGGATATGATAGAGAAACAGACCTATCCTTTCTTAAGATGGCAAGATGAGGATACATACCCAACTCCTCCTAAAGCTGTATTTGAAGTAGATATCTCAGACTATGATGAAAAGGTTGGGAAAGGTGCAGAAACATTGATAGAATATGAAGTTAGAAATATAGAGGATATTGAAGGCACTCAAACAGTCGAGTTTTTAGTTGATGGAGAATTAGAAGATACTGCAGAGGTCGAACTAGGTGTGGAAGGTTTCGAACTTTGGAATCATTCGATACATAGTAGAGTGGTTTATTCAGTTAACGAAGGTGATGGAGTGATCTACAGCGGTTCTGGAGATGGGAGAGTACTAGCATTTGATGCTGAAAATGAGGAAGAACTTTGGGTACACGATGAACATGAAGAGGGGGTCACATCGGTCCACTATGAAGATGGGGTGGTCTACAGCGGTTCGAATGACTACACTGTCATGGCCTATGATGTTGAATCCCAGGAGAAGTTATGGGCTCACGCCGAACATGATATGCAGATCGCTTCAATTTATGCTGAGGATGGAGTAGTTTACAGCGGTTGTTTGGACGGAACGGTGATAGCCTACGATGTTGAGCAAGAGAAACTATGGATGCATGAAGAGCAGGATAACGGAGTTCTTTCTATCCATGTCGAGGACGGGATTGTTTACAGTGGCGGATTAGATGGCTCGGTAGTTGCATACAATTCTGAAGAACAGAGGAGTATCTGGGAACATCGAGAGCACGATTATGATGTTTGGTCGGTGTATTATTACAATGGTGTAGTATATAGTGGATCTAGTGACAACACAGTAGTAGCCTTTGATACTTTTACCCGTAGCAAGATATGGAGCCATGGGGAACACTATAATACAGTTGAATCAGTTTATGTCGATGAAGGAATTGTATACAGTGGATCGTGGGAAGGGACAGTTATGGCCTATGATCCAGAGTTTCATGAACCGATCTGGGAGCATGAAAAACATGATGAAGCGGTTATGTCTGTCCATGCTGAAGAAGGTGTTGTTTACAGTGGCTCATTGGACGGATCAGTGATTGCTTACAGTATAGGTGATATCTATGACGGTGAGTTCACATGGGATACTTCTGATAAGGAGATCGGAGAATATGATCTAGCGATTTCCAGCGAGGACGACGAAGATATAGTGACCGTTAAGGTTTTAGACGGAGTTGATCTCGATATCCAGGAATCCATCGGTAATGGCGAGATTCACGTTGACGGGAAGTTGATCGAACATTTGCCTTGGACCGAGGTGTTTTTAGAGGATGATGAAGTAACTCTAGAAGCTTTTCCAGATGTTAATTGGGAGTTCGATAAGTGGGAAATAGAGGGCACTACCAATGAAGATAGAGATATCCGGATAACCATGAATCAAGACAAAGATGTTACTGCACATTTTACACCTAAGACGTATCCCTTGGTGACCGATACTTTAGGAGAGGGGTCTGTCCAGGTAGAGCCCTATAAAGAGGAATACGAGCATGGGGAGAAAGTAAACTTGACTGCAGTACCTGATGAGGGATACGATTTCGTAGGATGGAGTGGTGACTACGATAGCACGTCAGATAGAGTCACTTTGATTATCGACGATCATAAAGAGTTAATAGCACATTTCGAGATCAAAACCTATACTTTGAATGTGAGTGCAGATGGTGAGGGATCAGTGGAGATTGACCCGGACAAAGACGAATACGAACACGGAGAGAAGGTAGAATTAACCGCAGTACCTGATGAAGGGTATGGACTATACCGTTGGTCAGGATATTATGAGGGTGAGGAAGAACATATCACATTGGTCATGGATAACTATAAGGATATCTCAGCACACTTTTTAGAAGAATCTAACTTCGAAGTGGAGATAAGAAGTCATTCAGATGAAATAGTTGAAGGGGAAGAATTGATAGTAAAATTCACGGTGACAAATGAAGGAGAATTAGAAGATACCCAGGAGATAGAGTTACTCATCGATGATAAGATAAGAGAAACTAAAAATGTGACACTAGGTAGTGGTAAGGAATATCAAGGAGAATTTATCTGGATACCTGATGAATCTGGGGAGTACAGCATAAGTGTTTCGAGTGATGATCATGAGGTAACGTCTGCAGAATCAGTGGTAGTAGAGAAAGAGTTCCCAACGTTATCGGTGCTGCTCTTTATTGTAATCGGGGCAGTTATAGTAGTTGTATTAGGTGCAAATAAGTACTCTCGAAAAGGGGAAACTTTGAGTGATGACGAATATCATGATATTTTAAATCACTTCGACGATGATTTCGATAAAGAACTAGAGGATATGGATAAGGAACTAGATAAAAAGTTAGAAGAGATCGAAGAGATCATCTTTGATGAAGACATCTAGAAGACGATAAACCAAAACCAGGGTTGCATCGGGTACAAACAGTCGATTTTTAAAATCGTTCAAATATCGATACTTTGATCATCAAAACCTTTATAGAATGATAATAGATACTACAGTTGATGAGTCTGCTCAAACAATCTAATTATTATTATATCACTGATGAAAATTTAGAAATACCCCTTAAGGAACAGGTCGAGATGGCGGTTAGTCAAGGGGTTAAGATCGTTCAATATAGGAATAAAAAGGCTACAGGGAGGATATTGTTCGAAGAGGCATCTAGGATTTCAGAGGTCTGTAAAGACCGTGCTCTTTTCATAGTCAACGATCGGGTCGATGTTGCCATGGCAGTCGATGCAGATGGTGTGCATTTGGGTCAGGATGATCTACCTTATCGGGTAGTCAGGGAATTGGTAGCCGATAAAATACTGGGAGTTTCTACCCACTCCATTGATCAGGCTATTCAAGCACAAGATATGGCGGATTACATAGGTATAGGTCCGGTTCATTCCACAGATACCAAGCAGGATAAATGGGATGAACTGGGTATCCAAGGAGCCATGGACATCGCCGATAGTGTCGATGTGCCCACTGCAGCCATCGGAGGTATAGAGTACCAGGACCTGAAGCCTTTATCGAAATCATTCGATATGGTGTGTGCGATATCCAGTGTAACTCAGTATGGCGATCCGTCAGAAAATATCAAAAAGTTCGAATCGAGTTTCAAAAAATTTAAGGAGGATAGACCATGAAGATCAAAGAACTGGGAGAGTTCGGATTGATCGATAGACTAGCTGAAAGGATTGGTGAGAAGGAAGGACTTATAAAAGGTATAGGAGATGACTGTGCGGTCTTGGATGACGAATATAACTATACACTTCTCACCACGGATATGCTGGTATCTGGAGATCACTTCAACAAAAAATGGCACTCACCAAGACAGATCGGAAGAAAATCTATGGTTGTGAACATATCCGACATCGCCGCCATGGGAGGATATCCTGAGTGGTCGTTGGTTTCTATAGCCATACCAGATGACATTGATGTAGAATATATCGACGAGATATATTCGGGTATGCTGGAGGCGTGTCAAAGTTATGGATCCACGATAATCGGAGGAGATACGACTCACGGTGATATATTGGTAATCAACGTTGCTATCATAGGTAAAGTAAAAAAAGAGGATCTTTGTATGAGAGGGGATGCAAAGATCGGAGACAGGGTATGTGTTACTGGTGACCTGGGAAAAAGTTGGGCTGGTTTGGATCTATTGAGAGCCGGGAAAGATGGATATACAAGATATCATCTCCAACCGGAGTGCAGGTTGGAAGAAGGAAGGAAATTGGCACATCATGTTAATGCGATGATAGATGTCAGTGATGGACTGGCCTCAGAGGTCAACCATATCTGTAGAGAAAGCGGTGTAGGTGCACTGATAAAAAAAGAAAAAGTTCCTATCTCAAAGAAAACGAAAGAAGCGGCTAAAACTTTAGACAAGGATCCGATGTTCTGGGCGTTGTCTGGTGGAGAGGATTTCGAACTGGTTTTCACCATCCCTGAAGAAAAGATGTCCTTCATCAAAGATATCGATTTTACTGAAATAGGGGAGATCACGGAAGAAGGTGTTTATCTACTCAACGGTGAAAAAACCGAGTTAAAGGGTGGTTATGACCATTTCAATCTGTGATCACAATTCTTTCCTTTTTTTCTCTAAGTAGGTATCATATCCAAGTTCTTCCCAGAAGTTCAAAGCAGTTTTGTTCGAAGGCGAAACGGTCATCACAGCGATATCGACATCGTTGTTCTTTATCCATTTTTCAGCAGCAGATACTAAAGTGGTACCTATTCCCTTTCCCCTGTACTCCTCTTTTACGAAAAGATCGAGTATCAATCCTATATCTCTTTTAGAAAAAAATGGAGGTCTTCTCCTTAGTACGGCACTGACGAAACCTACGATCTCCCCTTGTTTTTCAGCGACCAATGTGACCATCCCTTCTTTTTCCGTCCCTTTCTCGATGAATTGGATCCATGACAGTATTGGATCCTCTGCTAATTCATATCCTTCCATGATGTTCTCGTGCATACTTGCCAACTCGTACCACATATCGCCTAGATTTTTGATCTCCTCTTTTTCGACTTGACGGATATTGATCTTCATCGTCCTACAAATACATATACGACCCTATATATCTCTAATTGTAGGGTCCCTAAGGATAAAACTATAAATATGGAAAGTC